>DASZHQ010000194.1:0-15286 GCA_035937715.1 Steroidobacteraceae bacterium | reverse complement strand
GGCCGGCCGAGCCGCGCGCACTGCGCGTTGTAGAGAAATACCGCGTCGTAGGTCGGCAGGATCGCCCCGCCGCTGTAGCCGAAGATCGCGGTCACCCCCTCGTCGGCGAGCACCTGCATGATCATGCGGGCGCCGCTCATGCGCTCCCCCGCCAGCAGGTGTCCCACGGGGCGTGGCTGGATTACGGTGTCGCTCATGCGCTCCGGAGTACCCCCTCCGCATCGAAAAAAGTCGACGGAACGAACGAGCCTAGCAGCTTGAGTCCGTGGTGCAAACTCGCGCCGATCCCGTATTCTGCGCAGCGGCCCCGTTACGGCCGTGCCTGGCCTGCGCCTCCTTCATGCGTCACATCATCGCCATCCTGCTGCAAAACGAAGCCGGCGCCCTCACACGCGTCGCGGGACTGTTCTCCACGCGCGGCTACAACATCGAGTCGCTCTCCGTCGCGCCCACCGACGACCCCACCGTCTCGCGCCTGACGCTGGTCACGAAGGGCTCCGACCAGGTCATCCAGCAGATCGCCAACCAGCTCAACAAACTGGTCGACGTCGTGAACGTGCTGGACATGACCCGCGGCGAGCATCTGGAGCGCGAGCTGGTGCTGCTGAAGCTGCGCGTGGAGCCCGAGCAGACCGACACGGTGCGCGGGCAGGTCGTGCGCAGCGGCGGCCGGGTGCTCGACCCGGCGGTCGAAGGGTTCATTGTCGAGCTGACGGCGAGCGAGGCCGAGGTGAACAGCTTCGTCGCCGAGCTCGGGCGCGACGCGCAGCTGCTTGAAGTGGTGCGCAGCGGGGCGCTGGGCATCAGCCGTAGCGCCCGGCCGCTGCGGGCGCGCAC
The DNA here is from genome assembly GCA_035937715.1 of Steroidobacteraceae bacterium. Classification (GTDB taxonomy): domain Bacteria; phylum Pseudomonadota; class Gammaproteobacteria; order Steroidobacterales; family Steroidobacteraceae; genus 13-2-20CM-66-19. The sequence goes on along the minus strand of DASZHQ010000194.1, from coordinate 14,449 downwards.
TGCGCCCGCGCCGACCTGACGCAACGTCGCAGCTTGTCTGCAAGCGTCCGACCACGGTCGCGTCCGCGACGGCAGCCGCGACGCGCACGCTTACTTATGCAGCTTGTACGTGGCGCCGATGAAGAAGGTCCGCCCGAAGTTGTTGTAGTTGAAGATGTTGTAGGGCTGATTGTCGATGCCCCGGTAGCTGTTGTCGTAAGGCGGCGAGCGGTTGAAGACGTTGTCGACGTTGGCCCTCAGCACGAGTCCCGGCAGCGCCTCGTACTCGGCGCTCCAGTTGGTAATGGTCCACGGCTGCAGCCAGGCCGACCCGGGGGTAGCGAAACCCTCGGGGGCTTGCGTCGATACGAAGTTCGGCGTCTTGCCGTAGCGCTCGATGTAGACGGTCGTCCCGAATTTGCCGAGGTTCCACGTCAGGGCGAGGTTCTCCTTGGTCTTGAACTCGGTGCTGTAGAACGGGCTGTTCAGGAGATCGATCCGCGGGTCTCCCGGGAAGCGTACCTCGGAGTGATTGAGGACGTTGGTGTAGGCGGCTTCGACGGTGAAGCTGCCGGCCTTGCCCGCCAGCCACGTGTAGTTGAGCGTGAACAGCAGCACGCTGAGCTTCTCCTCAGACAAGTTGAGCTTCGGCGTGTTGAACTGCACGACGAGGCCCGTGGTCGGGTCGCGCTGCACCTGCGCGACCGCCGCCAGGCAGGTCGGCGAGTTCGGATCGAGCTGCCCGAGCCGGCACGCCGATTCGAGGCGCAGCAGCTGATCGGGATCCTGCGAGAACACCTCGTCGTCGATCTTCCAGTGCAGGTAGTCGACCGAGAAGGCGCTGCGCTCGAGCGGTGACCAGACGAGACCGATGTCCGCCACCTTGGCGTTGATGGGCTTCAGTTTCGGGTTGCCCTCCGTGGTGCCGAAATAACTCTGGTTGGCCTGCGGGCAGCTCGCGATGTCGTGCGGCGGCGGATTGCCCGGCGCAAAACCGTGCTTGGCGCAGGTGTAGTAGTCGGTCGTGGTCACGAAGAAGCCGCTCAGCCCCTGGAATTCATCCGAGAGCGTCGGCGCCTTGAACGCCGTGCCATAGCGGCCGCGCAGCAGCAGGCTGTGAGCGGGCCGGAACTCGAGCCCCAGGTTGTAGGTGAACTTGTCGACGTGGCCATCGGCGACCTTGTAGTCGTCATAGCGGCCCGAGGCGGTCAGGGTGACGGTGCTGATTACCGGCAACCGCAGCTCGGTCGTGCCGGCCCAGCGCGTGCGATGACCCTCGCCAGCGGTCGCGGTGTACAGGTAGGTCTCGCCATCGAGGAAGCGCGGATCCGGCGCGTAGTTCCAGCTCTGCCGGCCACCCTCCACCACGAGCGCGATGCCGGCATCACCGCCGGGCAGGTGGAACAGGGAGGTGTTGGTCAGCTGCCCACGCGCGAGGCTGTCCTCGGTGCGCGAGTAGGAGTACGCGTAGCCGGTGAAGCTCGCGTACTGCGCCGGCGTGATCGGCTTGTAGAACTGCGCGTAGTTGACGGCGTAGCTGTTCTGGCTGCCGAAAATCGGGTCGGGCCCGAGGTTCGGCCCGAAGATCGGCGCAAAGAAGGCGTCGATGGCCTTGGTGAAGGCGAGATGCGTCGCCTCGGTGAGCTTGTTCTCGGTGAAGGTAAAGTCAGCCGTGTACTTCCAGTTCGTGCTGAACAGGTCGCCGCGCGCACCCGCCGCGGCGCGTATCGAGTTGTTGGTGTCCTTGTTGCTCTGGCCGCGCAGGTTGCCGGCCTCCTCGGGCGAGAAGATGCGCTGCACGCTCAGCAGGTCGGCATTGGGGTTAAGGGGTCCGCCAAGGGGCCCGAAAACGTTCGGGTCGTAATAGTAGCTGTAGGGCCCGCCGGTCGACGTGTCGAACAGCGCCGTGCCGGTATTGAAGCGCTGGACCGCGTGACTGGCAATCACTTCGGTGAAGAGCTGCGCCCCACCGGAGAGGTCGTAGGTCGTGTTGAGGAATCCCTGCGTCGACTCGGTGCCGTTGTTGAGCGTGTAGTAGCCCGCCGAGGTGGTGCCGCAGTAGAAGCCGCGCCCCTGACGGAATTGCTTGCTGGCGGTGCCGCTGAACTGGCCGGTGACGTTCGCGCAGTTGTTTGGATCAAGGAAGTAGTAGAGGTCCCCGTTCGGCTGACCGAAGAGCCCGATCACCAGCCAGTCACGTTCCGCCGTCTGCGGGGAGGCGCGGTTGCCGGCGAAGTACTGCCGCGTCATGGAGCGCTGGAAACCCCAGATGGGATCGATATTGTCGTACTGGCCGCCGATGAGGACGTTGAGCCTGCCGGCCGAGAATCCCTCCGACAACCCGATGCGGCGCTGCGTGCCGCCGCCGTCCTGCGTCCAGCCGTAGCGCAGGTCCGCCTCCGGTCCGTCCTGCCTTTTCTTCAGGATGATATTGACCACGCCGGCGATGGCATCCGAACCGTAAATCGAGGACTGGCCACCCGGCAGTATGTCGATGCGCTCCACCAGCACCGTCGGGATGGTGCTGATGTCGGTGATGATGTCGGTGCCGTTGTAGAGCGCCGGGTAGTCGGCGATCGGCCGCCCGTCGATCAGGAACTTGGTGTAGCTCGGCGAGAGGCCGAACAGGCTGATGGTGTTCGCACCCGGGGTGAATCCGTTAACGAATTGCGGACCCTGCACCGCGCCGGTGGCGAGTGCGGAGCGCTGCAGTGCATCGGCGACCGAGGCAAAGCCCTTGGTCTCCAGATCCTGCGCCGTGATCACGGTGACCGGATTGGCCGTCTCCTTCTCCGTCTGCGGGATGAGGGAGCCCGTGACCACCACCTCCTGCAGCTGGTTCAGTTGCTGCTGGGCAGGGGTCTCGGCAGCCTGCGCCTCCTTGAGCTCCGGGCCTGCGGCAACCACACCGACGGCGGCCCACACAGCGAGCCGCAGTGCCCACTGAGGCTCTTTCCGGATCGACGGCTTGTTCAAAGGTCTCTCCCCTGTCGTGCGCGTACAACGCCCCCCGGCGACGGGGCATCGTGTTACACCGATGTTGCAGCCCCACGTTTCGTCTTGTTTTCGGGGCGCTTCGGCGCAAATTGCCTTCAGATCTTGCTCTGAAACCGGCCCGCAGGGCAAGCACCGGGAACGTCGCGCCGATCTGTCTTATCGGCGCATCAGTCCGCCGGGCACGAGCACGGGCTACGGTACAAGCACGGTGGAGCCCGTGGTACGCCGCCCCTCCAGGTCGCGATGCGCATCGCCGGCGCGCCTCAGCGGGTATCGCTGGCCGATCACCACGCGCACTTTTTTCGCGCGCACCGCGGCGAACAGCTCGCGCGCCCCCGCCTCGAGCTCGGCGCGGGTCGCGATGTAGTTGAAGAGCGTGGGACGAGTCAGAAACAGCGAGCCGCGCTTGCTGAGCTCGAGCGGGGCGATCGGCGGCGCAGGCCCCGAGGCGTTGCCGAAGGTGACCATCATCCCTAAGCGCTTCAGGCAGTCGAGCGAATCCATGAAGGTGTCCTTACCGACCGCGTCGTAGACGACGGCGACGCCCGCGTCGCGGGTCAGCGCCTTCACAGAAGCGACCAGCTCGTCGCGCCCGGAAATCAACACGCGCCAGCAGCCGTGACGCTTGGCGATCTCCGCCTTCGCCTCACTGCCGACCACGCCGATGACCTTTGCCCCGAGCGAGCGCGCCCACTGGCACAGGATGAGCCCGACGCCGCCCGCGGCGGCGTGCACCAGAAGGGTGTCCCCGCGCGCCACCCGGTAGGTGCGGCGGATGAGGAAATGCGCGGTCAGCCCCTTGAGCATGAGCGCGGCGGCTTCCTCGTCGGAGACCCCGCGCGGCACGCGCACGACGCGCTCGGCGGGCACGTTGCGCAGCTCGCTGTAGGCGCCGGGGCTGGAATGCACGTAGGCGACGCGCTCGCCGACGCGCAGTCCCCGCACCCCGCGCCCGAGTGCGGTGATCACTCCCGCGGCCTCACGCCCGAGGCCGCTCGGCAGCGTCACCGGATACAGCCCGGTGCGATCGTAGACGTCAACGTAGTTGACGCCGATCGCGCTGTGGCGCAGCTGTACCTCTTGCGGCCCGGGCGGGCCGGGGTCGAGCTCCTCCGCGTGCAGCACCTCGGGTCCGCCGTGGGCATGGAAGCGGATGGCGATGGGCATGGAGCCAAGCATAGCCCGCGCGCTGCGCCCGCCCCAACAGCCACGCGAACGCTACAGCGCCGAGTCGTCCGTCTCGCCGGTGCGGATGCGGATCACGCGCTCGATATCGGTAATGAAGATCTTGCCGTCGCCCACCTTGCCGGTCTTGGCGGATTTCATGATCGCCTCGATGACCTGGTCGACCAGGTCGCCGCGCACGGCGACCTCGATGCGGGTCTTCGGCACGAAATCCACCACGTACTCGGCGCCGCGATACAACTCGGTGTGTCCGCGCTGGCGGCCAAAGCCCTTCACCTCGGTGACCGTCATGCCCGACACGCCGATGTCGGAGAGCGCGGCACGCACGTCATCGAGCTTGAACGGTTTGATGATTGCTGTGACCAGTTTCATGGGCGGACTCTCCGTCTGCGGGACGCGTCGGCGCGGGGGATTTTGCAGTTTTCATGCCATGCGGCGATAGAGGGCAAAACCCTGCCAGCGTCCCTGTACCGCCGCCCGCGCCGCCCACGGCCTGCACCATCGTGGCGCGCACCGCCGTGGCGCATGCTCCCTACTGGTGCGGCCGTGGCAAGGTTCCTGGGCTATTCTTCGCGGCACATGTACCAGCAGATCGTGATCGCCGGCGGCGGGCAGGCCGCCCTGCAGAGCGTCGATACACTACGCCGCAAGGGCTTCACGGGAAAGCTGATGCTCATCGGCGATGAGCCCTGGCTCCCCTACCAGCGTCCGCCGTTGTCGAAGAAGTACCTCGCCGGCGTGCTCGAGCGCGAGCGGCTCTTCATCCGTCCGGCGCAGTTCTTCGCCGAGCACGGCGTCACCCTGCATCTCGGGCGGCGTGTCACCGATATCGCCCCGCGCGAGCGGCACGTGCGCCTCGATGACGGGCTGGTACTGCCGTACGACGCGCTCGTGCTGGCCACCGGCAGCCGTCCGCGCCGCCTGCCGATCCCCGGGAGCGAGCGGCCGGGCGTGTACTACCTGCGCACCATCGCCGACGCCGACCGGATCCGCGCCGCCTGCGCCGCCGGGGGCCGCGTGCTGATCATCGGCGGCGGTTACATCGGGCTCGAAGTGGCGGCCACCGCGCGCGAGCTCGGCAAGGAGGTGACGGTGCTGGAGATGGCCGGGCGCGTGATGAATCGGGTGACCTGCCCGCAGGTTTCGGCGTTCTACGAGAGTGAGCATGCACGCCAGGGGGTGCGCATCCGCTGCAACGAGACGGTGCGGGCCCTGCACGGGGAGGAGCGCACCGGGCGCGTGCGTGCGGTGCTCACCGAGGAAGGCGGCGAGTACCCCGCCGACGTCGTAGTCATCGGCGTCGGTGTCGTGCCGGCCGACGAGCTCGCGCGGGCCGCGGGGATCGAGTGCGAGAACGGCATCGTGACGGATGTGCACTGCTGCACCTCGGAGGAGGGGATCTACGCCGCCGGCGACTGCGCCAGCCACCTCAACCGTCAGTACGGCAGGCACCTGCGCCTGGAATCCGTCGACAACGCCTTCGAGCAGGGCACCACGGTCGCGCTCAACCTGCTCGGTACCGCTACTCCCCACGACAAGCTGCCGTGGTTCTGGTCGGACCAGTTCGACCTGAAGCTGATCATCGTCGGCATCGCCCAGGGATACGACAGCGTGGTTCTGCGCGGCACGCCCGCCGCGCGCAGTTTCAGCGCCTGTTACCTGCGCGACGGCGAGCTCATCGCCATCGACAGCGTCAACGCCCCCAAGGACCAGATGGCGGCGCGCAAGCTGATCGCGGCGCATGCGCGCCCCCACCCCGACAGGCTCGCAGATCCCGCCATCGCCTTGAAGGATACGGTGTAAGGCGCGCCGCCGCCGGCGGGGCCACCGCGCTTCGCAGCGGGGAGCCGCGCTCGGTAGCACCCGCGCTCAGCGCAGCACGACGAGCAGGTCCTTCGCCTCCACCGCCTGTCCCGGCCGCGCCAGCACCTCAGCGACCTCTCCGTCGCTCTCGGCGCGCACCGCGATCTCCATCTTCATGGCTTCCAGCGTGAGCAGCACGTCCCCGCGCGCAACCCGCGCGCCCGCGACCGCGGTGACGACGGTGACGATCCCCGGCATCGGAGCGCCGGTCTGGCGCGCATTGTCGGGCTCGACCTTGCGCGGGGGTGGGCGCTTCGCCACCTGGTTCCTGTCCGGAACGCGCACCGAGCGCGGCTGGCCGTTCAGCTCGAAGAACACGGTGCGCGTGCCATCCTCGTGCGGCTCGCTGGTCGCGAGGTAACGCACGATGAGCGTCTTGCCGCGCTCCAGGTCGATGCTGATCTCTTGCCCGGGCTCCATGCCGTAGAAGAACACCGCGGTGGGAAGGATCGCCGGGTCGCCGTACTGCAGGCGCTCGCGGGCGTACTCCGCCCACACCCGCGGGTACATGAGATGCGAGGCGAGGTCCTCATCGGTCACCTCCCGCGGCAGTCGCTGCTGGATGCGCGCGCGCTCGGCGGCTAGGTCCACGTGCGCGAGCGCCGCGCCGGCGCGGCGGCTGAGAGGTTGCGCTCCCTTGAGGACCTTGCGCTGCAGTCCTGCGGGAAAGCCGCCTTGCGGCTGGCCGAGCTCTCCGCGCAGCAGCTGCACCACCGATTCGGGAAAGGCCACGTCTGTGTCTGGATCGAGCAGTTGCTCGCGGCTTAAGGCCCGGGTCACCATGAGCAGCGCCAGGTCGCCGACCGCCTTGGAGGTCGGCGTGACCTTGACGATGTCGCCGAGCAGGAGGTTGACGTCCGCGTAGGCGCGCGCCACTTCCGGCCAGCGCGTCTCGTCGATGCCGAGCGCGTGTGCCTGCTCGCGCAGGTTGGTGTACTGGCCCCCGGGCATGCCGTGCACGTACACCTCCGAGGCGCCCGCGCGGATGTCGCTCTCGAACGCCGCGTAGTACCGGCGCACCTGTTCCCAGTAAGCAGAGATTGAGCGCAGCTTGTCCGGATCGATGCCGGCATCGTGCGGCCCGTGCCGCAGCGCCTCGACCAGGGAGCCGAGGTTCGGCTGCGAGGTGAGCCCGCTCATCGCATCGATGGCACCGTCGACCGCGTCAGCGCCGGCCTCGATCGCCGCCAGCACGCTCGCCGCGCCGATGCCGCTGGTGTCATGGGTGTGAAAATGCACCGGCAGCCCGATCTCCTCCTTCAGCGCCTTCACCAGCGTGTAGGCCGCGCGCGGGCGCGCCAGTCCCGCCATGTCCTTGATGCCGAGCACGTGGGTGCCGGCGGCTGCGAGCTCGCGCGCGAGTTTCAGGTAGTAGTCGAGGGTGTATTTGCGCTCGCGCGGGTCGCTGAGGTTCCCCGTGTAGCAGATCGCAGCCTCGCAGAGCTTGCCGGCCTCGCGCACCGCATCGATCGACACCCGCATGTTCTCGATCCAGTTGAGCGAGTCGAAGATGCGAAACACGTCGATGCCGGCCGCCGCGGCGCGCGCCACGAAAAAGCGCACCACGTTGTCCGGATAGTTGGTATAGCCGACCGCGTTGGCCCCGCGCAGCAGCATCTGCAGCAGCAGGTTCGGCACCCGCTCGCGCAGCTGCGCCAGGCGCTCCCACGGATCCTCGCGCAGGAAGCGCATCGCCACGTCGAAGGTCGCCCCGCCCCAGCACTCCAGCGAGAACAGCTGTGGCAGCAGGCTCGCGTAGTAGGGCGCGATCGCCGTCATATCGAGGGTGCGCAGCCGCGTGGCGAGCAGCGACTGATGCGCATCGCGCATGGTGGTATCGGTAAGCAGCACGCGCTGCTCGGCGAGCATCCACTGCGCGAAACGCTCCGCACCGAGCTGCGCGAGCTTCTGCCGCGTGCCGGGCGGCGCGGGCGGCAACGGTCCGGGTGGCAGTCGCGCGGCGCCCAGGTGCGCCGGGCGGGCGCGGCCGCGCACCTCCGGGTTGCCGTTGACGATGGTGGCGCCGAGGTAGGCGAGGATGCGTGTGGCGCGATCGCGCTTGCGCGGCCATTGAAGCAGCTCCGGCGTGTCCTCGACAAAGCGCGTGGTGTACTCGCCGCGCGCGAAGCGCGGGTGGGTGATGAGCTGATCGAGAAAGCGCAGGTTGGTCACCACGCCGCGGATGCGGAACTCCCACAGCGCGCGGTGCATACGCGCGATGGTCTCCTCGGGGGTCGGCGACCAGGCGGTCACCTTGACGAGCAGCGAATCGTAAGAGCGCGTGATGATGGCGCCGGTGTAGGCGGTGCCGGCATCCAGGCGGATGCCGAAGCCCGCCGGGCTGCGGTAAGCGGCGATCTTGCCGTAATCGGGAATGAAGTTATTTTCCGGGTCCTCGGTGGTGATGCGGCACTGCAGCGCGTGGGCGCCGATGCGGATCTCGCCCTGCGCCGGCACGCCGCTCTCGGGCGTGCCGATGCGCGCCCCTTCCGCGATGCGGATCTGCGCCTTCACCAGGTCGATCCCGGTGGCGCACTCGGTGACGGTGTGCTCGACCTGGATGCGCGGGTTCACCTCGATGAAGTAGCAGCGCCCGCTGTCGGCGTCCTGCAGAAACTCCACCGTGCCGGCGTTGCGGTAGCCGGCGGCGCGCCCGATGGCGAGCGCCGCCGCGCACAGCTCGGCGCGCTGCGGTGGCGTGAGGAACACCGCCGGGGCACGCTCCACCACCTTCTGCTGCCGGCGCTGCACTGTGCAGTCGCGCTCGAACAGATGCACGAGGTTGCCGTGTGCATCGCCGAGGATCTGCACCTCGACGTGCCGCGCGCGCCGCACGAGCTTCTCCAGGTACACCTCGTCGTTGCCGAACGCGGCCTGCGCTTCGCGCCGCGCGCCCGGCAACAGCTCCCGCAAGTGCGCCTCGTTCTCCAGCACGCGGGTGCCGCGCCCGCCGCCGCCCCAGCTCGCCTTCAGCATCAGCGGGTAGCCGATCGCGGAGGCGAGGCGCGCGCACTCATCGACATCGCGCGGCAAGGGCGCCGTGGCCGGCATCACCGCCACGCCGGCCGACACCGCAAGCTCGCGCGCGCTCACTTTGTTGCCCAGCAGGCGCATGGTCTCGGCCTGCGGGCCGATGAATACCAGGCCGCCCTCTACGCAGGCGTGGGCGAGCTCGGGGTTCTCGGCGAGGAAGCCGTAGCCGGGGTGGATCGCATCCACGCGCGCCTCGCGCGCGATGCGCAGAATATCGGCGATGTCGAGATACGCCTCGACCGGACCCTTGTCGCTGCCGACGAGATAGGCCTCGTCCGCCTTGGTCCGGTGCAGCGAGAAGCGATCCTCCTGCGAGTAGACCGCCACGGTGCGCAGGCCGAGCTCGCTGGCCGCGCGCATGACGCGGATGGCGATCTCGCCGCGATTGGCGACCAGGAGGCTGCGGATCCGCTGCGGCGTGGCGGGTTTCACTTTAAGATTTACCGTCGGATGTCGGGGAAACCCGCGGAGCGCGGTGAGCGTGCGGCGGGATTTGTGATCATAGCCGCAGAGGGGAAACGATGTCGCGCCCGAATCTGCCCGCCGCCTTGTGTGTGCTCTGCCTCGGCCTGCCGCTCGGGGTCGCGGGCGCCGCGCGCGCCGCCGACTCTCGCCCGATCGTGCTCGTCATCCACGGTGGCGCGGGCGTCATCGAGCGCTCCAGGATGACACCGGCGAGGGAAGCCTCCTACCGCTCGGGTCTGGCCGCGGCCCTGGACGCGGGATTCGCCGTCCTCGAGCGCGGCGGCACGAGCCTCGATGCCGTGACGGCGGCCGTGCGCGCCATGGAAGATGATCCGCAGTTCAACGCCGGCCTCGGCGCAGTGTTGAACCACGCGGGCGACGCCGAGCTCGACGCAGCGATCATGGACGGCAGCGGCCCGCGGGCGGGCGCGGTGGCGGCGGTGCTGCATGTGAGGAATCCCGTTGAGCTCGCACGCCTGGTCATGGAAAAGAGCCCGCACGTGCTGCTGGTGGCCGGCGGCGCCGAGGAGTTCGCGCTCGAGCAGGGCGTGGCGCTGGTGCCGCGCAGCTACTTCCGCACCGAGGCACGCGAGCGCGAGCTCGAGGATGCGCAGCGCTCCGAGCGGGCGCGCGCCCTGCGCCCGAGCCGCCGCAGCCGCGTCGCCGAAGAGCCCGTCGGCATGGGCAGCATGGGTACGGTCGGCGCCGTCGCGCTCGACCGCGCCGGCAACCTCGCGGCGGCGACCTCTACCGGCGGGCTCACCAACAAGCACCGCGGGCGGGTGGGCGATTCGCCCATCATCGGCGCCGGCACCTACGCCAACAACGAATCCTGCGCGGTGTCGGGGACCGGTCAGGGCGAGTACTTCATCCGCCAGGTGCTCGCCTACGACATCTGCGCGCTGGTGCAGTACCGCCATCTGGCGCTGGCGGAAGCGGTGTCCACGGTGATCCACGAGAAGCTGCGCCGCAGCGGCGGTGATGGCGGCGCCATCGCCCTCGACCCCGCCGGCAACATCGCCATGGACTTCAACAGCGTCGGCATGTTTCGCGGCGTGCGCGACTCGCGCGGCCGGCGCGAAATCGCCATGTACCGCGAGGTTGAAGCCGTGAGCAAGGAGCCTTGAGAATGTACGCCCTCGCCATTCATGGCGGCGCCGGCACCGTGCCGCGCGCGGCTCTGTCCGCCGAGCGCGAGCGGGAGTTCCGCTCCGGGCTCGCCGCCGCACTCGATGCGGGCTTCGCGGTGCTCGAGCGCGGCGGCGGCAGTCTCGATGCCGTCACCACCGCGGTGCGCATTCTCGAGGACGACGCCTTGTTCAACGCCGGCCACGGCGCCGCCCTCACCCGCGACGGCGCGGCCGAGCTCGATGCCGCCATCATGGACGGGCGGCAGATGCGCGCCGGTGCCGTCGCCTCGGTGCGCCACGTCAGAAATCCCATCGAGCTCGCCCGCCGGGTGATGGAGAAGTCGCGCCACGTGCTGCTGGTGGGCGCCGGCGCGGAGGAATTCGCCCTCGAAGAGAACTTCACCCTGGTGCCGAATCAGTACTTCCGTACCGCCGAGCGGCTCGAGCAGCTCGAGTCCGAACAACGCGGCGAGCGCGTGTCGGACCTGGTGCCGCCCCCGCCGCAGGGCACGGTCGGGGCAGTGGCGCGCGACGCCGACGGCAATCTCGCCGCTGCCACCTCCACCGGCGGCATGACCAACAAGCGCCCGGGACGGGTCGGCGACTCCCCGATCGTCGGCGCCGGTACCTACGCCAAGAACGGCGTGTGCGCGGTTTCCGCGACCGGACACGGCGAGTATTTCATTCGCGCCGTGGCCGCCCACCATGTGTGCGCCGCGGTCGAGTACCGCGGCCTCACCCTGCAGCAAGCGGTGCATGAGATGTTGCACGGGATCCTGGCCAGCCTCGGCGGAGACGGCGGCCTCATCGCGGTCGACCGCGACGGGCGGCTCGTCATGGAGTTCACCACCGAGGGAATGTTCCGCGGCGCGCGGGATGCGGACGGCCGCCGCGAGATCGAGATCTACTAGCCGCGCGCGGGCGGTCCTTTCCGGCGATAGTCAGGTGTTCACTGAACTATCAGCCCCGAGGGTCCTCCGTGTGCGGCGCGTGTCTCGCCGCCGCGGAAGGCGCTCGGCGGCCGTGCCTCCCAGCGCGCCCACACGCGCCGCAGGTGCTGGGCGGAGCGAAAGCCCGCGCGCGCCGCCACGCGCTCGAGATCGAGGCTGCTCTGGGTGATCAGCTGCTTGGCGAAGGCGAAGCGGATCAGCTGCACGTAATCGAGCGGAGAGCAGCGCGCGTGCTCGGCGAACAGTCGGGCGAGGTTGCGCGTGCTGGTGCAGGCCACCGCCGCAAGCTCCGCCGAGCTCCACCGCGCTGCCGGATCACGTGCCACGGCGTCCTGCACCCGGTGCACCGCCGGGTGCAGATGATTGCGATGCATCACCCAGGGCGAGAGCGCGGGGTCGCTGCCCGCGCGGCGCAGGTACACCACGAGGTCGCGCGCCACCTCCGCGGCGATGCGCGGACCCTGCTGCTGGCCGATGACGTGCAGAGCGAGATCGAGCCCGGCGGTCACCCCGGCGCTGGTGAACACCGGACCGTCCTCGACGAAGATGCGGTTGTCGAGCACGCGCGCCCGCGGCTCCGCGCGCCGCAGCTCATCGATGTGCAGATGGTGAGTGGTGCATTCGCGCCCGGCCAGCAATCCGGCCCGCGCCGCCAGCACGCTGCCTGAACACACGCACAGCAGCAGCGCCGGGTCTGCGCTGGCGCGCAGCCATTCGATCAGGTGCCGCGTCGCCGGCTCATGCGGATCGACCCGCGAGACGCCCGTGAGGACCAGAATCGTTGCGGGCGCCAGGCGCTGCGGCAACGGCTCGAGGGCGCTCAGCTGCAATCCCCCGGCCGTGTGCACCACAGGCTCGGGCGCCACGAAATGCAGCCGGTAGCTCCCGGGCACCCTGCCGTCCGCGTTGCGAAACGCGTCCGCAGGTCCGGCGAGATCCAGCAGCACCATGTTGGGCAGCAGCGCGAACACCACGTCCCTGCCGGGCACGGCACTCACCATTCCTGCACGAAATTCGCCAACATCCTCCCGCATTGTAGGCACGGCCGCTACGTGTGCGGCGGACACCCAGCGCTCAAAAACGGCCACTACCCTCTGCGGGAGGGCGCGCGCCCCGGCAGGAGGATGCCGGCGCACGGGCTTCCGCCGCGAGCAGCGTGAGTCCGCGCAGACGCGCCCGCTCGAGCGCCGGCGCATCACCCGCGGCGGCCGCCAGCAACAGATCACGCCAGGTCTGAACATGCGCCGGCCAGCGCGGCTTCAGCCACTCGAGGCGACTCTCCGCGAGCGCCTGGATCTGGCGCAGCGTGTAGTGAGCGATGAGCGCGGCGCTCGGCGCGGGCATGCCGAGGAGCAGCCGCGCGGCGGCTCCCTGCGAGCGGGCCAGGTGCCAGGCGTAGGTGAACACCAGCCGCGCGACCTCGGTGGCCGCCGGCACCGTGAAGAATGCGGTGTACGCGCCCTGGGCCGCATCGCCTACCTGCGGCAGGGCGAGGGGGCGCCAGCGCAGCGGGTCGGCGAAGCCGGCATCGAGCAGCAGGTACGGACAGGCGGCGGCGCGGCGGCGCGCGGCCGGATCGAGCAGCCGCCATGACTCACCCACCTGACGTAGCAGCGCGCTGGCCGAGGCGCCGCGCACGGCGGCCTGCTCAGCCAGCAGCGACAGGCATAGCTCGTTGAGCTCCACCAGCGACTCGAGCGTCTCGGGCCGCAACCATCCGCCGGCAGGACCCGCGCCCCCGAGGCCCGGGTCGTTCTCGCTCTCGTACCGCAACCGCATGGCGCCACCTCTTGTCCCTCACCTGCAGGCACTGATCGTAGCGCAGCGCCCGGCGGAGGCCATCCGTGAATTTGGTGATTTTCAACCAAATTCTCCGGTTGCGTTTTGGGGAAATTCCACCAAAATGACACGATCCCCAGGGGCGGCAGCGGAACACATCCGCCATGCGCATCTCCGACGATCGCTACAGCCGCGAGCGAGCGCGCATGGAGCTGGCGCTGCGCTTCCTGCGGCACGAGGCGCGCACCCGGACGATCCGCACCTGGACCGGCCTGTCGGACGATCGCATCCGCAAGTTGTACCGCTCCTACATGAGCCACGCGCGGCGCTACCTGCCGCGCCATCGCGGCAAGTCGCCGCACCAGGTGGCGTATTTCACCCGCTCGCTGCGGCTGCAGCAGGAGAGCGCGGTGCTCGCGAGCGTGCTCTCGCTCCTTGGAGTCGTGCCGGCGCCGACCGCGGCCTGCGCTGCGACGCCGGAGGCGGACGCGGCGCAAAGCGCGGCTGCACTGCCAGGGCTTGGCCGCGGCGAGCTGCTCTGCCAGGCCTTCGAGGCCTACCGGGCGCTGCTGCCCGCGGCGCAGATCTCGTTCGAGCACGCGGTGTTTCTCGCCACCGCGCTGGCGCGCGGGGATCAGCTGCGTCTGGGCGGCTGCAGCGACTGCGGGAGTCTCCTCGTGACGGAGCGCTTCCCGCTGCGCGCCGTACGCTGCCACCATTGTGCGGGCCTGGCGCACTCACACTGCTGAGCCGGGTAAACCACCCCGGAAAATTGTGCCTGCCTCGACCGATGAGCACACAGCGCCAGGCAAGACGCACAATTTCCCGGGCGCCCCAGTAGAATCCGCCGCCATTGCGTTCTCGCAGGCAGCGGACGGTGTCGGTGGATCAGGAGCGGCCGAATTTCTTCTCGGGCCCGTATATCGAGCGGCGCGCCGAGGAGCGCGAGAACCCCGAGTGGATCGCCGCCGCGCGCGCCGATCCCGCCACCCTTTATCTGGTCGGCCAGGGCAGCGCGCAGCTGCTGCACGCCGGCCCCGACCCGCACATTGCGTTCCTCGGCAACGG
>DASZHQ010000193.1:0-2574 GCA_035937715.1 Steroidobacteraceae bacterium | reverse complement strand
ATGGACAGCCGCAGCAGATTCTGCGGTGTGCGCGATGCGGGGCCTTCGATGGAGGCGCGATGCTCGATCAGGCTCTCGATCGCGCCCAGGCTGGTCGCGCGGGTGAACAGGCGTGTGCGGGCGGCGGTGCGCAGGGCCGCCTCTTTGCCGCCCGCGACACACACCGACAGGACGGCGCCGAAGCCGCCCGGCATCTGCGCAGCCGCGATGGCATGCCCCGGGTGCTGCGGCAGCCCGGGATAGAACACCTGCTCGACCGCGCGCTGTGTGGCGAGAAATTCGGCCAGCTTGAGAGCACCCTGACATTGGATGCGAACGCGCAGCGCCAGCGTTGCGATGCTGCGCCGAAGCAGCCAGCAATCGAACGGTCCCAGCACAGCACCCGCCATGCTTTGCCAACTGCGCAGCTGCTCGAGCAGCGCCATGTCCTCGCGGACCACCAGCACGCCGCTGAGGACATCGCTGTGGCCGCCGAGGTACTTGGTGCCGCTGTGCACGACGATGTCGACGCCAAAATCAAAGGGACGCTGGCAAATGGGCGTGGCAAACGTATTGTCGCAGACCACGAGCGCGCCGGCCTCGTGTCCGATCGCCGTGACGGTCTCGAGATCCGCGATGTTGAGCAGCGGGTTGGTCGGTGTCTCGACCCACAACAGACGCGCCTGCCCGCCGAGCGCCGCTTTGATGGCCGCGGTGTCACGGAAATCGACGCACCTGACCGTCACGCCGCGGCGCGCGGCGTGCTCGGTGAACTGCCTGAGCGAGCCATAGTAGGCTTCCAGCGGCGCAACCAGACGGTCACCCGCGCTCAACAGTTCCAGCACCGCCATGTTCGCTGCGAGCCCGGAGGCGTATGCCAGCGCGCCCGCGCCACGCTCGAGGGCGGCCATGCACGACTCGAGCGCGGCACGATTCGGCGCTCCCTCGCGGCTGTAGCGGTAGCCCCTGGGGTACTCGCCGTCGGCGTCCCGCTCGAAGGTCGTCGCCAGATGGATCGGCGCGCTCAGGGCCCCGGTGGCCGTATCGGGGGAACGAGCGGCGTGTACGCATAGCGTATTGAGGCCGGCCTGCTTCATCATGACCGGCATCCTACCCTCGAGGCTGCCAACAGGGGGATCTGATTGACGACCGCGGTCGCGGATGCCGGGGATCTGCCGGAGCTTTCTGCAGGTGAGGCCGTGGCGGCCATGGCGCGTGGTGACATCACAGCCGAGCGCTACGCCGCCGCGCTGTTGCAGCGCTGCCAGGCAGGGCGCAGCCTGAATGCCTTCATCACGCTCGAGCCCGCGCAGGTTCTCGCGGCCGCGCGGGCCTGTGATCGCCACAGAGGCACCGGCTCGCAGCTCGGGCCGCTGCACGGGTTGCCCGTCCCGATCAAGGACAGCGTCAACACCCGGCAGTATCCCACGACGGCGGGCACGAACGCGTTGCGGGGCTTCAGACCGAAGCAGGACGCCGCAGTGGTCCGCGCTCTGCTGGGCGCCGGTGCAATCGTGCTGGGGAAGACCAATCTGCACGAGCTGTCCTTCGGCTGGACGAGCGACAACCAGGCGTTCGGTCCGGTGCGCAATCCCTACGACACGGCGCGCATCGCCGGTGGCAGCAGCGGCGGTACCGCGGCTGCCGTCGCCGCAAGAATGGCGCCGCTGGGTGTTGCGGCCGACACCGAAGGATCGATCAGGGTGCCCGCGGCTTTTTGCGGCATTGCCGGATTCCGGCCGACGATCGCACGTTATCCCAACACAGGCGTGGCGCCGATCAGCGCGCTCTTCGACCAGGTCGGGCCTCATGCGCGCAGTGTCGCCGACCTTTTGCTGTTCGATTCGGTGGTTGCTTCCGAGCCGGCGCCGATGCGGCAGGCCGGCCTGGCCGGTGTCAGGCTCGCCGTCGACCGCGACTATTGGTTCACGGACCTGCATCCGGAGGTCGAGCGGATCGCGACGCAGTCGCTGCGCAAACTGCAGGACGCGGGTGCGCAGCTGGTGGAGGCGCATCTGCCGGGCCTCACCCGTCTGATCGAGCTCACTACCAGCCCCATACAGAATCACGACTTCGTGCCCGCAGTGAGCGAGTACCTCGAGCGTTATCAGGCCGGTGTGAGCTTCGAGCAGTTGCTGGCGGCCGCCGGCGACGATGTGAAGCACGATATTGCCGCCTGCGTATTTGCCGGCGGCCGGTACTACGCGTCCGACAGCGCCTACCAGGCGGCCCGTGATGTGTATCTGCCCGAGCTGCGCGAGGCGTATCGCAGCTACTTCGCCCGCACCGCAGCCGCCGCGATCGTGTTTCCAACGACGATGATTCCGCCGCCGCTGATCGGGGAGAAAGCGCTCGAGGTGCGCGGCCGGATACTGCCATTCCGCACGGCAGTGGCACGAAACATCTCCCCCGCAAGCACCGCGGGGCTCCCGGGCCTAGTACTGCCCGCGGGGCTCACCGCGCAAGGGTTGCCGGTGTCGCTGGAGTTCGATGGCCCGGTCGGGACGGACCGGATACTGTTGGGCCTCGGCCTCGCTCTGGAAGCCGTGCTCGGCCGCTTGCCGGCGCCAGCACTGCAGAGCCGGGCCGGCAGCG
>DASZHQ010000192.1:0-5042 GCA_035937715.1 Steroidobacteraceae bacterium | reverse complement strand
CTCGGCGGCGCGGAACGCGCTGAAGTCATGTTCTCCCTCCAGGGCCCGCGCCGCCTCGCCCATGCGCTCGTGATCGAGCCGGCGGTGCACCCAGGCGGCGCGCGAGGCGAGCAGCGCCGCCCGGGCAAGGCGATTGACAATGAGGTAGCGGTAGGTGCGCGCCTCTGCGCAATAGCGCGCGTGGAAGTGCGCCGGCACGGGGGCGGCCCAGCGCAGGCTCACATCGCGAGGCAGCTCGCTGTTCGCCCCGAGAACCCAGCTGCGTGTGCTGCGCACGGCGTGCGTGTCGAAGTGCGCCACCTGCCCGCAGGCGTGCACGCCGGCGTCGGTGCGCCCGGCACGGGTGAGGCTCACCGGATGCGCCGCGACGGCGCCCAGGGCCTGCTCGCTCACCTGTTGGATGGTGCGCAGCGCGGCCTGCGCCTGCCAGCCCGCATACGCGCTGCCGTCATACTCGATGCCGACGGCGACTCGGGACATCGGCGTGCGAGACGCCGCCTCAGCCGGGGAGCGCCTCCATCAGGCGCTGGGCTTCCTGCTTCTGCGCGGCAGAGCCCTCGCTGAGCACTTCCTCGAGAATGTTGCGCGCCCCGTCCGGGTCGCCCATGTCCATGTAGGCACGCGCCAGATCGAGCTTCGTTCCGACCTCGCTCAGGGTGACTGGCTCCAGGTCCGGCAACGCCAGCTCCTCCGAGGACAGTCTCTGAGTGGCGGCGAAAGCGCTGTCCGGCACGGTCGCGGTGCCCACATCGAGGTCCAGTCCGCCGTTGGCCTGATGCGTTCCGGTCACAGCGCCGACGTCGAGGTCGACCTCCTCTGCCGGAGCCCGATGCGCGCCGGTCGCAGCGCCGAGGTCGAGGTCGACTTCACTCGTCGGGGCCAGGTGCGCGCCTGTCGCCTCGCCGATGTCGACGTCGATGGCTTCGCCGCCGAGCGCTTCCATGCGGGAAGTGGCCGAGACATCCGGCGCGAGGGTGCTCTGCGTCAGCGCTGCCTCGAGCTCGGTCTGATCGAACTGCCATGCGCCGGTGGACGAGGCACCTTCGGACCGCACTTCGCGCGTCATCTCGCGCGTCTGTGCATCCTGCATGAACTCACGCGAGTGCTCGTCGAACCCCGCGACCAGCGTCGGGGAATCGGGGGTCGAGCCGCCAGGCGCCGCCATTCCCGGCTGGTCGATGGTCTCGACCGAGCCCACGTCGAGCCCGAGATCATCGATCGCGAGCTCGGCGGTCTGATCCGTGCCGGCTTGGCGTAATGCCGTCTCGACCTTCTGACGGATGGTGGGATTGTCCGCCGTGGACATCGCCGGCTGCTCCACCGTCGGCCCTTCGATCTCACCGGTCGCGCTCACGTCCGAGTGCACGCGCTGCGTCATCTGCCGCGTCGTGCCGGTAGTGCCGAGGAAGCTGTTCTCGAGCAGTGCCGCGTTGGCGTCCGTGACGTTGGTGGTGGACTCGCCGATGCCGCCGTGATCACCGGCGGCCGCGCCGATATCCAGGTCCACCCCCTGCGGGGCTCCCCCTGCGACCGGCTCGCCGAGCAGATCGAAATCGACGCGGCTCTGGCCGCCTTCCAGGTCCAGATCCACGCCGCCGGCGGTCGCGCCACTCACCGCTCCTGCACCGGAGAACAATGAATCCTCGGGGGCCAGTTGCTTGCCCATGATGAGGATCTTTTCCCACTCCCCGGGCGCTGCATCGGCGCGGCTGTCGGCCAGCTCGCGCGCGCTCTGCAGGAACTGCTCCTTGTTGCCCCACACGAAAAACACTTCAAGGAGCTTCAGCTTCAGATCGCGACGGCCGGGCTCGCGCGTGATCGCAATGCGGATGAGGTCTGCGGCCTGGTCATACAGGCCGTAAGCCATGTGAAAGTCGGCCTCGGCGAGCGGATCACCCTGGTCGAGATTGATGGCCGTGTCGCTGCTGATCGTGTCATCGCTCGCGACATGGCGCGGCGCCAGCGCGGGCGCTGCGCCCGCTGCGAGGCGCGGACGCTCGTGCGTGCCGGACTCCTCCACCAGGAACGCCGCCTCGGGCAGCACGGCCGGGGCCGTGGCCCGCACCGGCGTGTCGTCGGAGGCGAATCCGCGGGTTCTGCCGCCCGACCCGAGGTCGGGACCGGATCCGCCGGAGCCGGCGACCGCGAGGCGGCCGAGCGAGTCATCGAACTCCGAGGCGCGCCGCGAACGCACGATCCTCGAGGCAACGAGCCCGATGAGCGCGAGCAGCACCACCAGCAGCGCCCACCAATAATCCTTGACCGTATCGAGCATCGAGCCGCCCGAAGCCGGCACGGTGGCCTTCGGCTTCCCGGGCGACGCCGGCGGCGGTGCAGCCTGCGCAACCGGCGCCGGCGCCTTCTCTTCAGGCGCGGGGGCGCTCGGCTGTGCAACCGGTGGCGGCGCGGGCGGCGCAGCGGCCTCGGGCGCCGGGGCTTGCGGGGCCGGTGCAGATGCCGGGGGCTGTGCCCCCTGCTTCGCGCCGAGCTGCGCCTGCAGCCGCGCGAGGTCAGCATTCTTCAGCTCGAGGAGCCGCTTGGACTCGGCGAGCTGCGACTCGAGATCATGCACGCGGCCCTTCAGGGCATTCACTTCGCCGCTCGCTGCGGCGGGCGCGGTGCCGGCGGCGGCCCCTTCCGAGGGCGTGACGAGTTTCAGTCGTCCGGGCTGTGCGGCAGCGGACTCGGCCGCAGCGCCAGCGCTGCGCCAGGCGGTGCTCTGGCGGCGGATCTCGGTGAGCGCCTCGCTCGGGGAGACGCTGGCAACTGTCGCCGCATCGGGCATGCGCAACACCGCGCCCGAGCGCAGCCGGTTCATGTTCTGCTCGAAGGCGCGCGGGTTGGCCTGGTAGATCGCGAGCATCCAGCTGCGCGCGCGTGCGGAGTTCGCGCTCTCGCCCGCGGCCCCCGCGGCAATGTGCGAGAGAGTCTCGCCGCGGCGGACGACGTGCGTCGAGCCCTCGCTCGTAGCGCTTCCTGCGGCGGGGGCGGCGGCGGGCTGCGGCGGCGGGGCCGCGGCAGCTACAGCCGCTTCCGCCGGGGCGGCAGTCGCGGCGGGTGCTGCATTCGTGGCGGCACGCGCGATGGCCCCTTCGCGCACGCCGGCGCCAGTGGCCGGCGCGCTGACCGGCGCACTCGCCGCCGACGATTGCCCCGGAGTGTAGACCGGCGGATCTAGCAGCATGGTGTATTCGCGCACCAGCCGCCCGCGCAACCAGTTCACTTCGACGAGCATCGTAATGAAGGGCTCGGAAATCGCCTCGGTGGATTTGAGCTTGATCACCGCGCGCCCGTCGCCGGTGCGCACCGTGCGCACCTGAACCCCGGCGAGGAATCCGGGCCAGTCGAGGCCATAACGCGCGAAGGTGTCGCGCGAGGCGATCTGCGCTTGCACGGTATTGATCTCATCGGGTGCCACGTCGACGAGCTCGATCTCGGCATCCAGCGGCGCGTTGAGCGGCGACAGGAGCCGAATGTCTCCCATACCCAGGGCAAATGCGGCTGACGGCAGGGCCAGCAGCAATGCCAGCGCCCGGATTGAGCGTTTGGCGACCATCAGAACACCCCAGAAAACATTATTTGGGTGAAAAACTTAGCGAAAACAAAAGGATGGGCCATACGTTGCGACCCCCCATAAGATCCGGCGGCAATATAACTTAAATACGCTGCCGGGCCAAAGCCTCGGCGCCCGGCACGCGCCTCGCGGCGCTGGGATGGCGTACGTTGGCGGTGACAATCCATAAGTTAAGTCCCGTTCAGAGGGCAGATCTTCACGGATTCTTCAGACATAAACTGTGTCGTGTTTCGCTGCCTCAATAGCGCTGCGGGGTACCCGGCGGTGCGCACTGCGTCCGGAACCGTGACGGCGGACGCATTTCTGGGCAATTCACGCGCGCGGGCCGCGCCCGGGCCCGGCGGCGCTGATGTCCGGGGTTGGGGATTTCACATCCGCATTCTGCGCACGGTGGCGCAGATAGTGATCCATCAGCACGATGGCGAGCATGGCCTCGGCGATCGGCGTCGCCCGTAGTCCGACGCACGGGTCGTGCCGCCCCGTGGTCACGATTTCGGCTGCGTTGCCGGCGCTATCGATGGTGCGGCCCGGCACCTGGATGCTGGAGGTGGGCTTGAGCGTCAGGTGCGCGACCACGTCCTGGCCGGAGGAAATGCCGCCGAGCACGCCACCGGCGTGGTTGCTGCAAAAGCCGCTGGGAGTGAGCTCGTCGCGATGCTCGCTGCCACGCTGCGTGGCGGCGAGCACTCCGGCCCCGAGCTCCACCGCCTTCACGGCGTTGATGCTCATGAGCGCGTGCGCAATGTCCGCATCCAGCCGATCGAACACCGGCTCGCCCAGCCCGGGCGGCATGCCGCTCGCCACCACCGTCACACGCGCACCGATCGAATCGCCTTCGCCACGGATCTTCCAGATCAGCTCCTCGATCTCGGCGATGCGCCCGGGGTCGGGGCAGAAGAAAGGATTCTGGTACGCGAACGCGGGATCCACCGGCTCGAGCCGCAGCGCTCCGACCTGGCTCAGGTAACCGTAGATGCGCACCCCGAGGCGCGCGGCGAGATAGCGGCGCGCGATCGCACCCGCCGCGGTCCGCATCACCGTTTCGCGCGCCGAGGCGCGGCCCCCGCCGCGATAGTCGCGCACTCCGTATTTCTGCTGGTAGGTGTAGTCGGCGTGTCCGGGACGGAAGCGGTCGCGGATCTTCTCATAGTCGCGCGGCCGCGCATCGGTGTTCTCGATGAGAATACCGATCGGCGTACCGGTGGTGTGCCCTTCGAACACGCCCGAGAGGATGCGTACCTGGTCGCCTTCACGGCGCTGGCTGACGAAGTGCGAGGTGCCGCTGCGGCGGCGGTCGACATCCTGCTGCAGATCCGCCTCGCTGAGTGGCAGGCCCGGCGGGCAGCCGTCAACGATGCAGCCCATCGCCGGCCCGTGGCTCTCACCAAAGGTGGTCACCGAGAACAGCTTGCCGATGGTGTTGCCCGACATGACGGTGCCGTGCGGATCAGCCCCTGCGCCTGCGGCG
>DASZHQ010000191.1:0-12392 GCA_035937715.1 Steroidobacteraceae bacterium | reverse complement strand
GGAAGCTCGCTGCGCAGACGTTCCACCAGCTGCAGCGCCGCTGCCGCGGCCGGCGGGCCGCCGACGACCACGTACACGTCAGCGCGCACCCCCGCCGGCGCGCGGCCCGCTGCCACCAGCAGCGCCACCAGGCGCTCCACTCCCATCGCAAAACCGACCGCGGGAGTGGCATCACCACCGAGCTGTGCGACGAGACCGTCGTAGCGGCCGCCCGAGCATACGGCATTCTGGGCGTGGGTCGAATCGGTGACCCACTCGAACACGGTGCGGGTGTAGTAATCGAGCCCGCGCACCAGCCGGGGGTTGATCTCGTAGCTCACCCCGACGGCGCGCAGCATGCTGCAGAGCGCCTCGAAGTGCTCGCGCGACTCCGCATCCAGGTACTCGGTGAGCTGGGGCGCGCCGCTGAGCAGCTCCTGCATGGCGGGGTTCTTGCTGTCGAGCACGCGCAGCGGGTTGCCCGCCAGACGTCGCTGGCTGTCGGCGTCCAGCTGTGACTCGCGCGCGCGCAGATACTCGAGCAGCCGCGCGCGGTAGATGCGGCGACTCTCCGGCGTGCCGAGGGAATTGAGCTGCAGCTTCAGGCCCGCGATCCCTAAGCGCTGCCACAGCCGCGCGCTCATTGCTATGAGCTCCGCATCCACGTCGGGCCCGGGGCAGCCGACTGCTTCCACGTCGACCTGCCAGAACTGGCGGTAGCGCCCGGCCTGCGGTGTCTCGTGCCGGAACATGGGACCGAGGCACCACAGCTTGTGCCGCTGTCCGCGCAGCAGGCCGTTGGAGATCAGGGCACGCACGATGCCGGCGGTCGCCTCGGGACGCAGCGTCAGGCTTTCGCCGCCGCGGTCGGTGAACGTGTACATCTCCTTGCCTACGACATCGGTGTGCTCGCCGATCGCGCGCTTGAAAAGCTCGGTGTGCTCGAGCACCGGGACGCGAATCTCCTCGTAGCCGTACGCGCTTAGCAGCTCGCGCGTGCAGATCTCGAAGTGCTGCCAGGCTGCGATTTCGGCCGGCAGCACGTCGTTCATTCCGCGAACCGGCGGGATCGGCTCCGCCACGTCACTCACCATGCGCCAGGCGCGCAGCCGCGGCGCTCGCGCGACCCGTGCGGTCGATCAGCAGATGCGCGCTGCCGTTGCGGTGTACCAGCCCAGCGGTCGTGACCGGGCGGCCGTTGAGCTTGAGGGCGACGGCGGGGGCGTTGCCGAGCACCACTCGCAGCGGCGCCGTACCGGTGACCTCGCGCGCACTGCCGGGTGCATACAGTCCGTGCAGCAGGCGCCGTCCGTCGGCATCGGAGATCTCGACCCAGCTGAGCGCGGAGAACCTCAGATCCAGCTGCATCTGGCCGGTGTTGCTGGTGGGCAGGGAGCCCCCTGCCGGCGCCGTTGCAGCGCCGCGCTCGGGCGTTGCGGCCGCTCCGTTCGCCCCGGCGGCTCCCCGGCCGGCGCCGCTGGTGCTGCTGGCCGGCGTCGGCGGCGTGGCCGACAGCGGCTGGGCGCTCTCGTGCGGCAGGTTGAGAAACCACCACAGCAGCCCCGCGAGCGCACATCCCACCACCAGCAGCAACGCCGGCAGAACCAGCGGGGAGGAGCGCCTGCCGGAGTCGCTGCGCGGTATGCGCGTCAGATCTGGGGGTGCCGGCCGCGCGCTGCCGGCGTACAGCTCCTGCAGTTCGGCGGGCGATTCGCCGACGGCTTCCGCGTAGCGGCGCAGGTGCCCGCGCACGTAAACGTCGGCGCCGAGCGCCGCGAAGTCCTGCGCTTCCAGAGCCTCCAGGATGCGCGCGTCGACGTGCAGCTTTTCCGCGGCCTGCAGCACCGTCAGGCCGCGCTTTTCGCGCGCGGCACGCAGCCGTGCGCCGATGCCGCGGACCATCTCGCCGCCAGCTGCGTTCGTCATTCGGCGTCAGCCCGGGTTGTGATCGAGCTCGGCCAGGGCGCGCACCTGGTCGGTTCCCGGAAAATCCAGTTGCAGCTTGCGCGCGTAGCGCTGCGCGGCCAGCCGATCGCCCTGGGCGCGCGCCACACGCACCCCGAGCAGCAGCAGGTCCGGGGTCTCGGGGAAGCTACCCATGAAGGTATCGATGCTGGCGCGCGCGGGCGCGAGCTCGCCGTGCTGGAACTGGAGCGTCGCGAGCTGGAACACCGCCTCCGCGTAGTTCGGCTGCAGCTGCAACGCCCGTGCGAAGTTGGCCCGCGCCTCATCGTCGCGTTTTGCCGTGCGCTGGCACACGCCGGCATTGGTGTAAGCGAACCACGGGGTGCTGTAGAGCGCGTTGTGCGCCGCTTCCAGGAAGTGTTTCACGCCCTCGTCGGTGCGGCCGCTCTGGCACAGGTACGCGGCGTAGCTGTTCACGATCTGCGGGTCGTGCGGGGCTAGTCGCAGCGCGGTGCGGAACTCCGCGTCCGCCTGGTTCGTACTGCCCATGCGCTGGAACAACAACGCGCGGGCGCTGTGCACGTCGGCGCTGCTGGGGTTCTGGCTGAGCGCGCGGTCGAGCTTCTCCTTCGCACGTGCGAGCTCTCCCTGATTCATGTAATCGAGCCCGAGCTGCACGTTGTAGGCGGCCGCATCGCGTTGCTTGGACGCCGCGTGCGGCGAAGTCGTTGCGCAGGCCGCGAGCAGCAGCGCCGTTGCGGCGCTGAGCGCGAGCCGCGCCACGGACAAACCCGGGATGTCGTTCGCTGGCTTTCTCATGGCTGATCCGCGACGCCGATGACCTTGTTGCCGAGTCGCACCGTGGTGCGATCGATGACCCGCCCGGCGAGTTGCCCGCAGGCGGCGTCGATGTCATCGCCGCGCGTGCGCCGGATGGTCGCCAGTACGCCGCGTTGCAGCAGCTCGTCGCGGAAGCGCTCGATGACGGGCGCGGGCGAGCGCCGGTAGCGGGTGCCGGGAAAGGGATTGAAGGGAATGAGATTGACCTTGGCCGGGTGACCCCTGAGCAGCCGTGCCAGGGCACGCGCCTGGGCCGGCGAGTCGTTCACGCCATCGAGCATCACGTACTCGAAGGTGACGCTGCGGCCATTCTGCTCGTCGAGGTAGTGCCAGCACGCCTCGAGCAGCTCCGCGATCGGATGCTTGCGGTTGATCGGTACCAGCTCGCTGCGCAGGGCGTCGTCCGCAGCGTGCAGTGAAACGGCCAGGGCGACGTTGGTCGTGGCGGCGAGGCGGTAGATCTGGGGCACCAGTCCCGAGGTCGACAGCGTCACGCGCCGGCGCGACAGATCGAAGCCGAAATCATCGAGCAGTATGTCGAGTGCCGGCACCACGTTGCGGAAGTTCGCGAGCGGCTCGCCCATGCCCATCAGCACCACGTTGGTCACGCGGCGCTCGGCAGCGGAGGCATCCGGCGCAGCCGCGCGTTCTTCCCCGCGCGCCAGCTCGCTCGCGGCGAGCCATACCTGGCCGACGATCTCGGCGGTGCTCAGGTTGCGGTTGAAGCCCTGCTGCGCCGTCGAGCAGAAGGTGCAATCGAGTGCGCAGCCCACCTGCGAGGAGATGCACAACGTGCCGCGATCGGGCTCGGGAATGAACACCATCTCGAACGCCTGCTGCGCGTCCGCCTGCAGCAGCCACTTGCGGGTGCCATCGGCGGAGCGTTGCACCGCGATAATCTGCGGCGCGCGCACTTCCGCCGCGGCATCGAGGCGCGCACGAAACTCCCGGGCGAGATCAGTCATCTCGGCGAACGAGCTGGTCCGGCGCTTGTATATCCAGTTCATCAGCTGGCGGGCGCGAAAGGGCTTGCTGCCGAGCTGCGCCACCAGCGCCTGCAGCGCCGGGCGCGGAAGGCCGAGCAGGTTGGTGCGCTCCGTGGCCGTCGTGCTCATGGCGGGACATGCGCACTTACGTGCGCGGATGCAGCTCCGTGTCGCTGAAGAAGAACGCGATCTCGCGCGTGGCGCTCTGCGACGCGTCCGAGCCGTGCACCACGTTGCGCTCGATGCTGCTGGCGAGCTCGGCGCGGATAGTGCCCGGCGCCGCCCTGGCAGGATCGGTCGCGCCCATGATGTCGCGATTGCGGGCGATCGCATCCTCGCCCTCCAGCACCTGCACCATGACCGGTCCCGAGCTCATGTAGCGCACCAGGTCGCGGAAGAAGGGGCGCTCGCGGTGCACCGCGTAGAAGCGCTCCGCCTCGCGTTGCGACAGCTGCAGCATGCGCGCGGCGATGATCGACAGCCCGGCCTGCTCGAAGCGCCGATACACCTCGCCGATGAGATTGGCACTCACGCCGTCGGGTTTGACGATGGACAGGGTGCGCTCGAGCGCCATTCGCGTTTGCCTTTTCGAAAATTCGGGTCAGGGTGGGAGAAGTTCCGGCGGCATGCGCACCGGCCGAACGGGCAAGCGGCGAAGTTTACCTTGGGTCGCGCACCCCCGGCAAATGAGTGAACGGTGGAAGTACCGGTTTGGTAAGGGGTTTTTGCGCGAGCCGCCGGGGGCAACGCGCACCGGGCGAGCTTCAGACCGAGAAGCTCTCCCCGCAACCGCACTCGCCTTTGACGTTGGGATTGCGGAAGCGGAAGGCCTCGTTCAGGCCCTCCTTGACGAAATCGACGATCGTGCCGTCGATGAGCGTGAGGCTCGCAGCATCCACGAACAACGGTACGCCGCGGTCTTCGAAGATGGCATCCCCCGGCTGCGGCCCCTCGGCGTAATTGATCACGTAGGCGAAGCCCGAACAGCCGGTCTTGCGCACCCCCAGCCGCAAGCCGATGCCATGCCCGCGTGCGGCCAAGAAGGTCTTGACCCGGTTGGCCGCGGATTCGGTCAGTGAAATGCTCATCGCTCCTCGCATTCTAGCGTCTCAGGCCCAGTGCGTCAGACAGGCACGCAGCGCATCTTCGACCAGCAGCAGCCGGCCCAGTTTCTCGACCGGAATGCCCCGCGCTGCGGCCCACGCCGACGGGGTGCCCGGAATCAGTGCCCGGCGGAGCCGCCCGCGCAGCTCACCGCACAACCAGGCCGCCGTCTCCATAGTATGGGGGCACGCGAAGGCTTGAAAACGTGCTTCCTTCACAATGTCGTCCGCGACCAGGAGCTGAAATCGCACCCACGTGTCCTGGCCGGGCCCACCGGCTTCGCCGCTGATCACCGCCCAGCCCGCCTCGGGCGTCCCGCCCGGCCAGGCGGCGGGACCGCCCTGGGGCGCCGGCGCGGCCGGTGAGAGCGCGCGCAGCCGCGCCAGCTCGTGCCCTACGGCCGTGAGTGCGAAGTCGATATCCGCCTCGCTCGTGAAGCGTCCCAGGCTGAAGCGCAGCGAGCTCTGGGCCAGCTGCACGTCGCGCCCGAGGGCGCGCAGCACGTAGGAAGGCTCCGCGGACCCCGAGCTGCAGGCCGAACCGGTGGACAAGGCCAGCCCCGTGAGGCCCGCGACCAGGCTCTCGCCCTGCACGCCCTCGAACGATACGTTCAGTATTCCCGGCACCCGTGGCGCCGCGGCGCCGTTGAGGTGCGTACCGCCGAGCGCCGCAAGAGCGCTCCACAACCGCTCGCGCAGGCGCAGGAGGCGCCTCCCCTCGGCGGGCAGCTCGCGCGCGGCCAGCTCGCAGGCGGCTCCGAAGCCGACAATCTGGTGCGTCGCGAGCGTACCGGGACGCAGCGCGCGCTCCTGCCCGCCACCGTGCAGGAGCGGCTGCAGCAGACCCCGGGCAGCGCGGCGCACGTAGAGCGCGCCGATCCCCTTGGGACCATAGAGCTTGTGGGCGGTGAAGGAGGCGAAGTCCACCGGCAGAGCCCGCAGCTCGAGGGGCACCTTGCCCGCCGCCTGGGCACAGTCGCTGTGAAAGGCGACGCCGCGCTCGCGGCACAACGCGCCGATCGCGCTCACATCCTCAAGGATGCCGGTCTCGTTGTTGGTGTACATGACCGACACGAGCACGGTGTCGGGGCGCAGTGCGGCCGCGAGCGCCTGCGCCTCGATGCGGCCGGTGCGCGCAGGCGTCAGCCAGCTGACGCTGAAGCCTTCCTTCTCGAGCTGGCGGCAGGCGTCCAGCACCGACTTGTGCTCGGTGCGCACGCTCACGAGGTGCCGGCCGCGGTCGGCGTTGGCGCGCGCGCACCCGAGGATCGCCAGGTTGTTGGATTCGGTCGCCCCCGAGGTGAACACGATCTCTTCGGGCTGCGCTCCGACCAGGGAGGCCACCTGCTCGCGCGCCGTGGCAATGCGCGCGGCCGCGCCCGTCCCATAGGCGTGCGCCGAGGAGGGATTACCGAAATCTCCCTCGAGCGTAAGGCAGCCGCTCATCGCCTGCGCGACGCGCGGGTCGACCGGCGTCGTCGCCGCGTAGTCCAGGTACAGCGGCGCCGTGCTCATCGGGGGGCCTCGCCGGCGTGGCGGCGCCGGCCCTGCACGGCGGTGAGTATGCCGCGCAGGATGTGGACTTCGTTCTCATCGAGCTCGGCACGCTGCAGGAAGCGGCGGATACGGCTCATCAGCTGCGTGCCGCCCTGGGTGCGGTCGCGGAAATCGATCTCCTCCAGCACCTGCGCGAAGTGCGCGTAAAGCCGCTGCATCTCCTGCGCCGTCGCCAGGGGTGCCGCGGGGGCCGCGGTCGTTGCGGCGCCCGCGCCGGCGGCGCGAAACAGCTCGTACGCGACAAGCTGCACCGCCATCGCGAGATTCAACGCCGGGTAAGCGGCGCTCGCGGGGATACGCACCAGGGCGTGCGCGGTCTCGAGCTGCTCGTTGGTGAGCCCGCTGCGCTCGGCCCCGAACAACACCGCCGCGGGCGCGCGGCGCGCCTCCGCCACGATGCGAAGCGCCGCCTCGCGCACATCCACCACGCGGAAGTGCTGATCGCGGTCGCGCGCGGTCGTCGCGGCGACGAAACCGCAGCCGGCCACGGCCTCAGCGAGCGAGCGGACGACGCGCGCCGCCGCCAGCACGTCATCGGCGCCCGAGGCGCGTGCGCTGGCCTCCGGGTGCGGGAACTGCTTCGGCTCCACCAGCACCAGGGTGCTGAGCGCCATGTTCTTCATGGCGCGCGCGGCCGCGCCGATGTTGCCGGGATGCGAGGGCGCCACCAGCACCATGCGAATGTCGGGAGAATCCATCTGCTACGCTTACATCGACGCCCATTGGGCATACGAGCTTAAGGACCGTGCCGCCGCTTCTCAACATCGCCGTGCGCGCCGCGCGCCGTGCCGGCGAGATCATCGTCCGCAGCCTGAACCGCCTGGAGTCGCTGACCGTTACTTCCAAGGGGCGCAACGACTTCGTCACCGAGGTGGACCACGCGGCCGAGCAGGAAATCATCGCCACCATCCGCCGCCACTATCCGCAGCATGCATTCCTCGCCGAGGAAAGCGGCGCGAGCGGCACGCACGATACGCTCTGGATCATCGACCCGCTCGATGGTACCACCAACTTCCTGCACGGCTTCCCGGTGTTCGCCGTGTCGATCGCCTGCCAGATCAGAGGCCGCCTCGAGCACGCGGTGGTCTACGACCCGATGCGCCAGGAGCTGTTCACCGCCAGCCGCGGCGCCGGCGCGCATCTTGACAATCACCGCATGCGTGTCAGCAAGGCGCGCGCCATCGAGGGCGCGCTGATCTCCACTGGCTTCCCCTACCGTGCCAATGCGCGCTACCTCGATGCGTACCTCGGCATGCTCAAGGCGGTCACCGAGCACGCGGCGGGTGTGCGCCGCCCCGGCGCCGCCTCGCTCGACCTGGCTTACGTCGCCGCCGGACGCGTAGACGCGTTCTGGGAAATCGGCTTGAGCGCCTGGGATACGGCCGCGGGTACGCTTCTCATCCAGGAGGCGGGGGGCCGCAGCGGCACGCTCACCGGCGACGAGTACGCGCAGGGCGGACACATCGTCGCCGGTACGCCCAAGGTGTACGCCGCGCTGGTGGAGCTGCTCGCACCGCATGTGCCGGCGGAGCTGCGCAGCTCCTGAGGGCGCGGCGCGCGCGCCGCGCGCGGCCGGCGCTTGGCTCGCTTTCCCCAGGTCGCTTGTGTAGAGTCGTCGCGAAAAAGCCGGGGGCTCCATGGCGCGACAACTTCTTGCGACCAAGTCCATTGCCGAGCTTCACGAGCAGGAATCCACCGGCAATCAGCTGCGCCGCGCGCTCACGGCGACGCAGCTGACGCTGCTCGGCATCGGTGGCGTCATCGGCACGGGCATTTTCGTCCTCACCGGCGTCGCGGCCGCCCAGAACGCAGGCCCCGCGCTGCCGCTGTCGTTTATCGTCGCGGGCATCGGCTGCACGTTCGCCGGGCTGTGCTACGCAGAGTTCGCCGCCATGATCCCGGTGTCCGGCAGCGCCTACTCCTACTCCTACGCCACCCTCGGCGAAGGCATCGCCTGGTTCATCGGCTGGAACCTGATACTGGAATATCTGTTCGCGGTCGCCACGGTCTCGGTCGGCTGGTCGGGTTACGCGGTGAGTCTCCTCGATCAGCTGCACATTCACATCCCGGACGCTCTCTCGCACGCACCGCTCGATCAGGGCGCGGACGCACTGCACCTGAGGTTCACCGGGGCCATCATCAACCTGCCCGCCATATTGATCGTCGCCGCCATTGCCACCATCTGTTACATCGGCATCAAGCAGTCGGCCGTCTTCAACTCAGTCATCGTCACCATCAAAGTCACGGTGATCGTGCTGTTCATCCTCTTCGGCGTGAGCTACATCAACACCGACAACTGGCACCCGTTCGTGCCGCCCAACGCCGGTACATGGGGCAAGTACGGTCTCAGCGGCATCCTGGCGGCTTCGGGCGTCATCTTCTTCGCTTACATCGGTTTCGATGCCATCTCGACGGCGGCCCAGGAGTCCAAGAACCCGCAACGCGACATGCCGATCGGGATCCTGGCGAGCCTCGTCATCTGCACCATCCTGTACGTGATCGTCTCCGCGGTGCTCACGGGCATGGTGAGCTACAGGGAGTTGAACGTCCCCGCACCGGTGGCCCTGGCCCTCGACAAGTACCCCGGACTGCACTGGCTGGGGATACCGGTGAAACTCGGTGCCGTCGCCGGTATGACCTCGGTCATGCTGGTTATGACCATCGCGCAGGCGCGCATTTTCTTCGCCATGGCACGTGATGGCCTGCTGCCGCCGGTCTTTGGCCGCGTGCATCCGCGTTTCCGCACCCCTTCCATCGGCACGGTGGTGACCGGGGTGTTCGCCGCGCTCATCGGCGGGCTCTTCCCGGTCGGCCTGCTTGGGCACCTGGTATCGATCGGCACACTCGCAGCGTTCGTCACCGTGTGCCTCGGCATCCTGGTGCTGCGCCAGACGCGTCCCGACCTGCCGCGCCCCTTCCGCACGCCGGCGCCGTGGTTCACCTGCATCGCCGGCGCCGCGGTGTGCGGCCTGATGATGGCGTCCCTGGGAAAGGAGACCTGGTGGCGTCTGATCGTGTGGACGGTGATCGGCCTGCTCGTCTACGCGCTGTACGGCTACCGGCACAGCTGCCTGCGCGCGGGGACCGCCGCCAACGCCCGCCCGGCCTGATCCGCACGCATCGTCATCAGCGCTTGCCGTCGTCCAGCCGGCGGCGCAGGCGCGTATTGATCAGCTCCACAGCCACCGAGAACGCCATCGCGAAATACAGATAGCCCTTGGGGATCTCGAAGTGCAGGCTCTCGGCGATCAGCGCCACGCCGATCAGGATCAGAAACGCGAGCGCCAGCATCTTGATGGTTGGATGGCGCGTGATGAACGCGCCGATGGAGCGCGCCACCCACATCATGAACAGCATCGCCACCACGATGGCGCCCACCATGACGGACAGCTCCCGCACCAGCCCGACCGCGGTGAACACCGAGTCGAGCGAGAACACGATGTCGATGAGTGCGATCTGCGCGAGCACGGCGGGGAGGCTGCCGTACAACCGCCTGCCGCCCGCATCGGGCGGACGCCCTTCGAGCGCCTGGTGGATCTCGAGCACGCTCTTGCCCAGCAGGAACAGGCCGCCGCCCAGCAGCACCACGTCGCGCGCGGAAAAGCTGCGGCCGGCGACGTGCAACCAGGGTTGCGCCAGACGCGTCAGCCAGACGATCGAGAACAGCAGCGCAATGCGCGTCAGCATTGCCAGGGCGAGCCCGCCGACACGCGCGCGCTGCTGCAGGCGCGCGGGCAGCTGCTGCACCAGGATGGAGAGGAAAATGATGTTGTCGATGCCGAGAACGATCTCGAGCAGCGACAGCGTGATGAACGCCAGCCAGACGTGCGGATCGGCGATCAGCGTACCAGCGCTCCGCTACGGCTGCTCAAAAGCCGCCTTCTTCACCGTCGGGAACACGTGCTCGGCCGTCAGGCCGAAGTCGAGCGCGATGGCGCTGGAGATGTAGATCGAGGAGTAGGTCCCGGCGATGATGCCGATCAGCAGCGCCGCCGAGAAGCCCTTGAGCACGGGGCCGCCGAGGAACAGCAGCGCCACGACCACGATCGAGGTGACCACCTTGGTCATGATGGTGCGCGAGAGCGTCTGGTTGATGGACTGGTCGAGCACTACGTCGGGCGGGGAGCGGCGGTTGGTCTCGAAGCGCTCGCGTATGCGATCGAACACCACCACGGTGTCGTTCAGCGAGTAACCGATGACGGCGAGAATCGCCGCCACGACCGCCAGGTCGAACGACATCTGCGTGAGGGAGAAAAAGCCCACCACCAGGATCGGGTCGTGCAGCACCGCGAAGATCGCCCCGAGCGAGAGCCGCCAGGTGTGAAAGCGGAAGGCGATGTAGAGGAATATCCCCAGCAACGTGAAGAACAGCGCCCATATGGCGCTCACCCTGAGCTCGTTGCCCACCTGCGGGCCGACTACGTCCAGTTGCGCCACCTGCACGCCCGGATCCGCGCTCTTCAGCGCTGCCTCGAGCCGCGCACGCACCTCGGCCGCGGTCTGCTTCGCCTCCGGCGGCAGACGGATGGCGATGTCACGCGAGGAGCCGAAGTTCTGCACCTGCGGCTCGTGGAAGCCGGTCGCCGTCAGTCGCGCGCGCACGTCGTCGACGTTGACGGCGCGCGGGAAGCGCACCTCCGCGCTCACGCCGCCGGTGAAGTCGATGGCGAGATTCAGGCCACGCGTGAAGAACGAGGCGAGCGACACGAT
This sequence comes from Steroidobacteraceae bacterium, assembly GCA_035937715.1. Lineage (GTDB taxonomy): Bacteria > Pseudomonadota > Gammaproteobacteria > Steroidobacterales > Steroidobacteraceae > 13-2-20CM-66-19. The sequence continues at coordinate 1,312 of DASZHQ010000191.1, read as the reverse complement.
CATCAGGACGGCCGAGAGCGTGTACCACACCTTGCGGGTGGCCATGAACGGGTAGCTGGTCTGATGGCTGAAAAATTCCACAGCTGGTGTTGCGGCCGAATGGAGTCCCGGGTCAGATCGACAGCCGCGCGATCTTGCGGCGGCCGCCGTACATGAGGGTGAGCAGCGCCCGGCTGCCCATGAGCGAGGTGAACATCGAGGTCGCGATGCCGAGGGTGAGCACGACGGCAAAGCCGCGGATCGGACCGGTGCCCAGCACCCACAGCACGACCCCGGCGATGAGCGCGGTGATGTTGGAATCGCTGATCGCCGAGAAGGCCTTCTCGAAGCCGGCGCGGATCGCCGCTTGCGGCGAGACGCCCTTGCGCAGCTCCTCGCGAATGCGCTCGTAGATCAGCACGTTGGCATCTACCGCCATGCCCACGGTGAGGATGATGCCGGCGATGCCGGGCAAGGACAGCGAAGCGCGCATCATGGACAGCAGCGCGGTCAGCAGTACCACGTTCGCCAGCAGCACCAGGTCGGCCACCAGCCCGAAGGTCTTGTAGTAAATCGCCATGAACACGAACACGCCTGCCATGCCGACGATCAGCGCGGTCACGCCCTTGTCGATGTTGTCGCGCCCCAGGCTGGGTCCCACGGCGCGCTCCTCGATCTCGTAGATCACCGTCGCCAGGGAGCCCGAGCGCAGCAGCAGCGCCAGCTCACGTGCTTCTCCGGCGCCAAGCCCGGTGATCTGGAAGTTGTTGCTGAACACCCCGCGGATGGTGGCATCGTTGATGACCTGCTCGTCGGTCACCTCGCGGGATACCTTCTGGCCGCCGACCTCGCTGCTCTCGCGGCGTTTCTCGATGAGCACCACTGCCATGCGCTTGTTGACGTTCTGGCGCGTGGTCCTGAGCATATTCTCGCCGGCGCGCGCATCGAGCTTCACGTTCACCGCCGGTCCCTCCTGCGACTGCCCGCTGGTGGCGTTGGTGAGCTGGTCGCCGGTGGCGATCACTTCGCGCTTCAGCAGCACCGGGCGGCCGAAGCGGGTGTGGTTGTAGAGCTTCGAGCCGAGCGGCACGTGTCCGGTCTGCGCCGCCTCGATGGCGTTGTTCTGCATGTCCTCGAGACGGAACTCGAGCGTCGCCACCCGCCCGAGGATGTCCTTCACTTCCGCGGAGTTCTGCACACCCGGCAGCTGCACGTTGATGCGATCGATTCCCTGACGCTGCACGATCGGCTCAGACACGCCCAGCTCGTTCACACGGTTGCGCAGTGTCTGGATGTTCTGCTGGATGGCATAGTCCTGGCGCTCGCGGATCTG
>DASZHQ010000190.1:0-43431 GCA_035937715.1 Steroidobacteraceae bacterium | reverse complement strand
CGCGTAGTCGTGGTCAGAAAGCGCGCCGGGATGATCTGGTCGGTGTCGATGTTGGCGCCGGGGAGCACCACGGTACGCGAGACGAGGGCGGTGAAGGGTTGCATGGGGCGCGCCTGAAGGCGGGGGCGAATCAGATGAGCTCGCGCGGGTCCGTGACCCGCCCGCGCACCGCGCTCGCCGCCGCGGTCAGGGGGCTCGCGAGCAGCGTACGGGCGCCCGTCCCCTGGCGGCCCTCGAAGTTGCGGTTGCTGGTGCTGACGGCATACTCACCGCGCCCCACCACATCACCGTTCATGCCGAGGCACATCGAGCAGCCCGATTCGCGCCACTCGGCGCCCGCATCCAGGAATACCCGGTCGAGCCCTTCGGCTTCCGCCGCGCGCTTCACCTGCTGCGATCCGGGTACGACCAGCATCTTCAGCCCCGGGGCGATGTGGCGCCCGCGCAGTACGCGCGCGGCGCTGCGCAGGTCGGAGAGGCGGGCGTTGGTGCAGCTGCCGAGGAACACGACGTTCACCGGCTGGTCCCTGATCGGCTCACCGGGTGTGAGACCCATGTAGGCCAGGGCCCGGCCGAAGATCTCATCGCCCGGGCGTTGCGGAATGTTGGCGCCGATCGGCACGACCATGCCGGGGTTGGTTCCGTAGGTGATCATCGGCTCGACCGCGCCGGCGTCGATGCTCACCTCGCGCTCGAAGCTCGCGTCCGCATCCGTCGGCAGCGCGCGCCAGGCTTGCAGCGCGCGCTCCCACTCCGCGCCCTGTGGCGCACGCGGCCGGCCGGCCAGATACGCAAAGGTAGTCTCATCCGGGGCGATCATGCCGGCGCGCGCCCCCGCCTCGATCGACATGTTGCACACCGTCATGCGCTCCTCCATGTCGAGGGCGCGGATGGTCTCGCCGCGATACTCGATGACGTGGCCGGTGCCGCCCGAGACGCCGAGCTCGCCGATGATGGCGAGGATCAGGTCCTTGGCAGTGACGCCCGTCGCCAGCGCCCCGGTGACATTGACCGCGAGCGCCCGCGGCTTGCGTTGCAGCAGGCACTGCGTGGCGAGGACGTGGGCGACTTCGGTGGTGCCGATGCCGAAGGCGAGGGCGCCCAGCGCCCCGTGCGTGCTGGTGTGACTGTCGCCGCACACGATGGTCTTACCCGGCTGGGTGAGCCCGAGCTCGGGGCCGATGACGTGCACAATGCCACGCTCGCCGTGGGTGAGGCCGAGGAGCTCGACGTCGAAATGCGCACAGTTGGCCTCGAGCTCGCGCACCTGCCGGGCGGCGGACTCGATGGCGATCGGCGCCCCCCCGAACACCTGCGCGGTGAGCGTCGGGGTGGAGTGATCCATGGTGGCGAGCGTGCGCTCGGGGCGGCGCACGCGCAGCGCGCGCTCGCGCAACAGCGCGAATGCCTGCGGCGAGGTGACCTCGTGAATGAGGTGCAGGTCGATGTAGAGCACCGCCGGGGTGGCGGCGCTCTCCGGACTCACCTCGTGACGCCGCCAGATCTTGTCGAGCAGGGTTTGCGGTGCGTGCGCCATCAAGCGGACGCTGCGACGCGCGGGGCGGACATGTCCACGTAGTCGAGCCAGCCCCACTTGTCCGCGGTCTTGCCGGAGAACAAGCCGAAGAACGCCTGCTGCAGCGACTCGGTGATCGGGCCGCGCTTGCCGCTGCCCACCGGGATGCGATCGACCGAGCGGATCGGGGTGACCTCCACCGCGGTGCCCGTAAAGAACGCCTCATCGGCGAGGTACAGCAGCTCGCGCGGGAGGGCACACTCGCGCACCTCCAAGCCGCGCTCGCGCGCCAGCCGCATGATCGTGTCGCGCGTCAGACCGCCGAGCACCGAGTGGGCGAGGGCGGGCGTGAGCAGGATTCCGTCCTTGACCAGGAACAGGTTCTCGCCCGAGCCTTCGCTCAAAGTGCCGTCCGGGGCCAGCCCGATACCTTCGGCGAATCCCAGTCGCCGCGCCTCCGCGCCGATCAGCTGCCCGGACAGATAGTTGCCGCCGGCTTTCGCGAGCGCCGGCAGGGTGTTGGGCGCGACGCGGTGCCAGGAGGAGATACAGGCATCGACGCCGGCTTCCTCGGCCTCGTGGCCCAGGTACTGGCCCCACTCCCACGCGGCCACCGCGACCTCGGTGGGCGGGTCGTTCTTCGGCGTCACGCCGATCTCGCCGTAGCCCTTGAAGACCACCGGGCGGATGTAGGCCCCGCGCTTGAGCGCATTCGCCGCGATCACCTGGCGGCAGGCGTCGTTCACGGCTTCCGCGTTGAAGGGCATGTTGATGCGATAGATCTTCGCCGAGTCGAACAGGCGCCGCGTGTGATCACGCAGGCGGAAGATGGCCACGCCGCGTGGGGTCTCGTAGGCGCGTACACCCTCGAACACCGAGGAGCCATAGTGCAGGGCGTGCGCCAGCACGTGCACCGTGGCCTTCTCCCAGGGCACAAGCTTGCCGTTGAACCAGATGAACTGCGTGGCGGGAATGGGCATGAAAGCTCCTTAAGCGGACGCGGCGGCGGCGCGCTCCTCCCGGGTGCGCGTACCGGCCTGCGCCTGCTCGATGCGATTGATCACCTCGAGAAACGCCCGCGTCCCGGATTCGACGATATTGGTACTCACGCTGGCGCCCCGGTAGCTGCGCTGATTGTACTCCACGTACACGCGCGCCTCGCCCTGGGCGTCCTCGCCCTCCGACACCGCCTGCACTTCGAACTTACGCAGCACGACGGCGATGCCCGTGGCCGCCTCGATCGCCTTGAACGCAGCGTCCACCGGACCGTCGCCGCTCGCGGTACGCTCGACGCTGCGGCCGTCGGCGTGCCTCAGCAGCACGATGGCGCGCGCGCTGCCGCCGCTCTTCGCCTCGGTGGTGAGCTCGATCAGGTTCCAGGGGCCGGCCGCCGAGCCTTCCGCGCGCAGCACCAGCGCCTCGATGTCGCCGTCGAACAATTCCTTCTTCTTGTCCGCGAGCGCCTTGAACTCCTCGAACACGCGGCTGAACTCGCTCTCATCGAGCTCGAACCCGAGGGCCTGGACGCGCTCGCGAAACGCGTGCCGCCCGCTGTGCTTGCCGAGCACCAGGTGGCTGCGCGACAGGCCGACATCCTCCGGACGCAGGATCTCGTACGTTGAAGGATGCCGGAGCATCCCGTGCTGGTGTATGCCGGCTTCGTGGGAAAAAGCGTTCTCGCCCACGACCGCCTTGTTGCGCGGGATCGGCATGCCGGTGATGCTCGAGACCAGCCGCGAGGTGGGGTAGAGGCGGTTGGTATGAATGCCCGTGGTCACATTGAAGAACGCGGCGCGGGTCTTGAGCGCCATCACCACCTCTTCGAGCGAGCAGTTGCCCGCTCGCTCGCCGATGCCGTTGATGGTGCACTCGATCTGGCGGGCGCCGGCCACCACCGCCGTGAGGCTGTTCGCCACCGCCATCCCGAGGTCGTCGTGACAGTGCACCGAGAGCCGCACGCCCTCGATGCCGCGCACGTTCTTGCGCAGGTAACGGAACAGCTCGGCGAACTCATCCGGCACCGTGAAGCCGACCGTGTCGGGGATGTTGACGGTGCTCGCCCCGGCGGCGATGGCGACCTCGACCACCTGCGCAAGGAACTCGAGCTCGGTGCGTGAGGCGTCCTCGGGAGAGAACTCCACGTCCTCGCACAGCTCCCGCGCGCGGGCCACCCCGGCCGCGGCGAGCCGCAGGATCTCCTCCTGCGCCATGTTGAGCTTGTACTGGCGATGGATGGCGCTGGTCGCGAGGAACACGTGGATGCGATGGCGCGATGCGCCCGCGAGCGCACGCGCCGCGAGCTCGATGTCCTCGAAGCTGCAGCGCGCCAGGCCGCATACGATGGGTCCCTGCACCTCGCAGGCCACCGCCGCTACGCTCTCGAAATCCCCGCGCGAGGCGGCCGGGAACCCCGCCTCGATGACATCCACGCCGAGCTCGGCGAGCGCGCGTGCCACGCGCAGCTTCTCCGGCTGGGTCATGCTGCAGCCGGGCGACTGCTCGCCGTCGCGCAATGTCGTGTCGAAGATCAGCACTCGTTCGGGATTGGAGATCATGATGAGGCTCGCTTCTCGTTGAGCCATGGCATGCGCGCGCGCAGCGTGGCGCCGACCTTCTCGATCTGCCGGTCGATGTCCTCGCTGAGGAGCTTGCGGTAAGTGGCGCGGCCCTGCGCGTTCTCACGGATCCACTGCCGGGCGAACTTGCCGCTCTGCACCTCCTTCAGCACCTTGCGCATTTCGTTCTTCACGCGCTCGTTGACGATGCGCGGGCCGCGGGTGAGATCGCCGTACTTGGCCGTTTCACTGATGAACTGGTGCATCTTGGCAAGCCCGCCCTCGTGCAGCAGATCGACGATCAGTTTCAGCTCGTGCAGGCACTCGTAGTAGGCGACCTCGGGTTGATAACCCGCCTCGACCAGCGTCTCGAAGCCCTTGACGACGAGCTCGGTCGCGCCCCCGCACAGCACCGCCTGCTCGCCGAACAGGTCGGTCTCCGTCTCTTCCGCGAAGGTGGTCTCGAGCACTCCGCCGCGCGTGCCGCCGATGCCGTGGGCGTAGGCGAGCGCGCGTGCGTGCGCCTTGCCGGTGGCGTCCTGTGCCACCGCCAGCAGGCACGGCACGCCGCGCCCCTGAGCGTACTGGCGCCGCACCAGATCGCCGGGCCCCTTGGGGGCGATGAGTACGACGTCGAGGTCCTTGCGCGGCCTGATCTGCCGGAAGTGCACGTTGAAGCCGTGCGCGAACAGCAGTGTTGCCCCGTTCTTGAGGCCCCGGCGGATGCCCTGGTAGAGATCCTTCTGCGAGGTGTCGGGAATGAGCATGGCAACGAGGTCCGCCCCCTCGACCGCAGCGGCAGGCTCGGCCACCGCGAGGCGGTCCTTGCGGGCCTTCTTCCAGCCCGTTCCGCCCTTGCGCACGCCGACCACGACGTCGAAGCCGCTGTCCTTGAGATTGAGCGCGTGGGCCCGCCCCTGGCTGCCATAGCCGAGGATGGCGATGCGGGCCCCCCTGAGCGCCTTACGGTCGACGTCTTTCTGCGAATACAGCCTCATCGCTTTCACTCCTCGCGGGCCCAGCGCCCGCCGCGGCCAATATAAAAAACCCCGCAGCGGCGTTGCGGCCGGTGCGGGGTCTTTAAGGTGTCTCTTCGCTCGTGCCCGGATACTTCAGGCGTTCGCGAGCGCCCCGCACCGCTCGCTAAGGAGCAGCAGGGGCAGTACCAGCAGCAGCGTTCCGCGCGCACAACGGGGCGCGTCGGTGAGGATCGTTGCTGCGTTAGGTGTCATGGATGCGAACCAAGCCTGATGCTCCGATGGGAGCATACCCGCGGCGAGCTTGTCAACGAACGCCTGTCCGCCCCGCGGCTTCAGCGATTAAGCTTGCCGGCGTGTCCGAAGGCCCCGCCGTCAGACCGAGCGCGCTCGCGGAAGGCATGTTCCGCCGCGAGATTCTTTCCTGGGGCCTGCTGGGGCTCGCCCTGGGACTGGTGGAAGGGGCCACCGCCGCGGTGCTCGTCAAGCAGCATTTCACCGGGGTGGTCTCCGGCGTTGCGGTCAATCTCGCCGTGGCACTGGTCTCAGGCGCACCGGCCTTCTCCAACGTGCTGAGCTTCGTGTGGGCGAACGTTGCGCACGGGCGGGCACGCGTGCAACTCATCGTGGCCCTGCAGGCCGGATTCGCGCTGCTGGTGGGCTGCGTGTCGTTCGCCTCGCGCGCGGCCTCGGGCCTGGTGCTCACGGTGCTCTCGGTGATCGCGGCGCGCGTGCTGTGGTCGGGCATTCTCACTGTGAGGGCCGCCGTGTGGAGCGCGAATTATCCCCGCAACGTGCTCGCGCGCATCACCGGGCGCATCGTGATCGTGAACTCGATTGCCGTCGCGATATCGGCAGCGCTGCTCGGCTGGGCGCTCGAGGCAGGGGCGCTGGAGGCGCGCTGGCTATACGGGGGCGGGGCGCTCGCCGGGCTGCTGGCGGCCTGGCTGTATCGCGCCATGCGCGTGCGGCGCGAATTCCGGCTGCTGGCGGCGGAAACCGCGGTGGCCTCGCGCAACGAGCCCTTCAGCCTGCGCATGCTCACGCAGATCCTGAAGGAGGATCCCGCCTATCGCGAGTACATGCTGTGGATGGGCGTCTTCGGCGGCGGCAACCTCATGCTCACCGCGCAACTGGTGCTGCTGTTCTCCGAGCAGCTGCACTTGACGAGTGCAACGCAGATCGCGCTCCTCACGGTCGTGCCGCTCATCACCCAGCCGATCTTCCTCCCCTGGTGGGCGCGGCTGTTCGACGGCTCGCACGTGGTGCGCTACCGCTCGCGCCAGGGATGGGCCATCGTGCTGGCAGCCGCCGCCATGTGCGCAGGCGTCTTCAGCCGCTCGCTGCCGCTGCTGTGGCTCGGCGCGGTGCTGCTCGGTGCCGCCCAGGCGGGTGCTAATCTTGGCTGGAATCTCGGGCATAACGACTTTGCCTCCATCGGCCGCGCGCAGCACTACATGGGCGTGCACGTGACGCTCACGGGCGTGCGCGGCGGCGTTGCCCCGCCCATCGGCGTGCTCGCTTACATGGGGCTCGAGGGGATGCATCGCGGTGCCGGGCAGTTTGCGCTGCTGCTGCCGCTCGCCATGACGGCCGCGGGAGCCATGGGTTTCAATCGCATGCGCAGCGCGCTCGGATGAGTTTGCGGGGAAGGGCACATGAGGCCGAAGAAGAGCATCGATCCGCGCCAGCACTCGCGCGTGGTAGTGGATGGCAACAAACAGGCCCCATCGCGCGCCATGCTGCGTGCGGTGGGCTTTCGCGACGAGGACTTCGCCAAGCCGCAGATCGGCGTGGCCTCCACCTGGGCAAACCTCACGCCCTGCAACATGCATATCGGAGAGCTGGCGCGCGAGGCCTGCGCGGGAGCCGACGCAGCGGGCGGCAAGAGCGTGCTGTTCAACACCATCACCGTGTCGGACGGCATCTCGATGGGCACTCCCGGCATGCGCTACTCGCTCGTGTCACGCGAAGTGATTGCCGATTCCATCGAGACGGTCGTAGGCGCGGCCGGTTTCGATGGCTTCGTCGCCGTCGGCGGCTGCGACAAGAACATGCCCGGCTGCGCCATGGCCATGGCGCGGCTGAACCGTCCCGCGGTCTTCGTGTACGGGGGAACGATCCGCCCCGGCGCGCAGCGGCGCGACATCATCTCCGTGTTCGAGGCGGTGGGTGCCCATGCGGCCGGCAAGCTCTCCGACGGCGGGTTCCTCGAGATCGAGCGTACCGCCATACCCGGCCCCGGCAGCTGCGGCGGCATGTACACCGCCAATACCATGGCCGCGGCAATCGAGGCCTTGGGCTTGTCCTTACCGGGCAGCTCCGCTCAGGAGGCGGTCGGGGAGGACAAGCGCACCGACTGCCGGCGGGCAGGGGAGGTGGTGGTGCGCATGGTGCGCGAGGGCCTCAGGCCGCGTGACATCCTGACCCGCCGGGCGTTCGAAAATGCCATCACGGTCGTCATCGCCCTGGGGGGCTCGACCAACGCCGTGCTGCACCTGCTCGCCATCGCTCATGATGCGGGTGTGCGCCTGACGCTCGATGACTTCACGCGCATCGGCAGGCGCACGCCCGTGTTGGCCGACCTCAAGCCAAGCGGGCGCTACCTCATGTCGGAGCTCATTGCGATCGGTGGCATTCAGCCGCTCATGAAAATGCTGCTGGCGGGCGGACTGCTGCATCCGCAGTGTCTGACCGTCACGGGCCGCACGTTGCAAGAGAATCTTGAAAACGTTCCCATGTATATGAGTGGGCAAGACATTGTGCACCCGCTGGCCGCGCCGCTGAAGCGCGACAGCCACCTCGTGATTCTCTACGGGAACCTCGCCCCCGAGGGCGCAGTAGCCAAGATCACCGGCAAGGAAGGGCAGCACTTCGAAGGGCGTGCGCGGGTGTTTGAAGGTGAGGAACGCGCCACGCGCGCGATTCTGAATGGCGCGGTACGCGCAGGCGATGTCGTCGTGATCCGCAACGAAGGTCCGCGTGGGGGCCCCGGGATGCGCGAAATGCTCAGCCCGACGAGCGCCATCAGCGGGCGCGGCCTGGGCGGAACAGTGGCATTGATCACCGACGGACGCTTCTCCGGCGGCAGTCACGGGTTTGTCGTCGGACATATTTCCCCCGAGGCCGCCGTCGGGGGACCGATCGGGCTGCTGCGCAGCGGCGACCGCATCAGCATCGATGCGGTCAAGGGCGAGCTCCGGGTGGAACTGCCGGCCGCGGAGCTACGCCGTCGCCGTAGAGCGTGGAAGCCGGCGAAGCCGTATGCGCTCTCGGGCGTCCTCGCCAAATACGCGCACCTCGTGGGCAGTGCCTCGCGCGGGGCGGTGACTGAGGCGATACAGTCACGTCGGCGCACTTCCTGAGGCTGCGCTGGAGTTGTCAGTGCTCAGGGCAGCGGGTTACAGTTGCCCGCAGCATTCGCCGCTGCGCGCAAGCTGCGAACACCGGGGGGTCTCCGAGCGCTGACGGCCTGTCGGCCCGAAGGCGCGAGGACGCGTTAGTATGGTCCGGGTCCTTCGGGGTGAGGGCAAACGAAGAAAGACGCATAGCTGACTGCCGCTCGCCGGCCCGGTACGCTCAAGACAAGTTCACGATCATCAACTCATGGCTGCCTACATACACGATACTGACTTCTTCACGCGGCGCACGGCCGTGCTGTTTACCATCATCGGCCTGCATCTTTTCATCGCCTGGGCACTCGCCACGGGACTGGCACGCAAGGCGATCCAAGTGCTCGCGCCGCCGATTCAGACCGATATCGTCCAGGAAGAAGTGAAGAAGAACGAGCCGCCACCCCCGCCACCGCCGGAGTTCCAGAGGCCACCGGTGGAAGTGCCGCCCGTGGACGTGACCATCGACATGCCGGTGGAGACGACGCAGACCACGGCGATCTCCAACGTGACCACCAAACACACCGAGGCGCCACCGCCGCCCCATCCGACGAACCGCACGGCGGTCGGGCCTGGCAAGGGCTTCCCGAACAGCGAAGATTACTACCCCCAGGCATCACGCCGACTGGAAGAGCAGGGCATGGCGGTGGTCGCCGTATGCGTCGACCCGAGCGGCAAGCTCTCCGGCGAGCCCTCGCTTGCGAAAACTTCAGGAAGCCCGCGTCTGGACGAAGGCGCCCTCAAGCTGGCCAAGGCGGCCTCGGGGCACTACAAGCCCGCCACGGAGGACGGCAAGCCGGTCCCCGGCTGCAACAACTTAGGCATCAGATTCCAGCTCAAGTAATCAAATTGCCGCCGCCGCAGGCGGCGGCTTTTCTGTCTTTGATTCGAGGATAACTATGGAAAACCAAGCCACTACCACCGTCTCAAATCCCTACGGCCTGGCCGCGCTCTGGTCCGGCGGTGACATCATCGCCCGCTCCGTGCTCTTGCTGCTGCTCATCATGTCGCTCGCCTCCTGGTACGTGATGCTCACGAAGCTCTGGGACCAGCGCAAGCTGAAGAAGGCCGCGCGCATCGTCGAGAAACAGTTCTGGACTGCGCCCTCGCTCAAGGATGGCGTCGAGCGCCTGAAGAAAGGCGATGAATTCCGCGGCATCGCCGAGGACGGCCTGCGCGCCGCCTCGCACCACGACGGCCGCCTGACCGACCGCATCGACCTGAACGAGTGGATCACCATGACGCTGCAGCGCTCCACCGACCAGGTGAACAGCAAGCTGACCGGCGGCCTGGGACTGCTCGCCACGGTGGGCTCGACGGCGCCGTTCGTGGGCCTGTTCGGCACGGTGTGGGGCATTCTGAACGCGCTGGTGGGCATCGGCATCGCCGGCCAGGCGAGCATCGACAAGGTCGCAGGACCGGTGGGTGAGGCGCTCATCATGACCGCCCTCGGATTGTTCGTGGCCGTGCCCGCGGTCATGGGATACAACTGGCTGCTGGGGCGCAACAAGATCCTGCAGGATGCGCTGCGGAACTTCGCAAGCGACCTGCATGCCTATCTGGTCAGTGGTGCGCGCGTGGACACTGGCGGGGGTGTGCGTCCGGCGGCGGCGAAGGCGAACCCGGTCAAGTAAGACAACTGCCGCGGCTGGGCGGGGTGCGAAGCGGCACTCCGCCGCGCTGCGGCGCGGGGTGAGGATCAAATCATGGCAATGAGTCTCGGCGAGGAAGAGGGCGGTGCAATCGCAACCATCAACACGACGCCGCTGGTGGACGTCATGCTGGTGATGCTGATCATCTTCCTGATCACGATCCCCGTGATCACCAAGACCGTGCCGGTGGTACTGCCGAAGGCGGTGAATATCCCCACGCAGACCAAGCCCGAGAACATCACCATCGCCGTCGATAAGAACGACAACATCTACTGGAACGACAAGCGCGTGACCGACCGCAACGAGCTGCTGGCCCTCATCGAGGCGGCGGCGATACGCAAACCCCAGCCGGAGATTCACATCCGCGGCGATAAGGAAACGCGCTACGAGGCGATCGGTCGGGTCATGTACGCCATCCAGCGTGGCGGGATCGTCAAGGTCGGCTTCCTCACCGAGCCCGATCACGGCGTGCGCGGCTACCGCTGAAGTTTTCGAGGAGCACAGTCCATGTCAATACCTGTCGGCGGGGCCGGGGCGACCTTCTGTGACATCAACACGACGCCGCTGATCGACGTCATGCTGGTGCTGCTGGTCACCCTCATCGTGACGCTGCCCGTCATGACTCATGCGGTGAAGCTCGATATGCCGAACGTAAACAATCCGCCCCCGCCCCCGGATACACCGCCGGAGGTCATCGAGCTGGAGATCGATTTCGACGGCACGGTGGTATGGAACGGCACGCCGGTCACGGGGATGCCACAGCTCGAGGGCTACTTCCACGCCTCCACCGACAAGGTGCCGCAACCGGAGATCCACCTGCGCCCCGACCGCCGCGCCAAGTACGACGTGGTCGCCAAGGTGCTGGCGTCGGCGCAGCGCAATCACATGAAGAAGATCGGCTTCGTCAACGTCGCTGAATTCAGGGATTAACCTCAACGTCATGCAAAACCTCATCAAGAAAGTCACTGCAACTTCGACGGCGACGCTGCTCCTCGGCGCTGCGCTGATCGCCACGGCTGCCCTGGCGCCCGTGACGACCGCGCTCGCGCAGGCCAAGCAAAGCAACAGCGCCAAGCTGGCCAAGCCGCTGAAGGAGGCGAACGACGACATCAAGGCGAAGAAGTACGCCGATGCGGTCGCCAAGCTCAAAGACGCGGAAGGTATTGCCGGCAAGACACCCTACGATCAGCACCTGATCAACGACATGCTGAGCTTCGCGTACATCAAGACGCAGAACTTCTCGGAAGCCGCCAAGACCATGGAGGCGGAACTCGACGACGGCTTCACTCCCCAGGCCGACATCCCGCAGAAGGTGCGGGCGCTGGCCGAGATCAACTACCAGATCAAGAACTACGACAAGGCGATCGAGTTCGGCAACCGCGCAATCAAAGGCGGCTACGCCGAGGAGGCGATCCGTACGCTGGTGGGGCAGGCGTATTACCTCAAGGGCGACTGGAAGGGAACGCTGAAGTTCGAGGAGGGGCTCGCCGACAGCCAGATTAAGGCGGGCGAGGCGCCCAAGAACGAGACGCTGCAGCTGATACTGAGCGCCTGCGTCAAGCTCAACGATGCCCCCTGTCAGACGCGCGCCCTGGAGCGCATCGTCACTTACTACCCGAAGCCGGATTACTGGTATCAGCTGCTGTACACCCTGCGCCAGCAGACCTCGGGGAACGATTTGAACACGCTGCAGACCTACCGCCTCATGTCGGAGGTCGACGTGCTGAAGAGCTCGGACGACTTCACCGAGATGGCGCAACTGGCGCTCGAGGCCGGTTCTCCGGGCGAGGCGCAGCGCATTCTCGAGAAGGGCCTGGCGAAGAACGTCTTCGCGGACCAGCGCACCAAGGAGCGCAATCAGCGCCTGCTCGAGAACGCCAAGAAGGCCGCCGCGACCGACCGGGCGTCGCTCGCGAGGCAGGAGAAGGACGCGGAGGCCGCGACCACCGGCCAGAAGAACGCCGCGGTGGGCCTCGCCTACCTCGGCTACGGGGAGTACGACAAGGCCGTGGATCAGCTGCAGAAGGGTGTGAGCAAGGGCGGCGTGAAGGATGAGGCGCAGGCGCGGCTGCTGCTCGGGATCGCGCAGCTCAAGGGCGCGCACAAGGAGGATGCGGTGAAGACCTTCAACTCCGTCAAGGGCGATCCTGCGCTCGAGCGCCTCGCCAAATTGTGGATCCTGCATTCGAAGCAGGCCTGAGGCATTCGGCCAAGGAGACGAGAGCATGACCATCAAGGCAGGCGAGCGCATGCCGGCGGGCAGCTTCAAGCGCATGACCAAGGACGGCCCCGCCACCATCACGACCGATGAGCTCTTCAAGGGCAAGGTGGTGGTGCTGTTCTCCGTGCCCGGGGCCTTCACCCCGACCTGCGACGCGAAGCATCTGCCAGGCTTCGTACAGCTCGCCGACCAGATTCGCGCCAAGGGCGTCGACACCATCGCCTGCATGGCCGTCAACGACGTGTTCGTCATGAACGCCTGGGGCAAGGCCTCGGCGGTCGGCGACAAGATCCTGATGCTCGCCGACGGCAATGGCGATTATGCCCGGGCTCTCGGGCTCGAGCTCGACGCCAAGGGCTACGGTATGGGCACGCGCGGCCAGCGTTTCGCCATCATCGTGCGCGACGGTGTCGCCGCACGCGTCGAGGTCGAGGCGCCGGGGCAGTTCAAGGTCTCCGCGGCCGAAGCGGTCCTCGCGCACCTCTAGTAAACGATCTTTTCGCGGGCAAAAGCCACGCCTTTTGCCCGCGAGCGCAACTAGATCAGCCGCTCGATCTCCGGGACGATCTGGAACAGGTCGCCCACCAGGCCGATGTCGGCTACCTCGAAGATCGGCGCTTCGCCGTCCTTGTTGATGGCGACGATGGTGCGCGCATCCTTGATTCCCGTCAGGTGCTGGATGGCACCCGAGATGCCGATCGCCACGTACAGCTCCGGGGCGATGATCTTGCCGGTTTGTCCGACCTGCATCTCGTTGGGCGCATAGCCGGCATCCACCGCCGCGCGCGAGGCACCGACCGCGGCGCCGAGCTTGGCCGCCAGGCTGTAGAGGATCTTGAAACCCTCCGCGCTCCCCAGCGCGCGGCCGCCGGAGATCACGCGCGCCGCGGTCTGCAGATCCGGCCGGTCGTTGCGGGCGGCCGACACCGACACGAAGCGCGTATGGGTCGGCAGCGTCACGCTCAGCGCCGCCTTCTCGATGACCGCCGCGCCGCCGGCGGCGGCGGGCTCGAATGAGGCGGTACGTACCGTGCCCACGACCTTGCCTTCGCCGCTTCTTTCCACGGTGAGAAGCGCGTTGCCCGCATAGATCGGGCGGCGAAACCGCGTCGGGCTCTCGATGGCCATGATATCGCTCACCTGCGGGGCCTCGAGGAGCCCGGCAACGCGCGCCATCAGATCCTTGCCGAAAGTCGTCGAGGGACCGAGCACCAGGCTGTAGTCTTGCGCGAGCGCTGCCACCTGCGGGGCGAGCACCGCGGCGAGCGCATGAGCGTTGGCCGCATTCTCCACCGCCAGCACGCGGTTGACACCGGCGAGCTGTGCCGCTTGCGCGGCGACCGCCGCGGCGTCCGCAGCGCACACTGCCACGGCGATTTCCGCGCCGCTCACGGCGCGCGCGCAGCTCACGCAGCGTGCGGTGCTTTGATTGAGTTTCGCGCCGTCGTGCTCGGCGACGATCAGGATCTTCACTGTCACAGCAACCCCTTCTTCTTCAGCGCGTCGACGAGCTCCGCGGCGTCCTTCACCCTGATGCCCTTGTGGCGCTGCGGTGGGGGCTCGAAGCGCACCAGCTTCAGCTGCTGTCGCTGCTCCACGCCGAGCGTGCCGAGGGGCAGCGTGTCGAGCGGCTTCTTCTTCGCCTTCATGATGTCCGGCAGCTTCACGTAGCGCGGTTCGTTCAGGCGCAGGTCGGTGGTGATCACGGCCGGCAGATCGACCTCGAGTGTCTCGAGCCCGACATCCACTTCGCGCGTGACGCGCGCCGTGTCGGCGCTCAATTCGATCTTGGAGGCGTAGGTCGCCTGCGGCCGGTTCCAGAGCGCGGCCAGCACCTGCCCGGTCTGGCCGTTGTCGTCGTCGATCGCCTGCTTGCCGAGGATCACGAGCAGCGGCTGCTCGCGCTCGATGAGCTTCAGCAGCGCACGCGCCACGACCAGGGGCTCGAGGACTCCGTCGGCCTGAACGTGCAGCGCGCGATCGGCTCCCATGGCGAGCGCGGTGCGCAGCTGCTGCTGGCACTCGGCGGGGCCGACGGTGGCGACGATGACTTCCTCGGCCGCACCGCGCTCCTTGATGCGCAGCGCCTCCTCGAGCGCGATCTCATCGAAGGGGTTGATGCTCATCTTCACCCCGTCGGTGATGACACCGCTCCCGTCGGGCTTGACCCGGATGCGCACGTTGAAATCCACCACGCGCTTGATACCGACCAGGATGCGCTTCATTGCTCTTGGCTCTTGGCTCTGCGGATCGCCCGGCACGCGGGCGGGGGTGGCAGTATAGCGGCAGGGCCCGCGCGCTGTTGACGGGACGTGCCGCGGCGTTGACGGATTGCGCACCGCCTCCCTAAAGTCGCCCGCATATGCTGAGCTACGCGCTGCGCCGGATGGCCGGAATCGTCCCGACGCTCCTCGTCATCGTCACGCTCTCATTCGCCATCATCCGCCTTGCGCCCGGCGGACCCTTCGACCAGGAGCAGACGCTCGCCGCCCCGGTGCGGGCCAACCTCGAGCGTCTCTACGGGCTCGACCAGCCGCTGCCGGTGCAGTACCTGCGCTACCTGCGCTCGCTAGTGCACGGGGACTTCGGGCCCTCCTTGCGCCAGCGCGACTTCACGGTGAGCGAGTTGATCGGCCAGGGGCTGCCGCTTTCCGCCGCGCTCGGCCTGTGTGCCATCCTGCTCGCGCTCCTCACCGGCATTCCCGCGGGCATGGCCGCCGCGCTGTGGCGCAACCGCGGCGTGGACTTCGCCGTCACCAGCCTCGCGGCAGCGGGAATCGCCTTGCCGGCCTTCGTCACCGGCCCGCTGCTCGCGCTCCTCTTCGGGCTGCACCTGCACTGGCTGCCGGTGGCGGGTTGGGAGGCAGGCTCGGCGCGTTATCTGCTGCTCCCGGCGCTCACTCTCGCGTTGCCGGTGAGCGCGAACCTCGCGCGCCTGATGCGCGCCAGTCTCCTCGAGGTGCTGCGCAGCCCCTATGTGCGCAGTGCCCGTGCCCGCGGACTCGGAAGCCTGCGCGTGTTGTGGCGGCATGCGCTACCGCCGGCGATGCTGCCAGTGGTGAGCTATCTCGGTCCCGCCGTGGCGTTCGTGGTGACGGGCTCGCTGGTGGTGGAGACAGTGTTCGGGCTGCCCGGTACCGGCCGCTATCTGGTACAGGGCGCCATCGATCGCGACTATCCGCTCGTCATGGGGATGATCGTGGTCTACGGCGCGCTCACGCTCCTACTGAACCTCATGGTCGACCTGGCATATGGCTGGCTCGATCCGGGCGTGCGGCATGAATGAGCCGGCCGCGACACTGGCATCGGGCTGGTGGAGCGATGCCGGGCGGCGCTTCAAGGGCAATCGCATCGCCTTCGGCGCGCTCGCGGTCATCGCCGCTCTCGCGGTGTTCGCCACGCTGGCCCCGCTCCTGAGCCCGTGGGCCTACGACAGTCTCGACTGGCAGCATCTGGCGCAGCCCCCGGGTCTGCTCGCGGCGCACTGGTTCGGCACCGATCGGCTGGGGCGCGATCTGTTCGTGCGCACCCTCTACGGCCTGCGCCTCTCGCTCCTCATCAGTGTACTTGCGAGCGCGGTGAGCCTCGTGATCGGCGTGGCCTGGGGGGCGGTGGCGGGATTCGCCGGCGGACGCACCGATGGGTGGATGATGCGCTTCGTGGATGTGCTTTATTCGCTCCCTTATCTCTTCGTCGTCATCATCCTGACCACGCTGTTTCAGCGCGGCAGTCTCGTCGTGCTGCTCGCGGCGCTCGGTGCGGTGGGCTGGCTCACCACTGCGCGCATGGTGCGCTCGCAGACACTGGCGCTCAGGCGCCGCGAGTTCATCACGGCGGCGCGGGCGACGGGGCTGGCGCCCTCCGCGGTACTGCTGCGGCACGTGGTGCCGAACGTGCTCGGACCGGTGGCAGTCTATGCCACCCTCATCGTTCCGCAGATGATCCTGTTCGAGAGCTTCCTGAGTTTCCTCGGCCTGGGCGTGCAGGAGCCGCACGCGAGTCTCGGCAACCTGATCTACGTCGGCGCGCAGGAGATGGAATCCGCGCCCTGGATGTTGCTGCTGCCGGCGGCGCTGCTGGTCGCGCTGCTCGTGTGCCTGAACCTGCTCGGTGACGGTCTACGTGATGCCTTCGATCCGCGCGAACGCTGAAGCGCCTCCCGCCACAGCGGCGGCGGTGCTCACCCTCGAGGGGCTCAGCGTCACCTTCCAGACGCCGCAGGGTGCAGTCACCGCGGCGCGCGAGGTAACGCTCTCGGTCGCGCGCGCCGAGTGCCTCGGCGTGGTGGGCGAATCCGGCGCCGGCAAGAGCCAGGTGTTCCTCGCAGTGATGGGGCTACTCGCGGCGAACGGCCGCGCCCGCGGCAGCGCGCGCTTCGGCGGGCAGGAGTTGCTCAACCTCGCGCCCGCCGCGCTCGATCGCGTGCGCGGCGCCGGCATCGCCATGGTGTTCCAGGACCCGACGAGCTCGCTCACCCCGCACCTCACGATCGGGCAACAGATCACCGAGGTGCTGGCGCGGCACCGGCGCCTGGCGCGTCTGCCGGCACGCTCGCAGGCGCTGGCGCTGCTCGAGCGCGTACACGTGACGGATCCCGCGCGGCGCCTCGGACAGTACCCGTACGAGCTCTCCGGCGGCATGTGCCAGCGCGTGGCGATCGCCCTGGCGCTCGCCAGCCAGCCGCAGCTGCTGATCGCCGATGAGCCCACCACCTCGCTCGACGTGACCATCCAGGCGCAGATTCTCGCGCTGCTCGCGGAGCTCAAGCGCGCGCACGGTACGGCGCTGGTGCTGATCACGCACGATCTCGCGGCGGTAGCTGGTGTGGCCGATCGCGTAGCGGTGATGCGCCAGGGCGCACTGATCGAAGCCGGCACGGTGCGAGAGGTCCTGAAGACCCCGCGCGATCCCTACACGCGAGCGCTGGTGCGCGACGCCGCGCAGTTTGCGCCCGCTTCCGGCGACAGCGCCGCGCCGGTGCGGCCGGCCGCACTGCCGCCGGCGCGCGCGGCGAGTCCGCTGCGCGCCGCGCTGAGCGTTGCAGAGCTCGGCGTGCAGTACCGCCTCGGGCACGGCGGACTCGGCGCGCGGGCGCGCCTGTCGGCACTCTCCACGGTGAGCTTTGAGCTGGCAGCGGGCGAGGCGCTCGGCATCGTCGGCGAATCCGGGGCCGGGAAATCGACGCTCGCGCGGGCGGTGCTGCAGCTGCTGCGGCCCTGCGCGGGGAAAATCGTCTGGATGGGGCGGGAGCTGACGCAGTTGCCCCCGCGCGAGCTGCGCGCGTTGCGGCCCGAGCTGCAGATCATCTTCCAGGATCCGCCCGGCAGTCTCGATCCACGCCTCACGGTCGGGGAGATCGTCGGCGAGCCGCTGCGCGTGCACGCGCGCGCGCTCGGGGCTGCGGCGCGCGCCCTCGAGACCGCCGCGGCACTCGAGCGCGTGGGACTCGCGCCGGGGCTGGCCGGACGCTATCCGCACGAGTTGAGCGGCGGGCAGTGCCAGCGCGTCGGCATTGCGCGCGCCATGATCCTCAAGCCCCGCCTGCTGGTGTGCGATGAGCCGGTGAGTGCGCTCGACCTGCCGACCCAGCAGCAAATCGTGTCGCTGCTGGCGCAATTGAAGCGCGAGTCGGGGTTGTGCCTGTTGTTCGTGAGTCACAATCTCGCCGTGGTCAGGCAGCTGTGCGAGCGCGTGCTGGTGCTCTACCTCGGGCGCATGATGGAGATCGCACCCACCGAAGTCCTTTACGCGCACACGCGCCACCCCTACAGCCGCGAGCTCCTCGCCTCGGTGCCGAGCGCCGACCCGGACGTTCAGCCGGCCCGCCTCGGGCGCGTGTTGAGCGGTGAGGCACCCTCGCCACTTGCACCGCCGAGCGGCTGCGTCTATCGCACGCGTTGTCCGCATGCGCTCGCAGTGTGTCGCGAGCGCGTGCCGGCGTGGGAAGACCTGAGCGGCGGGCATCGCGTGGCCTGCCATCGCTGGCGCGAGCTGGGAGTTACGTTATCTTCAGGCTTCCCCCCCATCTGAGCGAGCACCTCCGCCGCGGGCACACGCTCCTCGTGCCCACTCGCCAGCGCGTGCGTGCGGTGCAACTGGCACACGCGGCTGCACAGCTTGCGAATGGCGCGCGCGTGTGGACGACGCCGGACGTGATGACCCCGTCGGCCTGGGCGCGCCGCCAGTGCCAGCGCGCGGCCGAAGTCAGCCCCGAGGAGTGGCCGCGGATTCTCGGGCCAGCCGAGGAGTGGCTGTTGTGGCGGCAGGCCGCAGAGCAGGCCGCACGCGGCTACCCAATTCTGGATACGGGCGCGCTGGCCGAATCGCTGCAGCGCTCGAGCGAGCGTGCGGCCGAGTACGGTGTGACGCTCGGCGCCGCTGCCAGCGGGAGTGAAGCGGGCCTGCTTTACGAGACGCAGCAGATCTTCGCCGCGCGCTGCCGTGACGTGAACGCGGCGAGCGTGAGCGCACTGGTGCCGAGGCTGCGCGAGGGCACCGATCCTCGCGCGCTGCTGCTGTGTGGCTTCGATGCCGTTCCGCCCCGGCTGGCAGCGCTCGCGGCCGCCCCTGCGTTGGATGCCGCCGGCGCGCCGGCACGCAGTCCGACCGCCCCGCGCGGCGTGCGCACCGCGGATGCGCAGTCGCAGATGGAAGCCATCGCCGCCTGGTGCTGCGAGCGCTTGCGCGGGCAACCCGACGCGCGACTGCTCGTGATGCTCCCGGGGCCGGCGGGCGCGCACGAGCGCCTCGCCGCACTCATCAGCGCCGCTCTTGATCCGGGTGCGGCACTCGAGGGCAACCGCGCTCCGGGAGCGCTCGTCGGGATCGAGGGGGGAGCGCCCTTCGGCTCCCTCGCACTGCCCTCGCAGGGCTTTACGAGCCTGGCGCTGCTCGCGGGCGCGCAGATCGACATTGACTCGATGAGCCGCTGGCTGACTGCGCCCTACTGGGGAAGCCTCGGATCCGCGCCGCGCGCCGCGCTCGCACTCACTCTGCGCCAGCGCGCGGTGGCGAGCTTCAACCTGCGCGAGCTCCTGGGCGCGCTGCAGCTCGCTCCGCCGCAGCAGCAGGTCGCCGCGCGCGCGCTCGATGCGTTGCTGCGACGGGCGGCCGGCATTCTGGGTGAGAGCGGCGCCTCCCCGCGGCGCTGGTCGGAGCGCTTCGAGGCAGCGCTCGCCGCGCTCGGCTGGCCCGGCTCGCTCCCGCCCGACAGCGAGCTGCAGCAGACACGCCTGCGCTGGCGCGAGCTGCTCGAGGAGTTCGGCGAGCTCGCCGTCAGCGTCGGTAATCTCAGCCGCCAGGCGGCACTCGAGCTGCTGCGGGCGTTCGCGCTGCGCACCCCCTACCGCCCGGCGGACGCGGACGTGGCGGTGACGATCTCGCCGATGTTGGCGGACCCGGTCGTGATCTACGACGGCATCTGGGTTGGCTCGCTGAGCGCCGACGTGCTGCCGCAGCCGGTCGCGCCCGACCCGTACCTGCCGCTGCGCGCGCAGCTCGAGGCGGGCATTGCCCAGGCCAGCGCCGCCGGCCGCCGCTCGCAGGCACGCGCGCTTCTCGGGGCGTGGCGCCTGGGTGCCGCGCAGCTCGTGCTGTCCGTGCCCGCATGGGAGAAGGATGTGGAGCTGCTGCCGAGCCCGGCGCTCGCCGACCTCGTGCTGCGTACCGAGCAGCCCGCAAGCCTGTGGCTGCCACAGCGGCTGCATCGGGACGGCTGCACCGAACGACTCGATGACGTCAGGGGCACCGCGTTCAACCCGCGCACACCGCTCCCCTCCGGTACGCGCGCCCTGACGCTGCAGAATGCCTGCGCATTTCGCGCCTACGCCGAACTGCGCCTCGGCGCCGCTCCCGCAGAGCACGCCGATCCGGGCGTCCCGATGGACCAGCGCGGCCTGCTGCTGCACGCGGCCCTGCAGTTGCTCTGGGAGCGACTGCGCGACTCGCAGGCACTGCACGCGCTCGATGAGCGCGCACTCGATGCGTTGATCGCAGAGTGCGTGGCGCAGGCTGCCCGCACGCTCATCCTGACACCGCGCGGCCGCCGTCGTCGCGCGCGCCGCATTCCCGAAGGGCAGTTCGATCTCTTCGCCGTGCTTTCGCCGGCACTCGAGCGCGAGTGCCGGCGCGCACAGCGCCTCATCCGGCGCCTGTGCGAGCTCGAGCTCACGCGCCCACCCTTCACGGTGGAGGCGACCGAGCATCTCACCGAGCTGGTCCTCGGCGGTGGGCGTGTACGCATGCGGCTCGACCGCGTGGACGCGATTGCAGGCGGACGCGTCGTGCTCGACTACAAGAGCGGCCGCCCCGTGAGCCCCGACTGGTTCGGCGAGCGGCCGGCGCACCCACAGCTGCTCGCGTACCTCGGCGCGCTGGGGCGCGACGTCGTGGCGCTCGCCACGGTCAACCTGACCGCGCGAGAGGTGCGCTTCAGCGGCGTAGCGGCCGCGGCCGATCTGTTGCCGAAGGTGAAGGCGCTGCCGGGCGCGGGCGCTGGTGCGGCCGCGGACTGGAGCGCGCAGCAGCGCAGCTGGACAGCGCTCATCGAGCGACTGATCCGCGCCTTTCTCCAAGGCGATGCGCGTGTGGACCCGGCGCCCGGTGCCTGCGACTACTGCCACGTCACGGACATCTGCCGCATCGGCGCGCACCTGAGCCCCGAAGCGCCGACCCATGCGGATGAAGCCGATGAGTGACTCGCCCGGGCGACTCGATGATGCAGCGCGGCTCGAGGCGAGCGCGCCGTCGGCCTCGATCCTGCTGGAAGCGCCCGCGGGGTCCGGGAAGACCGCCGTGCTGACGCGGCGCTTCCTCGGGCTTCTGTGCACGGTCGAGGATCCGGGCGAAGTCCTCGCGATCACCTTCACGCGCCGGGCGGCCGCGGAGATGCGCGCGCGCGTCATCCGCGCGCTGCGCGGGGAAGTTCCGGCGACCGACCCGGAAGCGGCGGCGCTGCGCCCGCTGGCTGAGGCGGCGCTCACGCACGCCGCCGCGCGCGGCTGGAAGATCGACACCGAGCCGCAGAGCCTGCGGATCCAGACGATCGACTCCTTCAACTACTGGCTGGCAAGTCAGCTACCACTCGCCTCGCGTGCCGGCGGGCTGCTGAACGTCACCGAGTCCGCCGACGAGCTCTATCGGCGCGCCGCGCGACGCACGCTCGTGGACGCGGAAGCCGATCCTGCGCTCGCATCCGACGCGCAGCTGCTCTTCGAGCGTCTCGACAACCACTGGATGAACCTCGAGCGGCTCATCGCGCAGATGCTGCAGGTGCGTGGTCACTGGCTGCGCTTCGTCGCCGGCGAGGATCCGCAGGTGCTGTGCCGGCGGGTGAACGCCAGCCTCGCGGCGCTGACGCGTGCGCGCCTGCGTAGCTTGTGCGCGCTCGTGCCGGAAGCGCTGCGACGGCGTGCGCAGGAGCTGCCCGGTGGCGCTGCGCTCGGCAGCGAGCCGCAGGACCTTGCATACTGGAAGCAGTTCGCGCACCGCGTGCTTGCCCGCGACGACTGGCGCAAGCAACTGAGCGCCCATCGGCTGGGTCCGGATTTTGCTGACCCCGCCACGCGCCAGCACTTACGCGCTCTCATCGATGACCTGCGCGGGCTCGCCGGCGTACGCGAGGCCCTGCTCGAGCTCAAGCGCGCGCCCGCGGCGCACCTGAGCGAGGAGGACGTCGCGGCCATCCGGGCACTCTCGAGCGTGCTATCGCGCGCCGCAGCGCAGCTGCACGCCGAGTTTGCCGAAGTGCAGCGGGTCGACCACACCTACGTCACGGGCGCGGCGCGCGCAGCGCTGATCGAGAGCGGCGAGCCGACCGATCTCGCGCTGCGCGCCGGTCTTGCGCTGCGGCACATCCTGGTCGATGAGTTCCAGGACACCTCGCTGGCGCAGTTTCAGCTGCTGCAGGCGCTCACCATCGGCTGGGAGGAGGGCGACGGGCGAACACTCTTCGTCGTGGGCGACCCGATGCAGTCGATCTACCGCTTCCGGGATGCGGAAGTCGGCCTGTTCCTCAAGGCGCGCGCGCTGGGCATCGGGCAGCTGAAACTGAAGACCCTGCGCCTCATCCGCAACTTCCGGGCGGTCCCGGCGCTGGTGGATTTTGCCAACGAGCTCTTCGCGCAGGTTTTGCCACCGGTGGATGACCTGCGCACGGGCGCGGTGAGCTACCGCGCGAGCACACCTGCGCGTGCCGCCGAAACTGCGCTTCCCGCCATCGCGCCCGTGACGCTCAGGCTCTTTCCGGATGATCGGACGGGGGAGGCGCGGGCGATCGCCGCGCGCGTCGCCGAGCTGCGCCGTCTCGACCCGCGCGCGAGCGTGGCGGTCCTGGTCGCGGCCCACGCGTACGCGGTGCCGGTCATCGCTGCGCTGGAGGCGCAGGCTGTGCCCGCGCTCGGGGTCGACCTCGTGCCGCTGCGCGAGCGCATGGTGGTGCGCGATCTGGTGCAGCTCACGCGCGCCTTGTACGACCTCGCCGACCGCGCCGCGTGGCTCGCCGTGCTGCGAGCGCCCTGGTGCGGGGCGCGCCTCGCTACGCTGACGGCGCTCTCGGGGCTCAACGACCGTGAGCTGCTGATCGAAGCGCTGGGTAATCCCGAGCGCCTGGCAGGCTGCGAGCGGGAAGATCTGCCGCGTCTCGCGCGGCTGGGCGGGATCCTGACGGACGCGCTCGCCGGCCGGGGGGCGGCCCCGGTCGCGGACTGGCTGGAGCGCACGTGGATGCGTCTCGGCGCGAGCGATGCCTACCGGGCGGAGGAGCTCGAGGATGCGCGCGCGTTTTTCGCCGCCCTCGCCGAGCGGGCGGCGCTATTGGAGTGGCGCGGCCCCGAGGACTTTCCCGCGCTCCTTCAGCATCTGTACAGCGGCCCGGCGTCGTCGGGGGATCGGGTGCAGGTGATGACGATTCACCGTGCCAAGGGGCTGCAGTTCGATCACGTGATCGTGCCGGCGCTCGAGCGGGCGACACGCGGTGCGGAGCGGCGCCTGCTGCGCTGGATCGACCTGCCGGGGGAGGGGCGCGAGAGCGAGCTGCTCATCGCGCCAACCCCGGCGGTTGGGGCGAACGAGGAGGGCGATCTCAACCTGTATCTCAGGGACCTCATCCAACGGCGTGACCTGAACGAGCGCGCCCGGCTGATGTACGTGGCCGCGACGCGCGCGCGGCGCACGCTGTGGCTGTCCGGCGCGCCGGCGGTGCGCGCGGACGGCACACTGCAGATCGACCGCAGGGGCCTGCTGGCGATCGTCTGGGCCGCGCTCGCGCAGCGCTTCCAAACCGTTCAACGTCCGCCCACCGCCGCTGCGGCGCGGGCGCCAGTGGCGCCCGTTACGCGGCTGGTCGCGGACTGGCGCCCCGCGGAGCTGCCCGCCACCATGCGCATCACGCGCCTGCCGTCCGCCTATCTCGCCAGCGAGCCCCCGGAGTTCAGCTGGGTGGGCGAAACGCAGCGGCACATCGGGACGATCGTGCACGGCTGGCTGGCGCGCCTGACGCAGGAGCCGCGGCTGCCTTCCCCGCCAGCGATCGATGCGGAGCGCCCCGCGCTGCTCGCCCGGCTGCGGCGCGCCGGCGTGCCCGAGCACGAACAAGCGCGCGCGCTGGAACTCATCCTCGCGGCGGTGCGGCGCACACTGGCCGATGAGCGTGGCCGCTGGATACTCGGTGCCCGGCACGCCCAGGCGCACAGCGAATGGCAGGTCAGCGGCGTGAGCGCCGGGCGGCTGCGCAACGTGGTGATCGATCGCAGCTTCGTGGACGAGCACGGTGCGCGCTGGGTGATCGACTTCAAGACGAGCACTCATGAGGGCGCAGACCTCGAGGGGTTCCTCCAGCAGGAAGTGCAACGGTACCGGGCGCAGCTCGAGGACTATGTAGGCCTCGCGCGGGCGCTGGGACCGGAGCCGGTGCGAGCGGCGCTGTACTTTCCGCTCCTCGGCGCTTTCCGCGAGCTGAGTTGACCTCCGCGCCGTTCCCGGTACTGGCTCGCCGCCGCGTCAGAACGTCCCGGACACCGAGAACGGCCGCCGTCCCGAGGCGTCGGGGGAGCCGAAGAAGCGGATGTTGTTGACGAGCTCCGGTGGCGCGCCGGGGCGCGGGGCGATCAGGCCTTCCAGCTCGAAGCCGGGTGCGGGGGTGAGTCGCAGCGTGCCCTCAAGCGCCAGCGGTCCATCGAGGTCATGGAGCTTTCCCGTCGGCGCCCCGCTTCCACCGGGAAATGTCACGAGGTAGCTGCCGAGGGGCGTGTTGGCACCGCTGCTGTCCTCCAGGTCGCGCGCCTCGATGCGACCCTGCAGCTGCGTGATGATGCCGTGCTGCAGCTCCGCCACTGCCAGATCGAAGTGCGCGCGGCCGTGCAGGTTCACGGGAACGCCGGGAATGAGCGCCGGATCGAGCGGGAGGTCGGCTACGAGATTGCGCACCGTGACGTGCCGGCCGAATCCCAACTGCACCTCGGCGCTCGCATTGGCAGCGCCGTGAGTGAGAATGAGATTGGCCGCGAGCTTCCCGGAGAGCAGCCGCAGCGGGTGAAGACTCCAGCTGACGTCACCGACGGGCGCACCGCTCACGACGAGGCCCACACACGTGCCGCTCCAGAGCGACCCCTCCACGCTCGCGCACGAGCCCTGCGTCCGATCTGCCGGGATGATCCACTCGGCTGGCATGCGGGCGATCACAATGACCCCGAAGGCGATCGCGGCCAGCAGCGCGATCCAGACCGCCCGCTTCACTTCAGCCCGTGTGCAGCACGATGGCCGCGTTCACCAGGCCCGGTGCGCCGGCTCTCTCGAGGGTGGCGGACTCCACGATGACGCCATTCTGCTGGGAGAGGCGGGCCAGCCAGCCGACCAGTGTGTCGAACGGTGCTCGCTCGAGCCGCACCGACAGGCTCCCCGGCCCGCCCGGCTCGCTGCCCGACAGCGCCCCCGCCAGACCCGACTCGCGCGCCGAGCGGTCGATGATGACGAGCAAGGACTCGCCGCTGGCTGTCGGCGGCGGAGCCGTCGCGGCCAGCTCCGGCGCCACCGACTGCATCCAGCTGAGGTCCGCGTGCTTCTTCGCCAGGCGCTCCTTCGCCTGCGCGACGCTGCGATCGAGCGGCACGAGAATGCCGAAGACGACGATGAGCGCCGCCAGCACCGCGCCTGCCATCACCAGGCGTCGCTCGCGTGCGGACAGCGTGGCGAAAGACTCGAGCAACAGCGAATTGAACTTGAGCTTCATGCCTGCTCTTAGGTGCCGCGCGCGCGCACCTGGATGCTGCCGACGTAGCCCGAGGCGGCATTGCTCCCCCCGGAGAGATCGGCCTGCCAGCCGTTGCTACGCAGGGCCTGGCTCAAGCGATCGAGGCTCGCGGCATCCGGAGCCGACAACTTCATCTCGAGCGCGCCGCGATGGAAATTCAGCGCCTGCACGTTGGTGCCAGGGGCACTCTCGCGAGCCTGCGCGAGCGCCTGCAAGGCCGGCAGCAGCCCCCCGCCCGCGCCGCGGGCCGCAGCCAGGCGCTGCTCCATGCGGCGGCGGGCATCGACGCTCCCCGCCTCACCGGGCATGACGCTGTGAAAGGCCTCGCGAATGGACACATCCACCTGGTGCTCGCGCTTCCTGAGCAACTGCAGCTCCGCGGCCTTGCCGACCACGTGCAAGCCAATGAGGCACGCCAGCAGGATCGCCGCTACACGCCAGGCCTTGAACCCGATCGCCCGCGAGGAAGTCGGGGCGTAGGCGCCCTGCAGGAGGTTGATCGGCGCTGTGGACGGCAGCTGCTGCGCGAAGAGCGCGAGCGGCCCGCCGGTGAGCAGCTGCACCTTGATGCCATCGAACTGCGGCCGGGCGGCCTCTACCTGCGCCGAGTGCTGCTGCCACTCGGCCGCGCCGGTGTAGAGGATCAGGCCGCGCGCGCCGGTGGCGGAGGGGCCGGGGCCTGATTTGGCGATCTCGAGGGCCTCGGCCAGGGCCTCGGACGGCAGCGTGACGGGCGAGGCTCCCGGTGCGCGCACGAATACCGCGTCTTCTTCCAACAGTGCGACCGCCTGGCCCGGATTCTCCGGCAGCAGGTCACTGTCGGCATACACGACGTCGGGCTCGATGCCACTGGCCCGCAGCTGCCTCAGCCAGTCGTCCATCAGCGCCCGCGCCACCACCGCAACGGGTACCCGGCCGGACTCCGCGGCGCGCTTGCCGATGGCGAAGTGCAGTTCGTCGATGTTGTCGGCGAGATGCTCCTCGAGGGCGTAGGGCACCAGCTGCTGCAGCTTGGCGCCCGCTCCCCGGACAGGCACTTCCGGCTCCGCGAGCAGCACGTCCGCGCCCGGTACCAGCACGCATATCCGCCGACCGGCGGTGCGCGGCGCCGCGAGCGACAGGGGGCCGCTTTGAGGGGCACCCGTGGGCGTGCCGCGCGCATCGACCACCAGCCAGGTCGCGGCCTGTTCGGGCGCACGGGGCAGGCGAAGCAGCAGCCAGTCAGCCATGGCCGGATACTGTCATGATTTCGCAGCAGTATTCATCGATTGCGTCACTCTCGGGGCGCCCCGGCTCAATCGGGCGTGAAGCTGCGCTGAATCGGGCGCACCGCGCCGCCGGCTCCGCCTCGGCCGGCGCCGCCGGGGCCCGGCGTGTCCAGGTAGAGAAGACTGTACAAGTTGAATTCCGCGCTGCCAATAGTGATGAAACTGGTGAGGCGGAAGTAGTTCGAGCTCTCCGTGAATTTACTGCTCACCCCCGCAGTTCCCTTCGCATTCCAGACCTTCGGGTCGAAGGCCGCCTGGTAGTTGGCGAGCGAGGGGAAACAGCCGCTCGTGTTGCTGCGGGTCTGGGTGAGCCTCTCCGGGTTGGCGCCGAACTCGCTGTGCCCGGCGCCGAGGAAGGCATCCAACACCGGCCCGGAAGCGGTGCACACGTTGATCTTTGTGATCTGGGGAAGTGCGGTCACATAGGGAGCGAGCTTCAGGTAGCGGTCGCGCCCGAACCCCGGCAGGGCCAGCAGCTCCGTGGCACTCGTGATGTAGCGGTTCGGCGCGCGGTAGGGCGGCGTCTGGCCCATATACACGCTGTCCTCGGCGCCGTCGGGATTCTGCGGCACGATGTCGACATCGATCCAGTCGACGAGATATCCCGCCCATTTCGGCTCCAGGCCCAACATCGTCAGCAGTTGCACGAAGGCATTGACCTCCACCGGGTCGGGGGTACCGTCCGTGTTGACCAGTTTGTTGAGATTGAAGCGTCCCTGCAGGTCCTCGAGCGAGGCTTCCAGCATCACGCCGGGCACTACCTCGATCGGGCCCACCGGCTTGTCCCAGCCCTGGCCGGGATAGATGTGCGTCGGATCGCTCTGGTAGATCTGCCGCAGGCCATAGGCGGCGAGCGCCTCGGCGCCCTGCGCAATGAGCAGTGACTGATCGAAGGCGTAGGTCGCGGTTCCCCGCCGCGCAGTCATGGCGTTCTCATACGCCACCGCCGCGGCAATGATGGTGCCGAGCGCGACGAGGAGGATCGCCACCAACAGCGCGACGCCGCGCTGCGCCTGCCGCGAGGGAGCGGGGCGCTGCCGCCGCGGCCGCGAGCGTGCCGGCCGCGCAGTCATCCGGCGATCTCGATGATGCGCACGATCTTCCCCCAGTCCTCGGTGTCGAGCGTGATCTCGACCGCGATCGGCCGCGAGCGCAGGGTCTGCTCCATGGACTGCCCGACGAGCACGGTCCCCGTCAGGGGCGGCCACTGATCCTGCCAGGCGTGGTTGACGTCCATGTAGCGGATGACCACGCTCTTCACGTGCGTCAGCAGGTCGCGCTTCGCCGTGGTGCTGGCGAGCGTCGGATCGAGCACGTTCCAATACTCGCGCCGCAGTGTTCCGTTCTCGAGAAAGTAGGCGACGCGCTGCAGCCCCGGACGCTGCAGCCCCGCGGGGTTGGCCCAGCCGGCGCGCGTGAGCGCCACCAGCGGCTGAGTGCCGGGGGGCGCCCCGAGCAACGCCGCCTGCGCGGGCTCATCACCGACGGCCTGGCGCACAGGACGCGGGGCGAGCTGCACGAAATCCTGCTCGAGCACGCGCACGGCGGTCTGCAGCCCCAACAGCTGCGCCTGCTGCTTCTTCAGCGAATCGCGGCTGGTGAGCGCCTGGTGGATGGCGCCATAGCCCATGGCGAACATGAGCGCGGCGATGAAGAGCGCCACGAGCAGCTCGATCAGCGTGAATCCACGGGCGCGGCGACTCATTGCGACCCCGGGTTCGGCGTCTGCGTGCCGCCGCCGGGCACCCCCGGGGTTCCCGGTGTGCCGGGCGCGCCAGGCGGACGCGGCGCCCCGAGCGTGCCGGGCGCGCCCGTCCCGGGTTGCGGTCCCGGGCCGGTGAGCGCCTGAGCGCCCCAGTCCGGCTGGTAGCCGTTCGGGGTGCCGACCGCATCTCCCTGAATGCCGCTGACCGTGCTGAACCAGCCGCTGTTGTCGTCGCCCTTGACGTCCGCGGGACGCACCCTGACGTCGATGCGAACCACACCTGGCAGCTCGGTCGAGGTGACTTCCTGACGCCAGTGCCATTTGCGCCCGGCGAAATCGGTATCGCCGTTCTTGTTGCCCTTGGCCTGCAGCTGCCCGGAGAGCCGCAGCGTCGCGATTTGGTTGAGCGCGACCCATTGCGCGAATGTCTTGTCGCGCAGGTAAGTGACCGTCCCGACGGAGGAGGAGAGTGCGCCCAGCACGGCCGCCATGCCGATGGTGACGATGGCGAGGGCCACCAGCACCTCGAGCAGTGTGAACCCGTGAGCCCTCATGGCTTCTGCTCCACCAGGGGCTGCTCGATCACTTCGCCCTGCTCGTTCTGCGTGAGGGTAACGCTGCGCACGCCGCCGTCGCGCTCGAGCGTCGCCACGAAGCTCGTCAGGTCGCCGTTCGAGAAGATCATCACCTGCGGTGTCTTGTCGGCTGCGTCCTTCGGTCGCCTCAGCACGACCGGGCGCGCCTCGACACTGAGCCTGACGCCCAGGCCATCGGGGAGCCTGCGCACCGCGAGCGCATCGTCCCCGAGGACGCTGCGCCAGGCGGCGCGGTGCACGTCGTAGGAGAGGAACTCGTAGCCATCCTCCTGGAACATCACGCCGTATTCGCGCGTCTGCAGCTCCGCCTGTTCGCGCGCGTAGGTGAGCAGCGCCAGCAGCCGGTCGCTCTCTTTCTCGAGCTCGCGATCGCGCCCCACCACGCTCAGCGAGAGAACGATGCCGAGGGAGATGATGGCGATGATGACGACGACGACCAGCATCTCGATCAGCGTGAAGCCGGCAGCGGTCGCAGCAGCCCGGGAAGACGGCATCCTCGCGGCCGCTCTAGTCGGTGAGGTTCCAGTTGCCGATGTCGGCATTGATGCCCTCGCCCCCAGGCTGTCCATCGGCCCCCAGGGTGAGGAGGTCATAGGCCTTGCCGTGCGTGCCGGGGAAAACGTACAGGTAATCGTTCCCCCAGGGGTCCTTGCTCACCCTCTGCACGTACCCGCCTGGCTTCCAGTGCCTGATCGTAGGGTCGGTGGGCTGGGTCACGAGTGCGGTGAGCCCTTGCTCGGACGTCGGGTACTTGGAGTTGTCCAGGTAGAACTCATCGAGCGCCAGCCCGAGGCTCTGGATGTCCTGCTTGGCCTTGTTGACCTTCGCCTTATCCACATTCGGGAGAATGTTCAGCACGACGACGGAGGCGAGGAGCCCGATGATGATCACGACCACCATGATCTCGATCAGGGTAAAGCCGCGCGCCCCCCGGCGGGAGCCGTGTCTGCTAGCCTCGGGAGCGGTGTAACTCAACATGCGCAAAGCGTCCGGGCGGGAGAGCCGCCGTTTGTCCCATAAAAGCGGGTCGGGATCATAACAAATGCGCTCGCCGGCCTTCGTGAACCGCGTGCACGGTACGCTCAAGTCTCTCAATTGCGACGGCCGCATGGGGCTGGCGCTGCTGGCGGCTTGTCTGCTGCTGTTGCTGCCCACGCTCGGGGGCGAGCCGGGACGGCAGTTGCTGCGCTACGAGCGCACCGGACTTGCACTCGGGGAGTGGTGGCGCCTGGCGACGGCGCACCTGGTTCATCTGGATCTGCGGCATGCCCTGCTCAACGCGCTGGGTCTCGTGCTCATGTGGGCGCTATTCGCCCGGGACTATTCCCCCAAGGCGTGGTTGGCCATCGTGCTCGGCGCCATGACAGGCATCGATGCAGGCTTGTGGCTCGTCGCTTCGACCGTGCAGTGGTACGTCGGTTCCTCCGGAGTCCTGCATGGGATCATGGCAGCCGGAGCACTTGCGCACGTGCGCACCGGCGAGCGCGGCGGATGGGCGCTGGTGGCGCTCCTCGCCCTGAAGCTCGCCTACGAGCACTGGGTGGGAGCGCTGCCGCTCTCGGGGAGCGATGCCGTGGTGGTCGACGCGCATCTCTACGGGGTGCTCGGGGGGGCGGTCGTGGCCGTGTTCCTGAAGCCGCGCGGCGCGCCGCTATAATTTCCGACGCGCTGCCTGCACTTCGGAGAGCTCATGTCGTTCGCGCTCGTGTTCCCCGGTCAGGGCTCCCAGTCGGTCGGAATGCTCGCCGGGCTCGCCACTGCCGAGCCCGGTGTTCGTGCCACGTTCGAGGAAGCTTCCCGCGTGCTCGGCTACGACCTGTGGAAGCTTGTGAGTGAGGGGCCGGAGGAGGGGCTCAACGCCACCGAGCGCACCCAGCCGGCGATGCTGGCGGCCGGAGTGGCGACCTGGCGCGTGTGGCGCTCACGCGGCGGGGCGCTGCCGGCGATCGTCTCCGGGCACAGCCTCGGGGAATTCACCGCACTCGTGTGCGCCCAGGCGATGGAATTCGCCGCGGTGATCGATCTGGTGCGCTTTCGCGGTGAGGCGATGCAGGAGGCCGTACCGGCCGGCAGCGGCGCGATGGCCGCCATTCTCGGCCTCGAGGACGAGGCGGTCGTGGCCCTGTGCCGCGAGGCCGCGCGCGGGGCGGTGGTGGAGGCGGTCAATTTCAACTCCCCGGGTCAGGTCGTCATCGCCGGGGAGTCGGCGGCCGTGCAGCGCGCGCTCGAGGCGGCGAGCGCGCGCGGTGCGCGGCGCACAGTGATACTCCCGGTGAGCGTGCCCTCGCACAGCAGCCTGATGCGCGCGGCGGGCGAGCGCTTGAAAGAGCGCCTGGCGAGGCTCGAGGTGCGCTCGCCCGCCATCCGCTACGTCAGCGCAGTAGACGCGCGCGCGCACGAGGACCCCGACGACATCCGCGAGGTTCTGGTGCGACAGCTCTCGAGCCCGGTGCGCTGGACGCAGACTCTGCGTGCCATCGCGGCTGATGTCGCCCAGGTCATCGAATGCGGGCCGGGCAAGGTGCTCACCGCTCTCAATCGCCGCATCGAGCGACGGCCGGATCTGAGCTTCCTGGCGCTGGAGGATCCGGCCTCCATCGATGCCGCGCTGCAGGCAACCCGAGGCCACTCCCATGCTTGAAAACGAAGTTGCACTCATCACCGGCGCCTCGCGCGGCATCGGCCAGGCGATCGCACTCGCCCTGGGTGGCGCAGGCGCGCGCGTCATCGGCACCTCGACCAGCGCCGACGGCGCGGCGCGCCTCGGCGCAGCCCTCGCGTCGCACGGATGCAACGGCCGCGGCGCAGTGCTGGACGCGGGCAGTGCGGCCTCGATCGATGCGCTGATGGAGGAGCTCGAAGGCGTGGGCGAGCGGCCGACCATCCTGGTCAACAACGCGGCGATCACGCGCGACACGCTGCTCGTGCGCATGAAGCCCGAGGACTGGGACGCGGTGATCGCCACCAACCTGACCGCCGTCTTTCGCCTCTGCAAGGCGTGCGTACGGCACATGATGAAGGAGCGGCGCGGCCGCATCGTCAACCTCACCTCGGTCGTGGGCGTGACCGGCAACCCGGGGCAGGCCAATTACGCCGCGGCGAAGGCGGGGCTGCTCGGATTCAGCAAGTCCCTCGCCAGGGAGCTTGCTTCGCGCGGCATCACCGTGAATGCCGTGGCGCCCGGTTTCATTGACACGGACATGACGCGCGCCCTGAGCGCGGAGCAACGCCAGGCGCTGCTGGCGCAGATTCCCGCCGGCCACCTCGGCTCCCCCGCGGACGTCGCCGCGGCGGTGCTGTTCCTGGTGTCCGCGCAGGCCGCCTACATCACCGGAGAGACGCTGCACGTGAACGGCGGCATGTACATGCCGTAGGCACGCAAAGCCGTTGGACGCGCGCCACAGAGCGGGTGTTGCACCCGGCGCCGAAGCGGAACGAGTGCGTCAGTTTCGCCAGTAAAAACAATCACTCGCGCCCAGGGTGCGCGAGTGGCAGGGCGGGGGGTGTTCCCCTACAATACCGCGCCCGCTGCCCCCTGAAGGCGCGGCAGGCACCTACCCAAGCCCACATAAGGACCAACCGCTAATGAGCACAGTTGAGCAGCAGGTCAAAGCCATCGTTGCCGAACAGCTGGGCGTTAAGCAAGAGCAGGTCACGAACGATGCCTCGTTCGTCGATGACCTGGGAGCCGATTCACTGGACACGGTCGAGCTGGTGATGGCCCTCGAGGAAGAATTCGAGATCGAGATTCCGGACGAGGACGCCGAGAAGATCACGACGGTTCACCAGGCCATCGACTACATCAACGAGCGCCGCAGCAAGTCCTGATTCGACAGGGGCGCCTACGGGAAGCGTGTGAGCAAGCGCCGGGTGGTCGTAACGGGGCTGGGAGTGGTGTCTCCGGTCGGGAGCACCGTCGTGTCGGCATGGAACGCCGTGCTGCGCGGTGAGAGCGGCATCGGGCCGATCACGCGCTTCGACGTGTCCGCTTTTCCGGTGCGCATCGGCGGCCAGGTGCGCGACTTCAACGTCACGCAGTACATCTCGTCCAAGGAAGCCCGCCGCATGGACGAGTTCATGCACTACGGCGTGGCCGCCGGAGTGCAGGCCGTCAGCGACGCCGGCATCGATTTTTCCCGCAGCGACCCGACACGCTGCGGCGTCATTTGCGGGGCGGGCATCGGGGGCCTCGGCACCATCGAGGCCGAATACGGCGAGTACCTCAAGGCGATGAGTCCGCGCAAGATCTCGCCGTTCTTCGTGCCTGCGACCATCATCAACATGATCGCCGGCCACCTCTCGATACGCTACGGGCTCAAGGGCCCGAATCTGGGGGTCGTGACGGCCTGCACGACCTCGACGCACGCTATCGGGCTCGGAATGCGCACCATCCAGTATGGAGATGCCGATGTGATCCTTGCCGGCGGCGGTGAGATGGCGACCACGCGCTGCGGGCTCGGCAGCTTTGGGCAGGCGAAGGCGCTTTCCACGCGCAACGACGCGCCCGCCGAGGCGAGCCGCCCCTGGGACAAGGACCGCGACGGCTTCGTGCTCAGCGACGGCGGCGGGGCGGTGCTGCTCGAGGACCTCGAGCATGCACGCGCGCGCGGCGCGCGCATATATGCCGAGCTGGTCGGCTTCGGCATGAGCGGCGACGCGTATCACATCACCGCTCCGCCTGAGGACGGAGAGGGCGCGCGTCTCTCCATGTTGAATGCGCTGCGCGATGCCGCCCTCGATGCAAGCGCGGTGCAATACGTCAACGCCCACGCCACCTCGACCCAGCTCGGCGACAAGGCCGAGACCGTAGCGCTGAAGCGCGCGTTTGGCGATCACGCCCCGCGCCTCGCGGTGAGCTCGACCAAGTCCATGACGGGGCACCTGTTGGGGGCGGCCGGGGTGGTGGAGGCGATTTTCTCCGTGCTCGCCATCCGCGATAACGTCGCACCACCCACCATTAATTACCGCACGCCCGATGCGGAGTGCGACCTCGACTACGTCCCCAACACCGCGCGGCAGATGAAGATCGACGTGAGCCTCTCGAACTCCTTCGGCTTCGGCGGGACTAACGGCTCACTGATCTTCCGGCGCTTCAGCGCCTGAGCCCCTCTTCAAGGCCTTCCCACGCGCGCACCTCTCGTCCGCGAGCTCGATGTTCCGCCTGCGGTGTTGCGGCGCCTCGCGGCGCGCTGGCCCGCACGATACCCGCTGCTGCTCGACAGTGCGGCCGCAGGCCCCTTGAGCCGCTCGAGCGTGCTGCTCGGCGAGCCGGTCGCGGCACTGTGGCTCGGCGCCGACGGGCGGCTCGCAGCGGAGGGGTTCACGCCGCAAGGCTCGACATTTCTCGCAGCGCTCGAGAGCTGGTGGCGTACCGAGCGTACGCCCGAGGCTGACGAGCAGGGGAGCGCGGCCGCAGCGCGGCTCCCCTTTGCCGGCGGCTGGGCGCTGTTCCTCGGCTACGAGCTGGCGCGGGAGATCGAGCCGAATCTCGTGCTGCCGCCAGCCCCGCTCCCCTGGCAGGCCTTTGCGCTGCGCACACCGTGCGCGCTGGTGCACGACCTGGAGCGCGGGCGCGTGTATGCGCTGGCCGAGCCGCCCGCGGGCGAGGCGCTGGCGCGCATTGTGGCGGACGCCGAGGAGGCCGCCCGCGGGGAGGAGAGTGCCGAGGCGCTGCGGATCGACGCGGTACATGAGGAGCCGCCGGCGGCCTACCTGGCGCGGGTCGATCGCGCCCAGGAGTACGTGCGCGCCGGTGACATCTATCAGGCGAACCTGTCACGTCCCTGGAGCGTGCAGGTGAGCGCCGAAGCCTCGGGCCGCGCACCGCCCGCACCCGCGGCGGCGCTCTATCGGCGTCTGTGCGCAGCCAATCCTGCCCCGTTTGCCGCGCTCGCCCAGTGGCGCGGCATCGCGATCCTCAGCTCATCGCCCGAGCGGCTGGTGCGCGTCGCGGGACGACGGGTCGATACGCGGCCGATCGCCGGGACGCGTCCGCGCAGCCGCCGCCCGGGTGAGGAGCTGCGCGAGATGCGCGAGCTGGCGGCGCACCCCAAGGAGCGGGCCGAGCACATCATGCTGATCGACCTCGAGCGCAACGATCTCGGGCGCGTGTGCGAGGCCGGCTCGGTGCGCGTGGATGAGCTCATGACCATCGAGTCCTATCAGCACGTGCACCACATCGTCTCCAACGTCACCGGCGTTCTGCGGCCAGAGGTCACGCCGATCGGCGCGCTGCGGGCGGTCTTTCCGGGGGGCACGATCACCGGCTGCCCGAAGTTTCGCTGCATGCAGATCATCGCCGAGCTCGAGGGCGAGGGGCGCGGAGCGTACACCGGTTCCGTCGGCTACCTGACGCATGACGGACGGCTGGACCTGAACATCCTGATCCGCACCATGACGCTGAGCGGATCGCAGCTGTGCTTTCGCGCCGGCGCCGGCATCGTCGCCGATTCCGACCCGCAGCGCGAGCTCGAGGAGACGCAGGCCAAGGCGCGCGGGCTGCTCGCGGCGCTGGGAGCGCAGCAGTGATGGCACTGCGCCAGGAGAGTTCCGGCGCGCCCGCTCCCGAGCGGGCGTGGGTGAATGGCCGCCCGGCAGCGAAGATCTCCGTGCTCGAGCGCGGACTTCACTACGGCGATGGGCTGTTCGAGACCATTGCCTGCGTCGGCGGTGAGCCGCGCTTCCTGCGCCGGCATCTGCGGCGCCTGGGCGCCGGGTGCGCGCGACTCGGGCTCGACGCCGCAGATCTGCCGGGGCTGGCCGAGGAAGTGCGCGAGCAGGCGCGGGAGGCTCCGCGCGCCATCCTCAAGGTTCTGCTGACACGCGGTCCGGCGCTCGAGCGCGGCTACGGCGTCACCGGCCGCGAGCGCACCACCCGCATCATGCTGCGCTATGCGTGGCCGGAGGAGGATCCGAGCCTCGCGCAGCAGGGCGTGCGCGTGCGCATCGCCGGCATGCGCCTGGGGGAAAACCCGGCGCTCGCGGGGCTCAAACATTGCAACCGGCTCGAGCAGGTGCTGGCGCGCCGCGAGTGGGCCGACCCCGGCATCGTCGAAGCGCTCATGTTCAGCAGCTCCGGGGCGCTCATTTCCGGCACGATGACCAACGTGTTCCTCGTCCAGGACGCAAGGCTCTATACGCCGCGCATGGACCGCTGTGGCGTCGCCGGCGTCATGCGCGAAGTCGTGCTCGAGACGGCCGCGGCGGCCGGCATCCTCGCCAGCGAGTGCGTGCTCGATGCCGCAGCTCTGGCGCGCGCGCAGGAAGTGTTCCTCACCAACGCGCTGATCGGCATTCGCCCGGTGTGCGAGCTGCCGGGCACGAGCCTGGCGCCCGGCCCCGTGACCCGGCAGCTGCAAGCGCGCCTCGCTGCGCTTTTAGCGAGCGGGGCGCGCTCCGGGGACTGCGAGGCGTAGGATGCCAAGGGCGAACCCGCGGGCGCTGCTCGTGCTCGGTCTGGTGGCAGCCGCGCTGCTCCTCGCCGCGGCGGCCGGGGCGGGCGGATACTTCTGGCTCAGCACTCAGTTTCGGGCACCCGGCCCGGCGTCAGCCCCATCACGCATCGAGGTCGGCCCCGGTGCGAGCCTGCGCAGCGTTCTCGCCCGAATGGAGGCGGCGGGCAGTGTGCGCAACGCTCGTGCGCTCGAGTGGTACCTGCGCCTGCGTGGCGAGCAGCCGCGCGTGCAGGCGGGAACGTACGAGATTCCCGCGCACGCCAGCCCCGCGCAGATCATTTCGCTCTTCGAGCAGGGCCGGGTGGTGCTCGAGCAGCTGACCGTCGTCGAGGGCGCGACGTTTGCGGATTTTCTCGCCGCCCTCGAGCAGCATCCGCGCGTGACGCACACCCTGCGCGGCCGGAGCCCCGCGCAGATCATGACGCTCCTCGGCCATCCCGGTCAGGCCCCCGAGGGCGAGTTCTTTCCCGACACCTATCGCTTCGCGGCGAATACCACCGACGTCGCGATCCTCGCGCTCGCCTACGACAGCATGCAGCAGCTCCTCGGGGCCGCCTGGAAAGCCCGCCGCCCCGAACTACCGCTGGATAGCCCCTACCAGGGGCTGATCCTCGCTTCCCTGGTGGAAAAGGAAGCCGCGCTCAAGAGCGAGCGCGCCCGGATTGCGGGCGTGTTCATCAACCGCCTGCGGGCGCGAATGCGGCTGCAGTCCGATCCCACGGTGATCTACGGCCTCGGGGAGTCGTACGACGGCACCATTCATACGCGTGACTTACTGCGTGACACCTCGTACAACACCTACACGCGCGACGGATTGCCCCCAACCCCCATTGCCCTGCCGGGACGCGAGTCGGTCACGGCCGCCGTGCAGCCGGAGGACACCGACGCGCTGTACTTCGTCGCCACGGGCCTCGGCGATGGCGCCCATCATTTCTCGAAGACACTCGAAGAGCATAATTCCGCCGTGCAGACCTATCTCCTGCGCCTGCGCGAACAGGAACGCCGCGCCAGGGCCAAGCCCGCCATCACCCCCGCGGCCGCCGCCGTGAAGGCCGCTTCCGACCCGGCGCCGGGCGGTTCGACGCCTTCCACCCCGCACGCGCAGGACACGCAGCAGCGATGAGCGCGGGCAGGTTCATTACGCTCGAGGGCATCGAGGGCGCGGGGAAGAGCACCGTCGCGAAATTCGTGTCCGCCTGGCTCGGCGGGCACGGCATAGCCGTGCGCCTCACGCGCGAGCCGGGCGGCACGCCGCTCGCCGAGCGCATACGGCAGATCGTGCTCGAGCGCGGCGCAGAGGCGCTTGCGCCCGTGACCGAGGCCCTGCTCATGTTCGCCGCACGCGCGCAGCACGTGCAGCACGTCATCGGCCCGGCGCTCGCGCGCGGCGAGTGGGTCGTGTGCGACCGCTTTACCGATGCCACCCGCGCCTACCAGGGCAGCGGGCGCGGGGTGGATGCCGCGCTCATCGAGACGCTGGCGGGCGCCGTTCACGCGGGACTCGAGCCCGACTGCACGCTGCTCCTGGACCTGCCGGTGGCAGCAGGACTCGCACGGGCGCGCGCCCGCACCAGCAGCGGTGCCGATCGCTTCGAAGCGGAGACCACCGCATTCTTCGAGAAGGTGCGCGCGGGCTATCTCGCGCTGGCGCGCGCCAACCCGCACCGCTTCCGGATCATCGATGCGACACTTCCGCTCGATGCGGTGGAGCGGCGCGTCGGGGAGATTCTCGCCGGGCTGCTCGCAGGGCGCGTGCCGACATGAGCGCTACGCCCGCATGGCTCGCCCCCCAGACTTCTGCGCTCAAGGCGGCGCACGGCCGCGGCCGCCTGCCGGCCGCGCTCCTCATCCACGAAGCCCCGGGCGCCGGCGGGGAATGGCTCGCCAACTGGGTGGCGCAACTGGTGCTGTGTCAGCGCCAGGCAGCGGCGCCCTGCGGTGAGTGCCTGGCTTGCCGCCGCGTCGCGGCGCTGCAGCATCCTGACCTCAGCGCGCTGCGCCCGCAGGAGGATTCGCGGCAGATCCGCATCGAGCAGGTGCGCGAGCTCGCTGCGCAGCTTGCTCTGACCAGTCACGCCGGGGGCTACAAGGTGGGCGTCATCACGCCGGCCGACGCCCTCAATCGCTTCGCGGCCAATGCGCTGCTCAAGACGCTCGAGGAGCCCCCCGCCCGCACCCTCCTGGTACTGGTAGCGGTGCAGCCCTCCCGGCTCCCCCCCACCGTCCTCAGCCGCTGCCAGGTCCTCAAGGTGCGCCCGCCTGCACGGGCAGCCGCGGTCGCCTGGTTGACAGAGACGTGTGGAGCAGGAGACTGGAATGCGGTGCTCGATGTGCTGGGGGAGGCGCCGATGCTCGCCGCACAGGCGGACCGAAGTGCCGTGGTGGCGGTTGCGGCGGAGTCCCGCTCCATGCTCACCGAGCTCGCGGCGGGCGGTGCCGACCCGGTGGCGGCGGCCGAACGCTGGGCGCGCTCGGAGCTGCCGCTGCGCCTGCTGTGCTTTGAGAATTGGCTCACAGAACGCGTCCGCGAGGGGGAGCGCGCGGGGGCATTTTTGACAGAACTGCGGCGTGGCCCATACTTGTCGGG
Source organism: Steroidobacteraceae bacterium (assembly GCA_035937715.1). GTDB lineage: Bacteria > Pseudomonadota > Gammaproteobacteria > Steroidobacterales > Steroidobacteraceae > 13-2-20CM-66-19. The sequence continues at coordinate 4,262 of DASZHQ010000190.1, read as the reverse complement.
GCGCGGCACGTTCTTGAATATATGCGAGCTCTTTCGGCTGGTTGATGAGGTGCGCGAGCTGCGCACGCTGGACGTGCCGCTCAACCGGGGATTGGCGCTCGAGGCTCTTTTCAGGCGACTGGCGCCGCCGGAGAGCACGCCCAGTGGGGTACGCCAGGCATGAGTGCACGGCCAGCTGAAGCGGGGACGCAAACTTGAGAGCGGGCGGAAGTAAGCCGGGTCTGTTGACCCTCACCATAAAGGACAAGAGCGCCCTTTATCTGGCCTACATGCCGTTCGTGAAAAACGGCGGCCTGTTCATTCCGACCAACAGTAACTACCGGCTCGGCGATGAAGTGTTCATGCTGCTGAACCTCATGGGCGAGGACGAGAAGCTGCCCGTGGCCGGCCGCGTCATCTGGGTGACACCCAAGGGCGCCCAGGGTAATCAGGGCAAGCGTACCGCCGGCATCGGCGTGCAGTTCAGCGAGCAGGATCGCGGCCAGACGCAGAAGAAGATCGAGACTTATCTCGCCGGTGCGCTATCGGGGGATAAGGCCACGCACACCATGTAGCTTACGGCCGTTTCGGCCTTTCCCTGTCTCTCGTCGCCTTTCGCTTTCTCTCGTAAATTCCAGTCTATACGCCCGCACCAGGTGCACGGCGACGTGCACGCCTGGTCAGCCCAAAAGGCAAAAGGCTTACACGGCGGGACAAGGCTACGCACAATTTCGTGCGCGCGGGACGCCGCTCGTCGACGCCGGCCGAGCTGCTCGCCGGCTTGCTCAAGGAAGCGAAACGGTTCAAGCCCGCACAGTTAGGACTTGGGTTAGAGCGCGGTACCGCACGCGTTCTGCCTCGTTCGCGCGCAAGCTCCATGGGGTAGTGGCGCTGCCGGCGATCTAGTAGGTCGTTTCCGACAGCACCGGGGAAGGCTTCCCTACAGGCCACAAGCTGGGCCGCGTCTACACTTGGCTGCGGTTCTTCCGGCGGTAGCTGACACTCATGAACACGAATCGCGGACTGCTTCAGACCTTCAAGCGGGCGAAACACGAATGCGAGCAGCACCTGAGGCGCATCGAGGCTAACCCCTGGTTTTGGGGTTTAACGCCCGAGACAGGGGAGATCGACGTTACCCAGCGAGAAAAGGACAGGGATCGACAGCTGATCCAGCGCCGCATTCACCGCCTAACATCAGCGATAGATCGCCTGAAATCAGCGTAGCTCATACAGTTACTGGCCCTCTCGCGCACTGCATGGACGGGCGCCCGCGCCGTCCTCGCCACGCTCCCCGATCCGCCATACGTCGAGAGCGCTTACACCGGATCTTCGCCGCGCCTGTTAACCGGGCCCGAACCTGCAGCTGGCACGGTTCGCAGATGTTCGGACACGGCCTCGAGGCACTGCGCCAGCTTGTCGTAGTGAAGCGCGAGCGAGAAGAGCTGATCCCTCGCCTCTGAGTGCAGCATCAAGGGAGCAAGAGCGCGAACGCGGGTCGCAATCTTGCGATAGCGGGCGACGGCTGGAGCACGCGGAAGCGGATCTGCGTCAATCACTCTAGGTCCCTGTTGGCCTACGTCCGTGTTGGCTGCGTCCGGGAATGCGCACGAAGTGTAGACGCGCTACAGCCTGCGGGCTGTCAGCGCTCGCGACCCTTCCTGTAAGTCGCCACCCTGCAGATCGTCGGAAACGACCTACGTAGCGCGTCTAGCCCATGTCCTGGCTTGACGGCCCAGCTTCCGCCGCTCGTTCCCCCGCACCTCAACGCGCCTCAATAGTTGAAGCGCACGCCCAGCTGGTAGGTCTGCGAGTAGAACTCCCGCTGGATCGGTCGGTCCGGTGTCCCCTGGTAGAACGTGTGCGGGGTGTTGAGGAGATTCTTGGCGTTGAAGTACACGCCCCAGTGTTCGTGAAAAGCGTACGAGCCGCCGAAGTCCATTGAGGTGCGCTTGTCGTTGTACACGTCGTTGTACGGATCGCTGCCGATCACAAAGAGGTCCGCGGACACCGAGTAGGCCGCGAGCCTCAGGTTGAGGCCGGCGTATTCGTAGAACAGCCCGACATTCCAGGTGTTCTTGGAGCTCGAGGGGAGCGGTGCGTACTGCCCCGGTCGGATCCTGAACCGCGAATCGACCCAGGTGTAGTTGCCCTCGGCACCGAAACCGCTCAGCCACCCTGGCAGCCACTGGAAGCGCTGGTTCCAGTTGAACTCTGCGCCGCGCGAATAGGCCCCGGTGGAATTGCTGAAGCTGTAGAGCCTCAGTGGGTAATTCTGTCCGTGGAAGAACAGGATCTGGCTACCGGTGTTGTCGGCCACAATGTAATCGCGGATCTCTTTGTCGAACACTCCGACTTCGATGATGCCCCCTTCCGACAGGTACTGCTGGAGGGTGGCGTCGAAGCTGTTCGAGAAGGCCGGCCTGAGGTTCGGATTACCCGTGGTGATCAGGCCCGAGCCGAGGTCGACGAATTGCGAGACGGTGAGCTGGTTGAACCCGGGTCGCGCAAGGGTCGAGGACCAGGTGGCGCGCGCAATCAGGTCCCGCTGGATCTCGAAGCGGGTCTGAAGCCCGGGGAACACATTGGTGTAGCTGTGCGAGGCGGCGACCGGGTTCACGATCGGGTTCCCGCTCGCGTCGACACCGGTTTGGAACGCGTTGGAATTGTCCCGGGTGCTCTCCACCCGTACCCCGCCGACAACCCCGAAGCGACCGACGGTCATCTGGTACATCACATAGGCGGCGTAGACGTCCTCCTTCGCGGACAGGTACTGTTGCAGGGCGCTGGTGACGTCGCTGGGCGCGGCAGTGCCCGGTCCGAGCAATGACTGCAGGTAGCCCGGGGGGATGTCCGGCGGGTTCTGGTACTGGCCCGCGTAGTAGGTCTCGGGCGGACCGGAGTTCAGGCTCGACAGCACAAGACTCGGAAGGGTGGCGTACGAAGTCGGGTATGCGGTCTCTTCCTTCTTGCGCAGGCGAGCGCTCACGCCGGTCTTCAGGGTCTCCGCATCAAACCTTCCCCAGTGCAGCGGCAGCTCGAAGTTGCCGACGAACGACCACTCGCGGTCGTAGTTGTAGCTCGAGCTGTTCACGAAGCCGTTGAGCAGATAGTTCGCGGGATTGAGGTAGTCGGCACCGCTGATTGAGTACACCGGGGTGTTACCGCGCCCGCGCGGGGCGTAAGTAAACACGGCATTGGTCGGCGTCGGCGTGTAGTTGAAGGCCGAGTTGTAGTCGTACGGCTTGTGCCAGGAGCCTTTCGTGTAGCCGACCCGGTAGTCGAGCGTGCTTCCGCCGAAGTGGTTCTCACCTCCGAGCATGAACACCTGATCCTTGGCCGTCTCCCGTTCGTCGCGAAAGGCCATCTGGATCGCATTGGGCGAGTTGAGCGTATCGGTGATTACGCCGGTTGAGTCCTGCACGGGGTTGCCATCCGGAGTCAGGTTGAGGTACTGGCGGTAGTAGCGCTCGTTGTAGCCGGCCTCGAAGCCGCGGATGTAATAGCGGCTGTCCGCGCTCGGCTGGTAGTCGAGCTCGAGGCCGTAGCCATGCCGCTTGCGGTTCAGCTCGTAATCACGCTGCTGGAGGTTGTTGATTGCGTGGTACGGGAAGGACAGGTGTTGGGTGTCATAGAAATATCCCGACGGCTCCACGTCGTCGATCCCGCGCCAGTCCTCGTAGTACGTCAGCGTCGCGATGACGGAGAAGGGGTGGTCGCTGTAGGCGCTGGCACCCGCGCCCGAGGGCGTTCCGGCACCGCCGAAGCGGCCGCCGCCGGAGACGGAGATGTCCTTGATGGGCTTGCGCCGCAGCGGCTCATAGCCGCTGCCGACGTTGCCTTCGAGGAACGGCGCGCCACTTAGCGGCGCAGTCTTCGGCGTGATTTCTATGGTGCCTCCGAGCGCCTCGGCATCCTGGCTCGGGAGATTGGACTTCGTCACCGTGATGGCGCCGACCAGTCCGATCGGAATGGAGTCGAGTGTCACCGCGCGGTACCCGCCGAACGGGGATGCGTTGTTGGTCGGCGGCAGCCGCAGGCCGCCGAAGGTGGTGCTGTTGAGATCCGCATCGATGCCACGGATGTTGACGTAGCGGCCCTCGCCCTCGTCGGTCTCCAGGGACACGCCGGAGATGCGCCTCACGGCCTCGGCGGTGCTGATGTCGGGCAGCTTCTTGATCTCGTCGTAGGTCTGCACCTCGATGAGGTTGGGAGCTTCCTCCTGGGCCTGGCGAGCCTTCTCCTTCGGCAGGTATTGTCCGAGGACCGTGATTTCCTGCAGGGCG
>DASZHQ010000189.1:0-1646 GCA_035937715.1 Steroidobacteraceae bacterium | reverse complement strand
GGCGTCGCCGACGACGCGCACCGCGTGCGTGGGCAGCGGCAGTTCCGCGGGCGGCCCCAGCACCCGGCCGTCACGGATGTCGAACGAGGCGCCGTGCAACGGGCATACCAGCCGCGTGGCGCGCAGCCGTCCCTCGCACAGACGCGCATGCGCATGTGTGCAGATGTTGTCCAGTGCGAACACGCCTTCACGCGTGCGACAGATCAGGATCTCGCGCCCGCCGATGACACACGCCCGCATACTTCCCGGCGGAACCTCGGCGAGCTTCAGCGCGGCTTCGAACTGTGACATGACGTTCCTAAAACGCGATCTCGGTCTCGAATATCGATACCGCCTGGCCGCTGATCCAGACGCCGGCCAGGGCCTCGCCGCTGAATTCAAGCTCGACCTCGACCCGTCCGGGCCGATGCAGCGAGTGCCCCTGGATGCCGGTAAAGTGCGCGCGCTCGCCGCTGCGCGTGATGAGGCGCAGCTGCGCCAGATAGGCCCCGAGCAGCCCGTGGGCGTTCCCGCTGACCGGATCCTCGGCGATGCCGAGCGCCGGGCAGAACATGCGAGACTCGGTCAGATGGTCCGGGGCGCCCGGCGTGAGGGTGAAGACGAAGTAGCCGGCCGCGCCGATCTGCGCCGACAGCGTCGTGAGCCGTGCGAGGTCGGGTTTCAGATGCTTGAGGGGCTCGGGCCCGCGCACTCCGATCAGCAGCCGCGTGCCGCCCGCACCGACGATACGCAGCGGTATGCGGGAGTCGAGGCTCTCGGAGGCGAGCGCCAGCGCATCGAGCACCGCGAGTCGCTCGCGGTCGTTGAGCTCGCGGCCCACGGGCGGGGGGTTGCGGCGAATCGCGATGCGGCGATCCGCGTCGGTGCCCCGTACCTCGATGTCGACGATCCCGGCCTTGGACTTCTGTTGCTGCCGGCGCGGCGCGTCGTGCCGGCGCGATAACACGTACTGTGCGGCCACGGTGGCGTGGCCCACGAACCCGGCCTCGCTGCGCGGCGTGAAGAAGCGCGCCCGCACCGAGTGATCGGCGCCGTCCGGGGAGAGTATGAAGGCGGTCTCGGCATTGTTGAGCTCGCGCGCGATGGCGAGCATCTGCGCCTCGGTGAGCGCATCGGCATTCAGCACCACGCCGGTCGGGTTGCCGGTGAAGGGTTCGCGGGTGAACGCGTCAACCTGATGAACCTGGATCTTACGCGTCATCGTTCCTCACCCGCCGTTTCCGCCTGGCAGGCAATTCTAGTCCCGGGCGCGATCATAGCCGCAGCCGCCTTGAGGCCGTGCGTGCAATACTGACGCCAGAGTCTTCGGAGGCGACACGCATGGACATCGGGGTCGAGATCAGCCTGTATCCGCTGCGCAGCGACTTCGTTCCGGCGATCCGCGCGTTCATCGCGCGCCTGAACGATGACCCGCGCCTGAAGGTGGTGACGAACAGCCTGAGCACGCAGGTGTTCGGAGCGTACGAGGAGGTCATGGAGGCACTGCGAAGGGAGCTGCGCACAACGTTCCAGAGTCTGGAGCAAGGATCTGACAAGGCCGTGTTCGTGATGAAGGTGCTGGGGCCGCTGCCGCCGGCCTGACATGCATACGCCCCGCCCGGGCTGGCGGGCTGCATGGCGAACCGGCAAACTAGCAGATTCGGGGC
>DASZHQ010000188.1:0-6109 GCA_035937715.1 Steroidobacteraceae bacterium | reverse complement strand
CGGCTCGTCCGCGAGCGGAATGCCGGCGTTGACGTCGAGCATGTGCGCGCCGGCGGCAACCTGCGCCAGGGCGTCGGACTCGACGCGGCTGAAGTTGCCGGCGGCCATCTCGGCGGCGAGGATCTTGCGCCCCGTCGGGTTGATGCGCTCGCCGATCATCACGAAGGGCCGCTCGAGGCCGAGCACGACCTCGCGGGTTGCGGAGCTGATCACGGTGTCGGTCATGAAGCCATCCTGTTGGTATTCGCTTGTGGGTCGCGCCCCGGGTACCAGGGCACGCGACCCCTGAGCACGCCGGAGCGATCGATGATCTCGGCGACGGACTCCTCCTGGCGGTAGGCCATGAGGTGCACTCCGTGCACGCCGCTGATGGTGCGGATCTCCTGGACGAGCTCGATGCACAGCTTACGGCCCTCGAGCGCAGCGTCGGCGGCTCCGGCGAGCCGCCCTATGACGGCGTCGGGGATATGCACGCCGGGCACGTGGGTGCGGATCCACTCGGCCGCCTTGGCCGAGCGCAGCGGGCCGACGCCCACGAGAATGAACACCTTGCCGTTCAGTCCCAGGTCCTCGACGCGGCTCATGAAGGTGCGCAGCAGCGGCACGTCATAACAGAACTGCGTCTGGATGAACTGCGCGCCGGCGGCGACCTTCTTCGCCAGCCGCTCGGCGCGCCACTCGACAGGCTTGGCAAAGGGGTTTTCTGCAGCCCCGAGCAGGACGCGCGGCGCGAAGCTGATCCTGCGGCCGGAGAGGAAATGATGCTCATCGCGCAGCGTGCGCGCCGTCTCGAGCAGCGTCATCGAGTCGAGATCGAACACCGGCAGCGCCTGCGGGTGATCTCCCGCCTGCACGCCATCGCCGGTCAGGCACAGCAGGTTGCACACGCCCATCGCCGCGCCGCCGAGGATGTCGCCCTGGATGGCGATGCGGTTCTTGTCGCGACAGGAAATCTGCATCACCGGTGCATAGCCTACGCGCGTGAGCAGCGCACACACGGCGAGGCTCGACATGTGGCAGTTGGCGCCGCTGCCGTCGGTGGCGTTGATGGCATCCACGTAGCCGTTGAAAATCCGTGCGCGGCGGTAGACATCCTCCGGGTCGGCGGAGTCGGGCGGAGCGAGCTCGCTCGTCACCGCGAACTGTCCGGCCCGCAGGACGCGCTCGAAGCGGCCCGGGGAGGTGTGACCGGGAAGGATCGGCAGGGGGTATCCCGGGACCGGCTCGTCCTCGAAGATCACGGGATATCTCCGACACGCTGGCGCACCACGCGCAGCCACGAGGACTTGCCCTGCAGGCGCCGGTCGACCGCGACCTGCACCTGGCGCAGCGCCTCCCGGCCGCCGGGGATGCGCTCGCTCCCGATCACCGCCTCGAGCCACACGCACTTCATTTCCGGGTGCACTTCGCAGTGACCGTCGGCGCGCACGCCGCCGCAGGGGCCGTTGCGCAGGTTCTTCGGACAATTCATCGGGCAGGACATGCCGGTCGAGCTCAGGATGCACTGTCCGCACATGCGGCAGTCGAACAGCAGACCCTTCACCCCGCGCTCCACTGCCGCCACGGGGCGCTCGAGGCGCGGGTATCCGATCAGTTTCCACAATGGGTGCAACGCCACCAGCACGGACTCGAAACCGCGGTAGAAGGCGTTCATCCCCCGGGCGTGACGTACCGACCACTGCCTGAGTGCGTACACCTATGAACCTGCCGCGACGCCCTTAGCCCGGATCAGCGTCTCGAGATCCGCGTCACTGAAGCGCGCTTCGATGCGCGCCGCCTCGGCTGCGGCTTCCGCCGCGAGGTCCTCGCCGCAGGGGCGGGCGTCGCTGCGCTTCCACTCGGCGATGTACGCATCCGAGCTGCCCTTGCCGGCGCGCATCGCGGCGCGATCGACGGCCTCCTGAAAGCGCGCCGACAACTGCACCTTGGCGCTCTCGCGCCCGCGCTTAACGACGACCTGCGCGGGAATGTCGCGCCAGGAAATGACCGTCAGGCTTGCCATGCCACGACGTCCTGGCCCGCAGCCAGAGCGGCGAGGCGCGTGCCCAGCTCTCCGTAGCCGGTAAAGCGATGCTCGAAGGCGAAACCGAACGAGTCCGCGATGCGCCGCGCCTCTTCTATGGCGCCCGCAGGCGGTGCCTGTGAGAGATAGACGAGCTTCTTGTAGTTGCGGAAGTACTCGGCGGCGAGCTCCGGATGGCGGTCGAGGCCGAGCGTGCGAACCACCAGCCGCTCGAAATGGCGCAGCAGGAAATCGGTGAGGTAGAACGTTCCGGGCTCGCTCTCGGCGAGCTGCGCAAAAACCGCGCTGGTGGCGAAGAATTCGTAGCAGTGTGCGCCCGGCAGCCGCTCGATGCCTTCTTCCTTCAGCACCGCATCGAGCTCGCCGCGTGTGCCGCAGTCGGCATAGGCGACGAAGATTCCTCCCGCGTAGCGTCCGCGATTCTCGCGGATCACCTCACGTACCGCGGGTGCGATGCGCTCGGGCCGGTTGTGCAGCTCGGCCGGCAGACAGCGCACCTCGAGGGCGCTCCAGCCGTTGGCGCGCTTCAGCGCCGCGATCTCGCGCGCGAGCGCACCGCAGGCGATGACGAGCGTGGCAGGCGTGGGGGACATGGGCGTCACGACCCCTCAGGCGGCGCTCGCGGCACGGCCGGCGCCGGCGGCCGCGCGGCGCGCAGCGAGCAGCGTCTTGGCCGTCTCCACGGCGATGGCCGCATCGCGACAGTAGGCGTCCGCTCCTACCGCCTTGCCGAATTCCTCGTTGAGCGGAGCACCGCCGACCAGGACGATGTAGTCGTTGCGGATGCCCAGCTCCTTCATCTTGTCGATGACGACCTTCATGTAAGGCATGGTGGTCGTGAGCAGCGCCGACATACCGAGGATGTCGGGCTTGTGCTCCTCCAGCGCGGCGAGATATTTCTCTACCGGATTGTTGATGCCGAGATTGATGACCTCGAAGCCCGCGCCCTCGAGCATCATCGACACGAGATTCTTGCCGATGTCGTGGATGTCGCCCTTCACGGTACCGATCACGATCTTGCCGATCGGTGGCACGCCGGTCTCGGCGAGCAGCGGGCGCAGGATCTCCATACCGCCCTTCATGGCGTTGGCGGCGAGTAGTACCTCGGGCACGAACAGGATTCCGTCGCGGAAGTCGATGCCCACGATGCGCATGCCCTCGACGAGGGCGTCGTTCAAGGTCTTCTCGGCGCCCCAGCCACGCTCGAGGAACAGGCGCGTGGCTTCCTCGACCTCGGCTCTCAGGCCGTTGTAGAGGTCATCGTGCACCTGCTCGACGAGCTCCTGATCGTTGAGGTCGCGTAAATTGAATTCTTCGGCAGACTCGGCCATGGTCGAATTCTCCAGCTCGCGCAGCCGCCTGAGGGCATGGTAAGGGGAGGGTGCCGCGGGTACTGATTACTTCGCGACCGCTGCATGTCCGCAAACGACACCTGGGCGCATTAAGGCAAAGCACCCCCCGACGCCGGTCACAGTTTGCGCACTCACGCCGGAGCGCTCTCTCCCTCTCCCTCCGGCCGGGCCGCTACGGGGGCCTTGCCCTGACGGCTCTGGCGCTCCGCGCTCGGCGGGCAGCCGAACTGCGCGCGGTAACAGCGCGAAAAATGCGGCGGCGACTGGAAGCCGCAGGCGGTGGTGATGTCGATGATCGGCATGGAGGTCTGCAGCAGCAGTTCCCGGGCACGGCGCAGGCGCATCTGCAGGTAGTAGCGCTTGGGCACGCAGTTGAGATGGCGCTTGAACAGCCGCTCGATCTGCCGCCGCGACAGCCCGGTGGCGGAGGCAATCTCGTCGAGCGACAAGGGCCTTTCGATGTTCTGCTCCATCAGCTGCGCCACCCTGATCAGGCTTTCGTGGCTCACGCCAATCTGCGCGCGCAGTGGCACGTATTGCCGGTCGCGGGCGTTGCGCACCCGATCCACGATGAACTGCTCGGAGATGAGCTGCGAGACGGAGGCACCGAGCTTCGACTCCACCAGGTGCAGCATCAGGTCGAGTGGCGCTATGCCGCCCGAGCAGGTGAAGCGGTCGCGGTCGATGCTGAAGAGCTGATCGCTCAAGTGGATGAGCGGGAATTCCTCGCGCAGCGCGGAAAGATTCTCCCAGTGGATGGTGGCGCGATACTTGTCGAGCAACCCCGCCTTCGCGAGCGCGTATCCCCCGGTGCACAGCGCACCGAGCGGGACGCGCCGCTCCGCGAGTCGCCTGAGAGCTGCGAGAACCTTCGGCGACACCGCCTGCTGCACGTTGACGCCGCCGCAGACGAAGAGAATGTCGAACGCGCCGGCCTGATCGAGCGCCAGGGTCGGCGAGAGCTGCAGTCCGTTGCTGGCCGGGGTCGGCTGCCCATCGAGGCTCACGATGGACCACTCGTACACCGTCTGCCCGGTGAGGTTGTTCGCCATCCGCAGCGGCTCGACCGCGGTCGACAGCGCGATCATCGAGTACTGCGGAAGGGTCAGGAACCCGAACTTGGTGCGGGGCAGTGCCACATGCCGGATTTTACGCCTTTCTTGCCTGATTGCGACAGGACTTGGGCGCTGGCGCAGGGCCTTGCCGGGGTGGCCGATGTGCCGAGGTCAGGGGGTGCCGGCGTCAGGGGCTGATCTAGAGGGGCGTATGGGGTAGAGGTCCGGGTGCCTCTGCGCATGCTTAATGCGCATAACCCGCGCATAACCCATGCGTAATGCCCACCCGAAAGCAAGCTACTCTCGCCCTCGTCGGGAGTCCGTCGGAAGGAGTCCGTTGGCGGGCGTCCGCCATGAGGGGTCGGGGGTATGGGCGTGCCCATTCATGCTTCAGAGCACGCCAAGCGTGCCGTGAATGTCAGCGTGAGCACATCTCTGCTCGATGCGGGACGTAAAGCCAGGATCAATCTGTCGGCGCTGCTGGAACGAGCACTGACGCAGGAGCTCGTGCGCGTGAGGGGCTTTGAATGGCTCGACGAAAACGCGCTCGCGATCGCTGCCTACAACGTGCATGTCGAGCGGTGCGGAACGTTTTACGGGAGCAGACGGACTCTCTGATGCCTCAGTTCGCGGTATATCGAAATCAGAATCCGCAGACCGCAACGGTGCTCCCGTTCCTCGTCGACGTGCAGGCGGACCTGCTCGAGGACTTACAGACTCGGGCGGTGATTCCGCTGTCCAACGCGCCGGAGCTGACGAGCTTTCCTCTGACCTATCTCACGCCCGCCGTAACATTCGAAGGCCACAAATACCTGCTGATGACGCCGCAAATGACGGGAATTGTGCGAGCGGATCTGGGTTCGCCCGTCGGGAGTATCGCCGACCAGCAGCGGACGATATTTACGGCGATCGACTTCCTGGTCAGGGGATTTTGACCGCAGGCGCGCAGCCGGCGATCGGCCGCCGCCTCACGCGCGCAGGGCGAGATTCTCGGGGTCGTAGGGGGATTCGGGCACTACCGTGGCGGGCTTGCGCTCGCCGAGGATCTCGATCGCGAGCTCGGTGCCCGGTTGGGCGAGCTCCGCGCGGGTGTAGCCGATGGCCAGACTCTTCTTCAGGTAATGGGCGTAGTAGCCGGAGGTTGCGCGGCCAACCATGCGCCCGGATGTGTCGAACAGCGGCTCGTTGCCGAGCGGATCGGCGTCCGTCACGCCGTGCACCTCGAGGGTAACGAAGCGGTTGGGGACGCCCGCGGCGAGCTGCTTCTCGAGCGCCTCGCGTCCGATGAACGTCCCCTTTTTCATGCGCACGAAGCGGTCGAGGCTCGCCTCGAAGGGCGTGTAGTCGGGCGTCATGTCGCTGCCCCACATGCGGTAAGACTTCTCCATCCGCAGCGACTCCATGGCGCGCATGCCGACCATGCCGATGCCATGCGGCTTGCCCGCCTCGAACAGCGCCTCGAACAGGTGATGCGCGTATTCGACCGGGAAGTGCAGCTCCCAGCCCAGGGAGCCGACGAAGTTCACCCGCAGCGCGTGCACGTCCACCGCCAGCCCCGCCTCGATGGTTTGCGCCGTGAGCCAGGGGAAGGCCGTGTTGTCGAGCGGCGTGTCGGTGAGCTGGGAGAGCACCTCGCGCGACTTCGGGCCGGCGAGCACGAAACAGCCGCGCGTGGCGGT
>DASZHQ010000187.1:0-3611 GCA_035937715.1 Steroidobacteraceae bacterium | reverse complement strand
CGCGCCTTGCCCTGCACGTGCTGGTACATGACCGACATGTGATCGCCGCGCGAATACGGCGGCACGCCGGTCACCATTTCGTAGAGCATGACGCCGATGGCGTAGATGTCGGCACGCTCGTCGACTTTCTTGCCGAGGATCTGCTCGGGAGCCATGTACTTCGGGGAGCCGATGACGTAGCCCGTCTTGGTGAGCTGGGTGTCGCCCTCGCGATGCGCCGCGGCGACACCGAAGTCCACGATCTTGAGTAGCCCCTCCTGGTTGATCAGCACGTTGGCGGGCTTCAGGTCGCGATGCACGATGCCGACCTGGTGCGCGACGGTCATGCCGGTGCACATGTCGATCCCGAAGCGCATGGCGCGCTTGAGCTCGATCGGCTTGTCGTTCACCACTTCGCTCCCGAGGGTGTGCGAGGGGAAGTACTCCATCGAGATCGCGTAGAGTCCCTGGATGTACAGGAAGTCGTAGATGCGGATCACGTTCTTGTGGGTGATCTTGCGCGAGTAGCGCAACTCATGGACGAAGCGCTTCATCACTTCCTCGTCCTGCGAGACGTTGGGATTCAGGAACTTGAGGATCAAACGCTCGTCGACCACCGTGTCTTCCATCAGCAGCACCGTGCCGAAGGCGCCGCGCCCGATGCGGTCGATATACTTGTAGCGGCCTTCGATGATGTCGCCGGGCTTGAGCGTCTGGATATCGAGCCGCGACACCGCGGCATCGGCAGCCTTGCTGGCCTGGGTCACCGCCTGGTCGGAGATCAGCAGCGTCTTGGCGGCCTCGGCCGGCGTGGGCTGCGGCGGACGTACACCCGCCTGAGCGGCGGCGCTGGCTGCCGGTGAGGGCGGGATCGGCGCCGGCGTGCCGGCGCCGATGGTGGCGATGCCGGCGATGCGGTTGTCGAGCTCGCTCACCGCCGCTGCGGCCATGCGCGAGATGGTCTGGTCGGGTGAGGCGATCTGGGCCTTCAGCTCCATCCGCACCTGCTCGGCGCGCGCTTCATCCGCCACTCGCGAGAGCGCCTGGATGGCTTCGATGCGGATCTCCCGCTCCGGGCGGGCCACGAGCGGCAGCAGCGTGTCGACCAGCCTGCTGTCGCCGAGCTTGCCGAGCGCGCGCACCACGATGGGGGTCGCTTTGCCGCTGGTCCGCAGCATTTCCATGAGCCGCGGCAGGGCGCGCTTGCTGCCGATCTCTGCCAGCGCGTCGACGGCCCGCTCGCTCACCCACCAGTCGCTGTCGCGCGTCGCTTGAATGAGCGAGTCCACGGCGCGCTCGTCCTTGGTCTGATTGAGTATCTCGATGGCTGCGCGGCGGATGTCCTCGTCCTTGTCGCGCACCAGCTGCAGCACCGCGTCGATCACTTTGGGGCCGCCAATCTTGCCGAGGGCGTCGGCGGCACGGCTGCGCACCCACCAGTCACTGTCCTTCAGCGACTCGAGCAGGGACTTCACCGACTGGGCATTGCCGATCTCGTTCAGCACCTCGACGGCGGCACGGCGCGCATTCTCGTTCTCATCCTTCAGCACCTCGATGAGGTAGCGCATGGTGTCGGGGTGATTGGCCTTGATGACCACGTCGATAGCCCGGTTGAGCACGTCGATCTCGGGGTCGCGCAGCAGCGCGCATACGCGCTCGACATCGATCGGCCCGTCCATGCGCTGCAGCGCCGAGAGGGCGGCTCCGCGGATCAGCTTGTTGGGGTCCTTCAGCAGGCCCTGCAGCGCCGTCTGCACCTCGGGGCTGTTGAAGCGCGCGAGCGTGTTGATGATGTGCACCCGCGCGATGGGGTCCTTGCCCTGCACGCGCCCGAGAAGCTCGGGCAGAGACTGCCGGTCGGCGATGTCGGCGATGACGCGGAACAGCGCCGCCTTCTCGTTCGGCTCCTGGGTATAGGCGGCGCTCAGCAGGTCGCGCACCGTGAATCGGGACTTCTGCGCCGCGATCACCTCCAGCACGGTGGGTTTGGAGATCCCGGGTGTGGCGAGCGCCTCGAGGAGCAGGTGCGGCGGGTAGTTGCGGCTGCTGGTCAGCGCCCAGGAAATGCCCGACACCACGCGGGGGCTCCCTTCCACCAGCCCGCGCATGAACTGCGGAAAGGTCTTCGGGCTGACGAGGCTCGAGAGCACGTCGACGAAGGCCACGGTGGCGGTCTTATCGGCGTCCGGAAGAGCCCCGAATACCACCTCGATGGCGCTCGCACCCAGCTCCTTCAGCCGCGCGATCGCCTTCTGCGTAGCGGGGCTGGCCGGATCGGTCGCGGACCGGATCTCGGTGACGAGTCGGTCGGCACGCAAGTTCGTGAAAAAGCTCATTCAGCCTGTCCGTCGGGGCAGCTTCCTGCATGCAATCCAGCGCGCCCTTCGCGACGGAGCAAGATGCGCGGCAGGTGCAGGTGTCTCCAGGTCCGGCGCCGCGCTGTCGTGATCCTATCTAATATAAGGAGCCGGCCTCGGTACTTACCCGGATTATGCCATAGCCTTGAGCCCGGCCCGTGCCGGCGCGCCCGTGTCCGCCACCGCGCCAACCCTCTACAATCCGCCGGTACCCGGCCATTTTTCAAACATGACCCCCGAAGACGCAACCGACCGCGTGCGCGCCGCGCTGGAGACCTACCTCGATCCGTACCTGGCCGAAACGCTCGGTGCGGCTCAGGCGGTGCGCGAGGTGCGCGCCACGGCGGCGGGCTTCACCGCCCGCATCGTGCTGGGATTCCCGGTGGGGGGGTACCAGGCGGAATTGACGGCCGCGCTTGCCGGGCAGCTTGCCGCGGCGGGAATCAGCGCCCCGCTGGGCGTGGAGCTGGAGTCCGATATCCGCGCGCACGCCGTGCAACGCAATCTCAAACCGCTGGGAGAAATCCGCAACGTCGTGGCGGTCGCCTCCGGCAAGGGTGGCGTGGGCAAATCCACCGTGGCGGCGAATCTGGCACTCGCCTGGGCCGCCCAGGGCGCACGGGTGGGGGTCCTCGATGCCGATATCTACGGCCCGAGCCAGCCGCTCATGCTGGGACTTACCGGTCAACGGCCGACCTCGCCCGATGGTAAGCAGTTGCGCCCGCTGGTCAGTCACGGCGTCAGCGCCATGTCGATCGGCTTCCTGGTAGATGCCGAGCAGCCGATGGTGTGGCGCGGTCCGATGGTCACCCAGGCGCTCACGCAGCTGCTCGGGGAGACGCAGTGGGGCGCGCTCGACTACCTGGTGGTCGACATGCCTCCGGGGACGGGCGACATCCAGCTCACGCTTGCACAGCGTGTGCCGGTCGCCGGTGCCGTGATCGTCACGACACCGCAGGACATCGCACTTGCGGATGCTCGCAAGGGACTGAAGATGTTCGAGAAGGTATCGGTGCCCGTTCTGGGCATCGTTGAGAACATGAGCGTCCACATCTGCTCGAACTGTGGGCACAGCGAGCATATTTTCGGCGCCGGAGGTGGTGCGCGCATGGCGCAGCAGTATGGCGTGAGGCTGCTGGGAGAGCTGCCGCTCGATGCGCAGGTGCGCGCGGAAGCCGACGGCGGCGCCCCGACGGTCGTGGCCGCGCCGCACTCCGCGCGCGCCCGGCCCTACTTCGAGATGGCGCGGCGCACCGCCGGCGCGCTGGCGGTGCG
>DASZHQ010000186.1:0-35922 GCA_035937715.1 Steroidobacteraceae bacterium | reverse complement strand
CCTGGTGGCGCTCGGCGCACGTTTCGATGACCGCGTGGCCGGCGTGCCGGAGAAGTTCGCGAAGAACGCCCGCCGCATCGCACACCTGGACGTCGATCGCGCGGAGGTCAACAAGGTCAAGCGCGTGCACTGGAGCCACCTGGGCCGCCTCGCCGATGCGCTGCGCTCGCTCACCGCCTACGGCCGCCAGAGCGGCTTCCAGCGCGACTTCGGCCCCTGGCTCGGCGAGCTCGCCGAGCTCAAGCGCCGCTACGCCATGAACTACGACCGCTCGAGCCCGCTCATCCAGCCCTACTATGTGATCGAGGAGATCAACCGCTACGCGCGCGGGGAAGCCATCATCACCACCGGCGTCGGCCAGCACCAGATGTGGGCGGCGCAGTACTGCGACTTCACCGCACCGAGGTTATGGCTGACCTCCGGCAGCATGGGAACCATGGGCTTCGGCCTGCCGGCGGCCATCGGCGCGCAGATCGCCAACCCCGCGCGCCTGGTGATCGACATCGACGGCGACTCGAGTATCCGCATGAATATCGGCGAGCTGGAGACGGTGACCACCTACGACCTGCCGGTGAAGGTCGTGGTGCTCAACAATTTCGGCGACGGCATGGTCAAGCAGTGGCAGAAGCTGTTCTTCAAGGGCCGCCTCTCGGCGAGCGACCGCTCACTGCACAAGAAGGACTTCGTCAAGGCCGCGCAGGCCGACGGCTTTCGCTACGCGGCGCGCCTCGAGCACAAGGCGGACGTGCCGCGCGTCATCGGCGAGTTCCTCGCCTTCCCGGGGCCAGCGTTCCTCGAAGTCATGATCGACCCGGACGCCGGGGTGTACCCGATGGTCGGGCCGGGGCAGAGCTACGAGGACATGATCACCGGCGATTTCATCCCCTCGCGTCACAAGGTCGACATCAAGACGCCGGGGCCCTCGGAGATGTTCTGACCCGCACCGCAGAGGCGAGGCGCATGAAGTACCTGCACACCATGGTGCGTGTCACCGACATCGAGGCGTCGCTGAAGTTCTATCGCGACGCCCTCGGGCTGAAGGAGCTGTCGCGCAAGGACTACCCGCAGGGACGCTACACGCTGGTGTTCCTCGCTGCCCCCGGCGATGAGGACGCGCAGGTGGAGCTCACCTACAACTGGGATGCAGAAACCTACAGCGGCGGCCGCAACTTCGGCCACCTCGCCTACGCGGTCGACGACATCTACGCCCTCTGCCAGCGCTTGCGCGAGCACGGCGTCACCATCCTGCGGCCGCCGCGCGACGGCCGCATGGCGTTTGTGCGCTCCCCGGACAACGTCTCTATCGAGCTGCTGCAGAAAGGCGCGGCGCTTCCCGCGGCTGAGCCGTGGAAGTCCATGCCCAACACCGGCAGCTGGTGAGCCTCCCCGCCCGCGCCCATGAAGACGGTCGGAAGCCTGCTGATCGCGGCGCTGTTCGCCACGCTCACCTTCGCCGTGTGGGCGTACGTCAATCGCCCGACGCGCGAGCCGCCGTGGCCGACGCGCATCCAGGGCTTCGCCTTCTCGCCGTTTCGCGCGAACGAGGACCCGACCCGCTACGAGATGCCCACCGATGCGGAGATCGACGCCGACCTGCAGCTCCTCGAGGGTAAGGTCAACGCGGTGCGCACCTACAGCGTGGGCAGCACGCTCGCGGATGTGCCCGAGCTCGCCGAGAAGCACGACCTGAACGTGGCGCTCGGCGCCTGGCTCGACAGTCATCTCGACAAGAACGAAGACCAGCTGAAGACCGCGATCGAGCTGGCGAATACCCATCAGAACGTGGTGCGCGTCATCGTCGGCAACGAGGTGCTCTTCCGCGGCGAGCTGCCGCTCGAGGAGCTGGAGAAGTATCTCGATCGCGCGCGCGCGGCCATCGGGCAGCCGGTGGGCACCGCCGAGACCTGGCATACCTGGTTCGCGCACCCGGGGCTGGCGCAGCACGTCGACTTCATCGGCGTGCACCTGCTGCCGTACTGGGAGGGCGTCGCGGTCGATCGCGCGGTCGATTATTCGCTGACGCAGTTCAAGCGCCTGCAGAAGACCTTCCCGCACAAGCCCATCGTGATCGCGGAAATCGGCTGGCCGAGCCGCGGCCGCACGCGCGAGTCGGCGGTCGCATCGGAGGCCAACGAGGCGCTGTTCCTGCGTCGCTTCCTGCGCCGCGCCGAGCGCGAGCAGATCGTGTACTACGTTATGGAAGCCTTCGATCAGCCGTGGAAGGCATACCTGGAAGGGCCGGTCGGCTCCTATTGGGGCGTGTACGACGTGAACCGACATCCGAAGTTCGCCTTTACCGCGCCAATCGTGCGCGTGCCGGAATGGCACATTCTCGCGGCGGTGTCGGTGGCGGCCGCATTGCTGCTGCTGGGGCTCCTGTATCTCACCAGCGACGCGCTGCGTAACCGCGGTCGCAGTTTCCTGGCCGTGGTGGTGTACGCCGCGACCACCATCGCGGTGTGGGTGATCTACGACTTCACCCAGCAGTACATGACGGTCTCGAGCGTCATCGCCGGCGTGCTGCTGCTGCTCGGCATGCTGGGGGTCATGCTGGTGCTGCTCGCCGAGGCGCACGAGTGGGCCGAGGCGCACTGGGTGGAGTACCGCCGCCGCCTCGGTACGCCGCAGCTCGGCAGTGTCGGCCCGTGCCCGAAGGTCTCGATCCACGTCCCGGCGTACAACGAGCCGCCGGCGATGCTCATCGAGACGCTCGATGCGCTCGCCCGCCTCGACTATCCCGACTACGAAGTGCTGGTCATCGACAACAACACGCCCGAGGAGAGCGTCTGGCGGCCGGTGGAGGCGCATTGCGCGCGCCTGGGGGCGCGCTTCCGCTTCTTCCACGTCGCGCCGCTCGCCGGCTTCAAGGCCGGCGCGCTCAACTACGCGCTCGAGCGCACCGCCCCCGACGCTGTGATCGTGGCGGTCATCGACAGCGACTACGTGGTGGACGCACGCTGGCTGCGCGACCTGACCCCGTCTTTCCAGGACCCGCGCATCGCTATCGTGCAGGCGCCGCAGGACTACCGCGACGCGGATCAGAGCGCCTTCAAGGCGATGTGCTACGCGGAGTACCGCGGCTTCTTTCACATCGGCATGATCACGCGCAACGAGCGCAACGCCATCATCCAGCACGGCACCATGACCATGGTGCGGCGCGAGCCGCTGGCGCGCTGCCGCTGGGCCGAGTGGTGCATCACCGAGGACGCCGAGCTCGGCTTGCGCATCTTCGAGGCGGGGTTGGATGCCACCTACGTGCCGATGAGCTACGGCCGCGGCCTGATGCCCGACACCTTCATAGACTTCAAGAAGCAGCGCTTCCGCTGGGCGTACGGCGCGATGCAGATCCTGAAAGCCCATGCGCGCACGCTGTTCGTGGAGGGCGGTCCGCTCTCCCCCGGCCAGCGTTATCACTTCGTCGCCGGCTGGCTGCCGTGGGTCGCCGACGGCAGCAACCTGCTGTTCAACCTCGCGGCTCTCGGCTGGTCGGCCGCGATGGTGTGGGCGCCGAAGCAGCTCGATCCACCGCTGCTGGTGTACTCGGTGCTGCCGCTGTCGCTGTTCACCTTCAAACTCGCCAAGCTCGTGCACCTGTACCGCGTGCGCGTCGGCGCCAACCTGCGCCAGACGGTGGCGGCGGCGGTCGCCGGGCTCGCGCTCACGCACACCATCGGCACGGCCGCGCTGAAGGGCTTGCTCACCCGCGGGGAGCCCTTCTTCCGCACACCCAAGCAGGTACGCAGCTCCGGGCTGCGGCGCGCGCTCGGCGCGGCGCGCGAAGAAACGCTGATGATGATCGGTCTCGTACTCTCGGCGTGGGCGGTCGCCCACACCGGAAGCCCCGACGCGGGGCCCGATCAACCGGCCTGGGGCCCCGACCGGCTCGCCTGGATCGTGGTGCTGCTGATCCAGTCGGTGCCCTACGCCTGCTCGCTCGTGGTGTCGCTGACGAGCGCCGTCGCGCTGCCGGCGCGGCTGCTCGGCACCCGCTATCGCCGGATCGCGGGCACGGGCGGACGCGCGGAAGCCGACCCGGCGCAGTGAGCCCATGCGCCACGCGAGACTACGCGCGATCGCCCTGATGATCGCGGCGGTCGCCGCGTTCTCCCTCATGGACGCCCTGCTTAAGCTGCTCTCCGCGCACTATCCGCCCATGCAGGTCGCAGCGCTGCGCGGGGCTACCTCGCTCCCCTTCACGGTGCTGCCGCTGCTGGTCGCAGGAAGGCTGCGCGAGCTCAGGCCGCGCCGCTGGCGGATGCACCTGCTGCGCGGCGTCCTCAGTGTCGTGGTGCTCGGCGGCTTCATCTACGCGGTGCGGGTGCTGTCGCTCGCCAATGCCTACGCGGTATTCCTGTCGGGGCCGCTCATCGTGGCGGCGCTCTCCGTGCCGCTGCTGAAAGAGCACATCAACTGGCGTACCTGGGTGGCGATCCTCGTGGGCCTCGCCGGGGTGCTCACCATGCTGCGTCCCGACGCCTCGAGCCTTGCCAACTTCGGCGCACTCGCGGCGCTTGTGGGCGCCATCGCCTACGCCCTGAGTGTCATCGCCCTGCGGGTGCTGACGCACACGGACACCACGGTGAGCGTCGTGTTCTGGACCGTCGGCCTGATGACGCTCCTGACCAGCGCCATTGCCGTTCCCGGCTGGGTGCCGATCGAGCACGCGCACTGGAAAACGCTCCTTGCCCTCGGGGCGCTCGCGGCCATCGGCCAGTACCTGTTGACCGAGGCCTTCCGCTCCGCTCCCGCTGCCGTCGTGGCGCCCTTCGAGTACAGCTCGCTCCTGTGGGGGATCGCCATCGACCGGGTGGTCTGGCACGTCCTGCCCTCGCTGCGGGTGTGCCTGGGTGGCGCCATCGTGATCGCGAGCGGGCTGTACCTGATCTGGCGGGAGCGGATGCACGCGCTTCCCGAACCGGACCAACTGTCATGGAAGTGGACGGCGGAGAAGGGCAGAATGTCGCGCCGGTCGTCGGCATTGGGAAATGCCGTCGCTCACAAACAAGAGGAAGACTCACCATGAGCAGCAGCGAAGTCCTGGGAAGATTCGTCTGGCATGAGTTGTTGACGACCGACACGGCCGCAGCCGCCGCGTTCTACCCGAAGGTGGTGCCATGGCGAACGGCGCCTTCCAGCATGCCCGGCTACACCATCTGGATGGCCGGGCAAGCTCAGATCGGCGGCCTGATGGCGCTGCCGACGCAGGCCGGGGCCACGCCGCCTCACTGGCTGATCTACGTGGGAACGCCGAATGTCGATGCCACCTGCACACAGGCGCAGGGCCTCGGCGCCCACGTCGTGAAAGCGGCGACGGATATTCCCAACGTCGGGCGCTTCGCGGTGCTGTCCGATCCGCAGGGCGCCACCTTCGCCGTATTTACCCCCGGCGGCGGACCGCCCCCGGCTACGCAGCCGGCGCAGGGCGGGTTTTCCTGGCATGAGCTGGCGACCACCGATGTGGCGGCGGCGCTGCGCTTCTACGGCCAGCTGTTCGGCTGGCGCAAGGGGCCCGGACACGACATGGGGGCGATGGGCGTCTACCAGATCTTCGAGCACGCCGGGAGCCCCGTGGGCGGGATGTGTCGCCCGGGCTCTGCTCAAAGTGCCCCCTCGTGGCTGAGTTACGTGCACGTGGCCGATGCCACGCGCGCCGTCGCCGCGGCCAAGGCCGCCGGCGGCCGCCTGCTCCATGGACCGATGGAGGTGCCCGGCGGCAGCTGGATCGCGCTGCTCACCGATCCGCAGGGCGGTTCGTTTGCGCTCCAGGAAGCGCCCAGAGCGATGAGTCAGGCGAAGCCGGCCGCGGCCGCAAAGCCCGCCCCCGCAGCAAAACCCGCCCCCGCGGCCGCAAAGCCGGCCGCGGCAGCCAGACCTGCCGCTGCAACGAAACCTGCCAGGAAAGCTGGCAAGGCGGCGAAGAAGCCGAGAAAAGCCGCGAAGAAAACGGCCCGCAAGCCGGCCCGGCGCAAGGCGGCGCCCAAGAGCGCGCGTCGGCCATCGCGCAAGAGCGCGCGGCGCGGCGCACGCCGGGCGAGGCCGAAAAAGCGCGCTCGGGGCCGCAGGCGCTGAAGCTCACACCCTGACCAGCGGCCGGCCGAAGTTTCCACCCTGCATGGCGAGCAGCAGGTGTGCGGGGGCGTTCTCGAGCCCCTCGACGATGTGCTCCTTGGCGGCGATGCGGCCGGCGCCATACCAGGCGATGGCCTCGCGCAGAAACTCCCCGCGCCGGTGCTCATAGTCCTGCGGATTCACCCGCAGCACCTCGAGAGCGCTCTTCCCGGGCGGATAGCCGCCGCGCGCGAGCAGCGCCGCAGCCTCCGCGGGTGTCACGTCGTTCTGCACCAGGCGGGCGCCCCGGGCGAAGTGCCCGCCGGAGAGGATGCGATCGAGCAGCGCGCCGCCGACGTTGTCAAAATAGATGTCCACGCCGTGCGGCGCCAGCTGCCGCAGCCGCAGGTCCAGGTTTTCGGTCCGGTAGTTGATGCAGGCCGACAGCCGCGCGTGGCGGGTCACCCAGTCGCACTTCGCGCGCGTGCCCGCAATGCCGATGGCGCGCGCGCCTTTGAGCATTGCGATCTGTCCGGCCATCGAACCGGCGGCATTGGCGGCGGCGGACACCAGTACCGTCTCCTTCGGGCGCAGCCGTGCCAGATCGAGCAACCCGAAGTAGGCCGCCATGCCGGGGGCGCCGAGCACTCCCAGGGCCGTGGAGACGGGCGTCTGTCCCGGATGCAGCAGACGGGCGTGATGCCCGCTGGATACGCACAGCTGCTGAAGCCCGCAGTCGAGGACTACCGCGCTACCGACGCTGAAGACATCGTGGCGGGACTCGATGACCTGACCCACGCCGCGGGCGGGCACCAGATCGCCGGGCTTCGGCAGATCGCGCGTCGCCTCAGCGGCTGAGCAGCGGAAGGGATCGAGCGCCAGCCACTGCAAGCGCGCGAGGAACGATCCGTTGGTCAGCTCGGGCCGTTCGCTTTCCACCAGCTCCAGATCGCTCGGGCGCGTCGGTGGGCGGCGGATCCTGACCTGCAGGTTGTGCATCGCTGGGCCAATTTACGCGCACCGACCGCGGGCGCAAGGGGAGCCGCGGTCATGGCACTATGTGGCGCGTGTCCAAGGCAACCCACACTCGCCTGCCGGTGGAAACACAGCCGCGCGTGCGCCGCGGCTACTTCGAATGCCGCTACGGCCAGCTGCACGTGCACAACGCCATGCCGCCTGGCGGTGGCTTCGAAGAGGGCACCCCTCTTGTGTGCCTGCACGACTTCGGCGGATCGGGGCGCGTATTCACACGCTTCCTCGCACTCGCCGGACAGGACCGCTCGGTGTACGCGCCGGATCTGCCGGGGTTCGGCGAGTCGGATCCCCCGGGCGTCGGCGCGACAATCGCCGACTACGCCGCAGCGCTCGGCGATTTCTTCGACAGCATGCGGCTGCGCCAGGTCTCGCTGCTTGGCCTGCGCATGGGGACGCTCCTTGTCACCGAGCTCGGGCTCACGCGCCCGGCGCAGGTGAGCCGGATGATCATGGTGTCCGTGCCGCTGCTGACGGAGGCGGAGCGGCAGGCGGGCGGCAGCCAGGCGCCGGCGCCGCCCGCAGCCGATGCGGCCTGGCGTCCGCCCGAGTGGCAGCGCTGGGCCGCGGAGGCCGCAGGGCACTATCCGCTGCGCGAGCGCCTCACACGGCTCGGCCAGCGGCTGCTGGTGCTGCGCCCCCGCGACGACCTGTGGGAGGCGACAGCGCGGGTGCGCGAGGCGCTCCCGGCGGCGCGGCTCATCGAGCTGGAACAGGCGGCGGGTGAGCTGTTCCTCTCGGCGCCGCAGCCGGTGGCGGAGGCGGTGCGGGAGTTTCTGCGCACCTGAGCGGAAGTTTCGGGGTTCGTTTTCACATAATTACCGCTGCTCCTGGGGACGCGTGGCGCATCCGGCGCTAAACTACTGGACCAAGAAGAAAGGAAGAAAGAAGGAGCTGACGACTTGATGAGCGCAGGTCCAATGCTGCCGCCCGCAGCACCCTCAGTTGCCGAATCTGACCTCGACAGCACTGCCGAGCTGCCGGTGCTCGAAGCGGCCTCGTATGAGCGCGACGCGCAACACGCGCGCACCGACACCTGGCTCGCGCCGCACAGTGAACGTGCACCGAAGGCGGCCAAGAGCGCGCCGGCCGATGACGGGCGCCCGCTCGAGGCGAGCCTGCAGGCCATCGCGGCTAACCTGCGCGAGACGCAGGAACTGCTGGCCGCGAAGGGCGAGCGTCTCGCGCAGGTCGAGCGTGCGCGTGACGAGGCGAATGCGGACCGTGCGGCCGCCGAGCAGCGCGCGGCGCAGGTGGCCGCTGCACTGGCGCAATTGCAACTCGGCGCGACGCAGCATGCGACCCAGCTGGGTGAGCTGACACAGGCGCGCGCCGTGGCCGAACAGCGTGCGGCGCTGCTGCAAGAAGAGCTTGGACAGGCACGCGTGCTGGTAGCGGCGGCGAACGAGCACGCTGCGCAGCTGCAGCGCGCCCTGGAAGAGAGCGCCAATGCCGGCCGTCAACGCAGCCGCGAGCTGGAAGCGCAGCAGACGCTGGCGGAGAAGGAGCGCGCGCGGATCGCCGCTGTCAGCGAGGAATTGCGTCGCGAGCAGGCCCGTGCGACGACCTACTTCGAGTCCCTGCAGAACGCCGAAGGCCGCAGGAGAATCCTCGAAGAAATGCAGGCGGATCTGCAGCGCGAGGCCGAGGGACACGACTCGGACCTGGCGCGTCTGGTGCGCGAGCTGGCCGGCCGCCGGGCGCACGTGCAGGAGCAGGACGAGGAGCTCGGGCGCCGCGCTGCCGGTATCGCCCGCCTCGAGCAACAAATCAGTTCGTTCGCCGCGGCACTGGCGCAGCGTGACGAGCAGCTGCGCGAGGCAGGGCGGGAGGCGGAGCGCGCGCAGGCCGAGCTGCTGCGCCTGCAGAGCGAGCTCGCGGCCAGCGCGGAACGCGCGCGCGCCCTGCAGACGCTCGGCGAACAACAGCGCAGTACACACGCGCAGCAACACAGTGAGCTGCAGCGGCTGCTCGCCGAGCGCAGCGAGCTCAATGCGGCGCTCGAGTCGGCGCGTGTCGCCGCGACCGCCGCGGTCACTCAGACTGCGGGACGCGAAGCGGAGCGTGCGCAGGAGCGCGGCCGCATCGCGGGCCTCGATGCCGCGCTCACCACGGAGCGCCAGCGCGCCGCGCGGCTCGAAGAAGAGCTGACCACGTTGCGCGCCGAGATGGAGCAATGGGGGAACGTGCTCAAGAATGTACAACAGGAGCGGGAGGCGCAGGCTGCGAGCCTCACTGCCGCGGAGGCCCGCGCCAGCAGTCTCGAGGCGCGCGCCGCGCAGCAGCTGGAAGCGGTGCGCCTGCTGCAGTCGGACTCGACTGCGAGTGTGGCGCGCGCGCGCGAGCTGGAAGGGGATCTGCGGGCTGCGGAGGATGCCGTCCATCGCCTCGAGTCCGAGGTGCGGGGCCGCCACGCACGCGTTCAGCAGCTCGAGAGTGCCAACCAGCAGTGGGGGGCCGACATCAAGGAGACGCGCTACCCCTCCTCAGACGAGGGCGTCACTCCGGGGCGCCAGGGCGCGCGCGAAGGCGCCGCGGCGGAGCCGCCGGTCGGTGCCGAGCTCGCACACGACGGTGTGGTACGTCTGCTGATTAACAACGACGATGGACGCGAAATCGTTCACGTGCTGGGCCGCAGGACCACGGTGGGGCGCACTCCCGAAAATGATCTGCAGATCAAATCCGACGTGATCAGCCGCCACCACGCGATCATCCTCGCAGGTCCGGTGCATACCATCATTGAAGACCTCAATAGCACCAACGGCGTCCTGGTCAACGGCCGCCGGATTACGCGCCAGACGCTCCAGGACGGCGACAAGGTAATGATTGGCCGTACCTGCTACCGCTTTGCGTTGCGCAGACAGTCGTCCAACGCTGACAGCGGCCGCTACCGCCGCTAAGCTCTCTCGCGGCGGCCCGCACGGGCGCTACGGCGAGAGCTTCATCCGGTGGCGAGTCCCTACATAGAGAGGATCCTCAAGGCGCGCGTCTACGACGTCGCCATCGAGTCGCCGCTGGAGGAGGCAGGGCGGCTGTCGCGCCGCCTCGGCAACCGCGTGCTGCTCAAGCGCGAGGACCTGCAACCCGTGTTCTCCTTCAAGCTGCGCGGCGCGAACAACCGCATCGCGCAGCTCTCGGAAGCGGCCGCGCGGCGCGGCGTCGTGTGCGCTTCTGCCGGCAATCACGCCCAGGGGGTGGCGCTCGCGGCGCGCCGGCGCGGCATTTCCGCCGTCGTGGTGATGCCGCAGACTACCCCGCAGATCAAGGTGCAGGCGGTCATCGATCTCGGCGCCGAGGTCGTGATGCACGGCGACGATTACGACAGCGCGTACGAGCAGGCCCTGCGGCTCGCGCGCGAGCGGAACCTCGTGTTCGTGCATCCCTTTGATGACCCCGACGTCATCGCCGGTCAGGGAACGGTCGCGGTGGAGATCCTGCGCCAGACCGGCGGGGCGCTGGACGCGATCTTCGTGCCGGTCGGCGGCGGCGGGCTGCTCGCGGGGATCGCGGTGTACGTCAAGTACCTCTATCCCGGGGTGAAGATCATCGGCGTCGAGCCGCAGGACGCGGCCAGCATGCACGACTCGCTCCGGGCCGGCCGTCGCGTCACGCTCGAGCGCGTCGGCATCTTCGCGGACGGTGTGGCCGTGCGACGCGTCGGCGAAGAGACTTTCGCCCTGTGCCGCGGGCTGGTCGACGAGGTGCTGCTGCTGGGCACCGACGAGATCTGCGCTGCTATCCAGGACATCTTCGAGGACACCCGCTCGATCGTCGAGCCGGCCGGCGCGCTGGCCGTGGGCGGCGTCAAGAAGTACGTAGCGCGCGAGGGCTGGCGCGGCAAGCGGCTGGTCGCGATCAACAGCGGCGCCAACATGAACTTCGACCGCCTGCGGCACGTCGCCGAGCGCGCCGACCTCGGCGGCGAGCGTGAAGCGCTGCTGGCGGTGGTGATCCCGGAGCAGCCCGGGAGCTTCCTGCGCCTGTGCGAGGCGCTCGGCCGGCGCAGTGTCACCGAATTCAACTACCGCTATGCGGGCGCGGCCAGCGCGCAGATTCTTGCCGGCCTCGCGCTCGCGGCCGGAAGCGAGGAGAAGGATGCCGTGGTGGCCGGCCTGCGCGCCGCGGGCTTCACCGTCACCGACATGACCGATGACGAGATGGCGAAGCTGCACGTGCGCTACATGGTCGGGGGGCATGCCCGCGACATCGCCCACGAGCTTCTCTACCGCTTCGAGTTCCCCGAGCGGCCGGGGGCGCTGCTGAAGTTCCTGCAGGCGATCGGCTCACGCTGGAACATCAGCCTGTTCCACTACCGCAATCACGGCTCAGACTACGGCCGGGTACTCGCGGGCATCCAGGTGCCGCCCGCCGAGCGGGGGGACTTCCTGCAGCACCTGAACGAACTGCACTACGCTTACGTCGAGGAGACCGCCAACCCCGCGTACCGCATGTTCCTCGGTGCCTGAGCTCAGTGGCGGCGGCGCGGCGCTGCCGCGAAGGCGTCAGGCTGTGCGCTGGTAACTGCCCGTAGGCGTCACGCTGCCGGCTGGTGACTTTCCGCCAGCCACTCGCGCCAGATCGCCAGCAGCACCGCGAGGATCACCGGGCCGACGAACAGCCCCACCAGCCCGAAGGTAGCGAGCCCGCCGAGCACGCCGAACAGCACCACCAGGAACGGGATCTGCGCCTCGCGGCTGATGAGCAGGGGGCGCACGATGTGGTCCACCCACCCCATGACGAGCCCGCCCCAGATCAGAAGACCGACGGCCGCGACCATGCTTCCCTTCATCGCGAGCCACACAACGATGCCGCCCCAGATGGTCGGGGCGGCGAACGGGATCAACCCGCACACCGTGGTGAGCGCGGCGGCGAAGACCGGCGCGCCGACGCCGGCGACCCAGTAACCCAGTCCGACCAGCACTCCCTGCAGCAGCGCTGCCAGCACCAATCCGTAGACCACGGCCTTCACCGTCTGCTCGATGGCCTGCAGGTAATTCTCGACTCGCGGGCCGAGCACCTGCTCGAGCGCGCGGGCGAGCTGTGCGGCCACACGCTGGCCGTTGCGGTAGACGAAGAACAGGCTCACCACGGCGAGCACCAGCTTCACGGCGTTGCGGCTGATGCCGCCGATCACGCGCGCGATCTGGTCGAAGGAGTGGTCGAGGATATTGCGCACCTCGAGCCCGAGGGCGGCCGGGTCTGCAGCGGCGCGCGCGGTCAACTCGCGCAGCGGCTCGCCGATCCACGGCAGCCTCAGCACCGCGGGCGGCAGCTGCAGGCCGCCGGCGAGCAGCTCCTGAGTGGCGTGATAGATCTGCACCACCTCCAGCCGCACCACCACCGCGAACCACACCAGCGGGGCGACCACGGCCGCCGACACTGCCGTCGTCATGAGGAGCGCCGCGAGCGTGCTGCGCCCCCGGCACCTGGCCCGCACCCAGTCGTACGCCGGCCAGGTGACGAACGCGAGGATTGCCGCCCATACCAGCGGCACGATGAAGGGATCCATGATGCGAAAGCCGAGCAGCACCAGTCCCGCGAGCAACGCCACGGTGATGAGCCGGCGCAGCCACGGTGCAGAGACGAAGTCTTCCACGGTGTGCCCTCGCGAGATCAGCCGAGCCCGGCGGCGTCCGAGACAAACATGGTCAGGGCGAGGAGCATGCAGGTGGCGAGCGTGAGCTGCCGCCGAAGGTTCAGGTACGCCGGCGGCAGCACACTGCCGAGGCTGCGATGCTCGTACAGCCAGAAGCCTCCCGACCCGACCACGAGCAGCGCGAGCCCGCGCTGTCCGCCCAGCACCAGCGCGGCCGCCCCCACCAGCGCGGGGGCGACAGCGCCGGCGATGCGCACGAGCTCCCACGGCAGCCGCCCGGCGAGCGCCAGTCCGAAGTGCACCGCGCCGACGAAAGTGAGCAGCACCGCGCCCCAGGCGAGCGCGACGTGCTGCGCGAGCTCGCGCGCGGCGTACGCCGGCAGCAGCCCGACCGCGGCCAGACACAACACCAGCGGCGCCACGCCCAGATAGCCGGCCCACTCCGCCGCGCTGTTGAGACGCGTGCTCCCGGCGCCGTTTTGTGCTGACCCCACAGGTTGGAGATCATGCCATGGGCACGGCGGCCGTGCGGGCTTGACGGGCTGAAGCCGGCGCGTCAGGCTTCGCGCGGCGTGAGGTGTTCGTTCCAGCGCGCGTGCTCAGGAGGCTCTGACTGCGCGCGCCGGGACGATTAAAACGGGAAGTCCGGTGCGGATTTGTCCAAAGCCGGCGCTGCCCCCGCAACGGTAATCGAGACCAGGCGGATCACATGAGCCACTGCGCCCCTGAAGGCGCGGGAAGGCGATCCGCCAGGAGACCAACTCCAGCTCGAGAGCCCGGAGACCGGCCGCACGCGTTTAACCGATGGGCGTAGCGGCGGGCGACGCCGGTTGGGCGGCC
Organism: Steroidobacteraceae bacterium; assembly: GCA_035937715.1. Lineage (GTDB taxonomy): Bacteria > Pseudomonadota > Gammaproteobacteria > Steroidobacterales > Steroidobacteraceae > 13-2-20CM-66-19. The sequence goes on along the minus strand of DASZHQ010000186.1, from coordinate 22,406 downwards.
TTTGAGTCTGCCGCGCATCCGGCTTCTGCAGATGCCACGACCCCACGGGCACGGGTGGTGCATTTGCAGGAGCTCAATCCATGTCAACAGGTCTGGAGGCTTGCGGTGGCCGCGCGAGCGTCGTGCTGCTCTCGTTGTGCTGTGCTGCGGTGAACGCCGCTGGGGCGTCGGATGAGAGCGTCGTCATCACGGCGACGCGTCTCCCCACCCCGGAGCTGGAGATTGCCAGCAGCGTCACGGTCGTAACCGCGGACGACATTGCCGCCCGTCAGGAGCGCACGTTCTCCGAGCTGCTCCGGGACATCCCCGGCCTCAACGTGGTGCAGGAAGGCGGATCCGGCGGGCTGACTTCGGTGTTCATGCGCGGGACCAACTCCAATCACGTCAAGGTCCTGGTGGACGGCATCGATGTCAGTGACCCGAGCAATGCCGGCGCGGTGTTCGATTTCGGGCAGCTGCTCACGCAGGACATCGAGCGTGTCGAGGTGCTGCGCGGACCGCAAAGCGGGTTGTACGGCTCGGATGCCATCGGCGGGGTGATCAACGTGATCACCCGCGCGGGCTCCGGTCCGATGAAACTTTCGGCATCCGTTGAGGGTGGCTCCTTCGATACCTTCAACCAGGGCGCCGGCATCAGCGGCTCGCAGGATGCGTTTCACTACAGTGGGAACGTGGCGCACCTGCACGCCGGCGCGACGCCGGTCACCCCGCTCGCGCTGCTCCTTCCGGGCGAACCACGCAATAAGGACTACTATGACAACTTCACCGCCTCCACCAAGCTCGGGCTCGACCTCACGCGCGACTTCGACCTGGGCCTGGTCGCGCGTTATACCAACACTCACCTGCGCTACACCGGGGAGGACTTCAGCACCTTCCCGGCTTTCCCGGCGGCACAGCCGAGCGCCAGTAACACGAACGAGTACTACGGTCGCGCCAGCGCGCATCTGCAGTCCCTGGACGGCGCTCTGAACCAGACGCTGGGCGTGGCGTTTACGCGTAACGCGACCGCGACGCTGCAACCGCAGATCCCGGAGACGCTCAACACCGGCGAGCGCGTCAAGGTCGACTGGCAGGGAGCCATCAAGGTGTCGGGCACGCACACCGTACTGCTCGGCCTGGAAGATGCGCGTGACAAAATCAGCGAACCGCTCTCGGCCAGCATCCGCATCGCATCAGCTTACGCGGAGCTGCAGTCGCAACTCGGCGCGCACTGGTTCTCCTCTCTCAACGCCCGCTACGACGACAATAACCGCTTCGGCAGCAAGGGCACCTATCGCTTTGCGCCCGCGTACCTGATCAGCGCAACCGGGACGAAGCTCAAGGCGAGCGTCGGGAGCGGATTCAAGGCGCCGACGCTGAGTGAGCTGTTCCAGAACTTCCCGCCGTTCTTCTTCGCGAACCCGAACCTCAGGCCCGAAAGCAGCCTCGGTTACGATGCCGGCATCGAACAGGGTTTCGGCGCGGACACGGTGCGGGTGGGAGCGACCTACTTCCACAATCGCATTCGTGACCTTATCGCCAGCGACATCACCGGGACGACCTGGGCCAACATCGGGCGCGCGATCACCCGTGGCGTGGAGAGCTTCGTGGCGTACCGGCCGGCAAGGCAGCTCACGCTGCGCCTCGACTATACCTATACGGAGGCCAGCGATGATGTACTGCACCAGCAGCTGCTGCGCCGCCCGAAGCACAAGGGCAATCTGATCGCGACCTGGCACGCGAGTGATGCGCTGCTGCTCAACCTCGACGTGCTGACGGTCAGCTCCTGGGTGGACGGCAATCGCGATTTCTCGATCCCGCGCCTGGAGGCTCCCGGCTACACGACGCTGAATCTCGCGGCAAGCTTCGATCTGAGCGGGCAGCTCGCGCTGTTCGGTCGCATCGACAATCTGCTCGATCGGCGCTATCAGAATCCGGTCGGCTTTCTGCGGCCGGGCTTCGGGGTTTTTGCGGGTATCAGGGCGCAGCCCTGGGTGCAGTGATAGGCTTGGACCGCTTATGAGCGAGCCGTCCGACACGCCGGCTTCCGGCAGCGCGCCTACTGAAAACGAGCGCACCTGGGGGATGCTCGCGCATCTGGCGGCGCTCGCGGGGCTCGTTCTCCCGCTGATCGGCAACGTGCTGGGACCGCTGTTCGTGTCGATCGCGCGCGGCGATCAGTCTGCTTTCGTGGCTGCGCATGCGCGCGAAGCCCTGAACTTCAACATCACGGTCACGCTGGCCGCGGTAGTGTGCGCGCTGCTGATGCTGGTGTTCGTCGGCTTCCTGCTGCTTGCCGCGCTGTTCATCGCCTGGCTGGTGATGACGCTGATCGCGGCCATCAGGGCGAGCGAGGGCGCGAGCTACCGCTATCCCTTCTCGCTGCGTATCCTGACCTAAGCTATTGATCTAGAAGGGGAATCGGTGGCTTTACGCCGGTACTGTATGCGCGTACAGTACCCTCATGCGACGCACGATCATCGGCCGGCAGGCGTTCACCGGCCGCGGAGCTCTCTCCAACCCGCCCGGCCGTTTCGACAAGCAGAAGCTCGAAGCCGTCGAGGACGGTTGGTACCAGGACGAAGTTCCCGACAGCATTCCCACGAGTCTCGAGCCCGATCGCGCGCGCGAAGTCATCACCAGCAACGATTCGCCGGACATTCCGTTCGAAAATTCTGTGAATCCCTATCGGGGATGCAGCCATGCCTGCAGTTACTGCTACGCCCGCCCGAGTCACGCCTACATGGGGCTCTCGCCCGGGCTCGACTTCGAGACACGGCTCTTCTACAAACAGGATGCCGCGCGCGTGCTCGAGCAGCAGCTCGCCCGCCCCAGCTATGTCTGTAAATCCATCACGCTGGGCGCCAACACCGACCCGTATCAGCCGGTCGAGAAGCGCATGCGGGTCACGCGCTCGATACTCGAGGTACTTGCACGCACGCGCCATCCGGTCACGGTCATCACTAAGAGCGCACTCGTGCTGCGCGACCTGGATCTGCTCACGCAGATGGCGCGACAGAGCCTGGTGAGCGTGGCGGTCAGCGTCACCACGCTCGACACTGATCTCAAGCGCACCATGGAGCCGCGGGCCGCCTCCCCGCAGGCGCGCCTGCGGACGCTCGCGGCCCTCAATGCCGCAGGGATACCGACCGCGGTGATGGCGGCGCCGGTGATTCCGGGCCTCACCGACCACGAACTCGAGGGGATCCTCGCGGCAGCCGCGAAGGCCGGGACGCTCCGGGCCGGCTACGTGCTGCTGCGCCTGCCCTATGAAATCAAGGATCTGTTCAGGGAGTGGCTCGAGGAGCACTACCCGCAGCGGGCCCCCCACGTTATGTCACTGATCCGCGACATGCGCGGCGGCCGCGACAACGACCCGCGCTTCGGGTTTCGGATGCGCGGGACGGGCCCCTACGCCGAGCTCCTCAGGGAGCGCTTCCGGCTCGCCTGCCAGCGGCTCGGCCTGAATCGCGCCTCACGCGAGGAGCTCAACACGAGCCTGTTCACCCCGCCAACCCCGGTGGGCTCACAGCTACGGCTCGGCCTGTAGCGCGTTCCCCCCGCTGAGCGGGAACCGTGACTGCGCTTGCCAGGTCACAGGGAAGCGAGCGGTGGCATACTCCACGCAGCACCAGTCTCGCGCGGGATCTGCGGCTCGCGCGGCGACGGCTGGGCGGGGAGTCCATCATGAACGGCCGTCATCTCGGATCGCACAGCGGGCTCGCACTGGCCGCGCTGGCCATCTTGCCCGGGTGCATGCAGTCGCGCGTGGATCAGTCCCGTGAGCTGCATACCCGGATCGAAAAAAGCGAAGCGGTGGTGATTCTTCCCAAGCCACAGGTAGAGGGTGCTGCCGCGGAGGAAGGGTTCATGGATTGCGTCGGCGAAGGACTCGCAGGACATGGCGACGCCGCCATCGCCGTGCGCCGCCACCAGGAGTTTCTCGACTCGACCTTTCCCTGGTTCGAGCCAGGGACGGCGCCGGCGCGGCCCGAGGCCGTGGAGCAGCTGCTGACGCGCCCGGGGCTTGCCGAGAAAGTCGCCGCTTCACACGTGCGCTACGTCGTCTGGCTCGACGGCGGCACGCGCAAGACCGATGGTGGCGGCAGCATCGCCTGCGGCGCGGCCCCCGGGGCGGCCGGCTGCATCGGCTTCGGCTGGTGGGAAAAGGAAACCAACTACGAGGCGAGCATCTGGGACCTGAAGCAGGCGAAATCCGCCGGCAGCGTGGGAACGAACGTGACCGGCACGTCCGCCATCGTCGGGGCGGTTGTGCCGCTGCCGTTCATCGCGCGCGTGCAGGGCGTGGCCTGCGAGCGCATGGCGGGTCAGCTGCGCACATTCTTCACCGGCGCGGACGACGCGGATGAGAGGGTCGTGGCACGGCAGCGGACGGCGGCCGCGCAGTGAGCGATGAGCATGCGCTGCGCGCCTTCCCTGTGCGTCCTTGCGCTCCTGCTGAGCGCGGGATGCGCATCCTCGCCGTCAACGCCGCGGGCCCCGGCAGGCACTGGCGGGGCGGACCCGGCAAGCGCATCGGGCGCGGGTAGATCGGGCACGGCGAGCGATCCTCAGGCGCGTGCCAGCGCGCCGCAGTCGGTGGCGGGCGCCGCTGCAGCCTCCGGCGGCGCAATCGCGGGCAGCGGTGCCGGCGCGGGCGCAGCGGCTGACGCCGCCGTCCCCGCCAGCGGGCCGGGCCAGACCTCCGAGGAGCGCCGCGCGGCGATCGACAAGCGCCTGAACGATTCACTCGGCTCCTTCGACGCAGGGCTGCGCCAGGAGCAGCAGCAGGTCGCGCAGCAGCGCGACGCGCGTCAGACCGCGGCGGCGGCGAACGCAGCGGCCAACGCCGCGGCCGCCGCAGCGGCCCTGGAGAAAAGCGGCGAGGGCGCCGGGAGCGCCGCCGTCGAGGGACCCGACACGGACCGCGGCGGCCGGCGCGGGGGTCCGGCGCCGCGGCGCCATGACCCTTCGGGGGATCTGAAATCCGAGAAGGCGAGCAAGAGCGATGACAACGCCGGCAACGGCGCCAGCGCGCGCGAGATCCCCGATGGGAGCGACGATGACGTCGTCGCCCGACGGCTGCGCCAGGCGGCGCAGCAGGAGACCGACCCGGAGCTGAAGGAAAAGCTTTGGCAGGAATATCTCGACTACAAGAAGAATGCCCAGGGAAAGTGACGGCGCGAAGGCAGCGCGGGCGGAGCAGGCATTGCGAGAGCTGAGTGACAGGATGCGATGGAGAAGGCGGGGGGCGCTCGCGGCCGCCGCCTGCGCGGCGATCGTGGCGAGCGCTTGCGTGGTGCACGAGTCGAAGCCCCTGGCGCACGTCAACGCGTTCCAGGCGCAGCGCCAGATTCCGCAGGACGAGCTCCTCGATGTCGCCGTGCACCCGTTCGATCCGGGCGTGCCGGCCGAGCCGGACGCCAAGACCCTGGAGAAGAAGCGCATCAATCCAGACATCCGCAAGGCCGAGTCGCGCTATCTCGCCAACCTGTTGCGCGCCACGCTCGAGTCCTCGGGGCAGTGGGGCGCGGTGCGCGTCACACCCGAGAGCGCGCAGTTCGTCGACGTGCTGGTGCAGGGACGCATCCTCGAATCCACCGGCGCGAAGCTCGCCCTCGAGGTGAGCGTCAGTGACTCCACCGGCAGGGTCTGGATCAGCGCGCGCCGCTACGAGAGTCCCCCCGATACCGGCTCCTACAAGACGGACGCGGCGCTCAAGGCGCGCGACCCGTTCCAGAACGTGTACTCGCAGATCGCCAACGACATGGTGGCGGCGCGCGATGCTCTGCAGGTGACGGAGCAGCGCGACATCCGCCGTGTCACGCAGCTCAGGTTCGCCAACGACCTCGCGCCCGCCGCGATAAACGGCTATCTGGTCAGCGACGCGCGCGGTTTCATGAAAGTGGCGCGCCTGCCGGCCACGAATGATCCGATCGCGACGCGTGTCGAGAGCATCCGTCAGCGTGATGCCGGCGTCATCGATACCGTAAACGGCTACTACGCGAATTTCAGCGAGCAAATGAGCGACTCCTACGGGCAATGGCGGCGCGCCAGCTTCGAGGAGATCGAGAAGGAGCAGCGTGCTCTCAACCAGGCGCGCACCCGCACCTACCTGGGCGCGGCCGCGGTGCTGGCGAGCGTGTTGGTGCCCAATCAATGCGGCGTCTACGATTACAACTGCCGGCGCGTGCAGTCGGCGGCGCGCTACGGCGGCGCCATCGGCGGCACCGCGGCCATCCTGTCGGGGCTGAAGAAGTACTCCGATGCCCGGGTGCACGCGCAGGCTCTGAAGGAGATGTCGGACACTTTCCAGTCGGAAGTCGCGCCGCAGGTCATCGACGTCGAGGGTCGCACGTTGAAGCTCACAGGAACGGCCGAGGAGCAGTACCGCGAATGGCGCAAGTTGCTGCACGAGCTGTATCTGGAGGAGAACGGCACGCCCGTGGCGCCCGGGCCCGCCCCTGCCGTGCCCCCGCCGCCCGTGGCCGCGGACGCGACACACTGATCGGGCCATGACGGACACTGCCACAGCGACTCCCACGCGGCGGCTGGCGGCCCGCTACGTCCTGCACGAACGCCTCGGCGAGGGCGGGCAGGGCGAGGTGTGGCGAGCCCACGATCCCGAGCGCGGCATCGATATCGCGCTGAAGATCCTGCGTCCCGGCCCCGGGCGCAGCGACGCGGCGTGGCAGGCGCTGCTGCACGAGCACGACAGCGCGAGCCGCCTCGACCATCCCCACATTCTCAAGGTGTATGCGCTCGAGCGTGAGGACGCGAACTTTCTCCTGCCGATGGAGTTCGCCGCGGGCGGCGACCTGCGCCGCCTGCGCGGCGCGGGCTATCTCGCGGTGGTGCCGGTGCTGATAGAGGCCGCCCAGGCACTCGAGCACGCGCACGAGCGCGGCGTAATCCACCGCGACCTCAAGCCCGGTAATGTGCTGTTCGATGCGCGCGGGCGCGTGAAGCTCGCCGACTTCGGCGTCTCCGGTCGCGCGCCGGACCCGGGCACGGATGCGCTGATCCGCGGCCTGTCGCCCTTTACTGCGAGCCCCGGGCAGTTGCGTGGCGAGCCGCCGACGCCCGCAGATGACATCTACGGGCTCGGCGCGCTGGCGTACGAGCTGCTGTCGCGCTACCCGCCGCATTATCCGCATTTCGACGCGCGGCGCGTGCAGGAGGACCCGGCGCCGCCGCTGGTGCCGATCGAGCCGATTCCGCCGCAGCTCGCGGCACTCATCGCGCGCATGCTGGCCAAGAATGCGGCCGAGCGGCCCGCCTCCATGCGCGAAGTCATCGATGAGCTGGACGCCGCCCTCAACGACACGCTGACATTCGACTCCGAGACTGCCGAGCCCCCGCGCAATGAGCTGCCCGGCAACCTGACGGTCGATCCGGACGAGCTGCCCCCCGCGGCGCCAGCGGCGCCAGCGGCGCCAGCGGCGTCCGCGGCGATCACTGTGTCGCTGAGCGCCGCGGCAGCATCGGCTGAGCGCGCGCAGGCCTCGCGCAGCGCTGCGCGGGAGCGCCCCGCATCGGACCCGCCGGGGGCCGCCGTGCCCGGTGCGTTCGGGCCGGGTGTGGTGGACGGCCCGGCGCTGTGGGAGGAGGTGCGGCACGCTCCACTGCCGCTGCGCTCGCGGCTCGAGCCCGTCGGCCGCGGCCCGTCGCGCTCGCTGCTCGTTCTCGTCGGACTCGGCGCCGCGGCGACCGCCGCCTTCCTCTGGCTGCCCCAGTATGTGAGCCTCGACTCGCTCGACTTCTGGCCGCGGGGGGCGGCAACCCGCGCGGCAAGCCCGGCGGCGGCCCCCAGCTCATCCGCCGCGGGCACCGAGGGCGCCCCCGCAGACCGCGCGCGCACCGACAGCGCCGGGAGCGACGGCGCCCCCGCAGATCGCGCGCGCATTGACAGCGCCCGCAGCGACGGCGCCGGCACAAACGCTGTCCCGACAGCCGCAGGCGCCGCGCAGGCCGAAGCGAATCTTGCGGCCGATCAGGCGGCCTTCGATCGGCGCCTCGCGGCGCTCGACGCACGCGGCGCGGGTATCTGGGGCGGGGCGGATTTCGCTGCGGCTGGCACGCGCGCCGCCGAGTCGATCGGCGCGCGTGACGCCGGAAGCCTGGCTCTCGCGCAGCAGCGGCTCGAGCAGGCCACGCAGCTGCTCGATAAAGCCGAGCACGCCGCACCCGCCGCGCTGAGCGCGGAGCTCGCGAAGGGCGACCGCGCACTCGCCGCGGGTCAGCCGGAGCGAGCGGTGCAGGCCTTCGATCTGGCCGCGCGCATCGATCCTCAGGACCAGCGCGCCGCACTCGGGCAGAGCCGCGCGCGGCGCCTCTCGGGGGTGCTGCCGCTGCTCGCCGATGCCGAGAACGCGCAGGGCGCACACGATTACTCCCGCGCGGCGCAGGATTACACGCGGGCGCTGGCGCTGGATCCCAACAATCCCGAAGCCCGCGCGGGGCTTGCCCGGGCGAATGCCGCTGTCGGTGACGACAGCTACGCCAAAGCCGCCGGCGAGGGTTTTGCCGCGCTCGGCGCGGGCCGTCTCGATACGGCGCGCGCGGCGTTCGAGAAAGCGCGCGCGCTGCGTCCCAACGGCGCGGAAGCGGTGGAGGGTCTGCGCCGCGTGGATGCGGCCGCAGGTGGCCGCAGCTTCGGCGCAGCCCGCGCGCACGCCGCGGATCTGGAGTCGCAGGAACGCTGGGACGAGGCGCTGCGCGCCTACGAGGCCGTGCTGCGTCAGGACGGCTCGCTCGCCTTCGCCCAGACCGGCAAGGCGCGCGCTGCGGCACGCCTGCTGCTCGACAGTTCGCTGCAGGCCCTGATCGATCGGCCCGACCGTCTTTCCTCTTCGCAGGTGCGCGAGCAGGCGAGCCTGCTGCTGCAGGAGGCGCAGGAGCAGCCGGCACCGGGCCCGGTGCTGCGCTCGCAGATCGCGCGCCTCATCGCGATGCTTCCGGGATTCGACAAGCCCGTACAAGTATCCCTGGTGTCGGACAATCAGACGCGCGTGGCGATCCCGAGTATCGGGACCTTCGGCAGCTTCGCGCGCCGCGACATCGAGCTCAGACCCGGACACTACACAGTGATCGGCACCCGCGACGGCTATCGCGACGTGCGCCGTGACATCACGATCAGCCCGGGGCAAAACCAAACGGTCAACGTCCGCTGTTACGAGCCCATCTGAGTTGCGCATGAACGATGGCGTGGCGACGCCGCCCGGCGCGTGGGGGCAGGTGCGCGTGCAGGAGCCCGCCGGAGAGCGGGTGCTCGGGGAGACGTTGTCGATCGGTGGCAGCGGATCCGACATCGTGGTCCCCGGGGTGCAGAGCGCGGCGGCGCTCTCGATCACACGCCGCGCGGGGCTGTGGGTCGTCGAGGCCGCGCCCGGCGCGGTGGTGCGCTTCAACGGCCGTCCCTTCAGCGGGACACGGGATCTGCGCCGCGAGGACGTGCTCAGTGTCGGAGATGCGCAGCTGAGCGTGAGCGGCGCCTCGCGAACGCTGCTGCGGCTGTCGGTCGCGCACCTTGCGGGCAACGTGACCATTGCTCCCGCTGCAGCGCTCGCCACGCTCGCCGCCGCAGAAGACGCCGATCAGGACCTCGAGATCGAGGCGCCGCGCTCGTTGCTCGTGCCGGCGGCGCCCGCTGCGCGGGGGGCCGCGCCCGCGCGCGTGAAGCGCGGCGCATGGCTCGCCGCGGCAGCGGCACTCATCGCGGCGGCCGCGCTCACCGCCGCGCAGCTCGGCTCGCTTGCCCTCGAGGTGCATCCGCGCGATGCGCGCATCCGCACCCCTGGAGCCCTGTCGCTTCAGCTCGGCGGACGGCTCTGGATGCTGCCCGGCGAGCATCGGGTGCTTGCGGAGCGGGACGGCTACCTGCCCGCGCAAGCCGTGCTGCGGGTGCGGCCGCGCGGGAGCGGCGCCTTGCAGCTGAGGCTCGTGCGCCTTCCGGGGAAACTGCAGATCGACACCGCCGGAGTAGTCGCCGCCGTGAGCATCGACGGTGTGCCCGCGGGCCTCGCGCCGGGACTCGTCAATGTACCCGCGGGCGAGCGCACCATCAGCCTGCGCGCGCCGCGCTACGTCGACTATGCGACCCCACTCAGGATCGAAGGCGCCGGGGTGCGCCAGGAGCTGCACGTGCGGCTGCAGCCTTCCTGGGGGAGCCTGGCGGTGACGGCCATCCCGCAGGGCGCGCACGTGAGCGTCGATGGCATCGACAGTGGCGCGGCGCCGGTGACCATCGCTGCGGAGTCGGGAGTGCGCCGCATTCGGATCACCGCGTCGGGCTCGAAGCCGTGGGAGAGCAGCGTGGTCTTAAGCGGCGGGCAGAGCCTCGCCCTCGGACCCATCACGCTCGGGCAGCCGGACGCGCACCTCGCGGTGCGATCGAGCCCGGCGGGTGCCGAGGTCACGGTCGCCGGCATTCATCGCGGCCGCGCGCCGCTGGCACTCGAGCTGCCCGCGGGGATTGCCTACCCGATCGTCGTCAGCCTGCCGGGCTATGCCACCTGGACCCAGTCGGTATTCGCCGCCACCGGCAGCCAGCTGACGGCGGAGGCGCATCTCATGCCGCTGTGGGCGCAAGTGACGGTGACGGGCGAGCCCTCCGATGCCGAGTTGCTGATCGACGGCGCACTGCGCGGGCAGACGCCGCAGTCGCTGACGCTCTCCGCCGTCGAGCACCGCGTCGAGGTGCGCAAGGCGGGTTTTGTCCCCTTCGAAGGCGTCCTTACTCCGGTACCGGACCTGCCGCGGACGCTGCAATATCACTTGACGCCCTCCGACCGCGCTCGCGCGCTCGCGGAGAGCGCGCCACTCATCCGCAGTCAACTCGGTCAGCTGCTCAGGCTCGTCCCGCCCGGCACCTTCCCGATGGGCAGCGAGCGTCGCGAACCCGGAAGCCGGCCGAACGAGGGTCTGCGCAGCGTGACGCTGGCGCGACCGTTCTACATCGGCGTGATGCCGGTCACCAACGGCGAATTCCGCCGCTTCCGCGCCGCGCACGCTTCCGGCTACATCGCTCGCCGGTCGCTCGACCTCGACGACCAGCCCGTGACCGCGGTGAGCTGGGAGGATGCCGCGGAGTTCTGCAACTGGCTCTCGCAGCAGGAGGGCCTGCCGGCGGTGTACGAGCGGCGCGATAACGGCTTCGTGCTGCGGCGCCCGGTGACGCGAGGCTACCGCCTGCCCACCGAGGCGGAGTGGGAGTACGCCGCGCGCTACGCGGCTGGCGCGGAGCTGCAGCGCTTCGCCTGGGGTAATGCGCCGCCGGTGCCGGAGCAGGCCGGCAATCTTGCCGGCAGTGAGACGGCTGACTCCCTGCCGGCGCAACTGCCGGGTTACCGTGACGACTATCCGGTGCTCGCACCGGTCGGCAGGTTCCGCCCGAACGCGCTCGGGCTGCACGACATGTCGGGCAACGTGTCGCAGTGGGTGAACGACTATTACCAGAGCTACCTGAACGCGACGCCCCTCACCGACCCGCTCGGTCCCGCCGAGGGGACGCTGCACGCGGTGCGCGGAGCGAACTGGAAGACCGCGACGGTCTCGGAGCTGCGCCTCGCGTGGCGCGACGCGGGACAGGGGACGGCGGACACGCTCGGATTTCGCATCGCCCGCTACGCGGACGATCCGCAGTAAGTGAGGAACGTCATGAACAAGCCGCACCGAACCCCCTGGCTCCTCGGCCTATTGATCGTGTGCTGCGCGGCGCTGACGGCCGCCGCCGGGCGCGCAGCCGCACAGTCAGTCACCCGTGACCCGCGCGCGAGCCCGGTGAGCGCGACGGCGCCATCCCCGCCGGCGTCCACCGCCGCGCCGGCGAGTTCGCAGCCGTCGCCGCCGGCGCAGCCGCCGGCGGCTGCGGGCGCCGAGCCTGGCGCGCGAGGCGAGGATGCAACGGTGGCGCCCGATAAGAAGGAGTCCGCTGACAACAACGTGAGCTTCCCCGTGGATATCTGAAAGCTCGCGGGCCATGCAGACGTTCGTCGTCGAGACCGATGACCGCGCCCTAGCGCTCGCCCGTGCGGGAGAAGTGCTCTCGAGCTCCCCGGCTGTCGTCGCCGACGGCAGCGCCGCAAGCGCGGCGGGCACCGAGGCCTGGGCCGCGGTACGGCGGCTGCCGACCGCGACCTCCACGCGCCACCTGGCGAGCGTGCTGCGCGAGGCGCAGCCCACGGCGCGCGCGCTGTCGCTCACCGCCGCGGAGCTCGCGCGCCGGCTGCGCGAGCATCCGCCGCAGCCCGCGGAGCGAGTGTGGATCGCGGCGCCAGCCGTCGCGCAGCCCGCCGGGCTCGGCGCGCTGCTTGCGATCGCGCGCCACCTCTCGTTCCCCGTCGACGGATTCGTGGACGCAGCGGTGGCGTCGGTATCGGTGCTCGATATCGGCGGCGCAGCCATCGTGATCGAGCTGGGGCTGCATCACGCGGCCGCGACGCTCATCGAGCGCGAGGGCGGCTCCGCGCGCCGCCGCCGCGCCGTGCTCAGCGAGCGCGGGGGACTGCTCGAGCTCTACCAGGCGTGGCTGGAGCTGATCAACACCGCCCTGGTGAGACAGATGCGCTTCGATGCACTGCACGATGCGGCGAGCGAGCAGCAGCTGTTCGATCTGCTGCCGGGGCTGGCGAGCGCCGCCGCCGAGAGCGGGGTGGCCGTGGCGGTGCTGAGCAGCGCGGGCAGGCGCATCGAGCTGCCGCTCACGCGCGACCAGCTGGCGCAGGCCGCGCAGCCGCTATGGCGCGAGATTGCGCAGCTGCTGCATGAGCTGCGGCCCGCCGGCAGCGCGCTCACGCTGCTCGTGCCGCAGGCGGTGCTCGCGCTGCCGGGATGGCGCGAGTCGATGCCGCAATTCTCCGGCTGCGCCTCGGTCGGCCTGCCGCAAGGGTTCGCTGCGGCCGCCACCTCGCTGCTCGATCTGCCGCCGCGCGGCGCCGCCGAGGCGGTGCGGCTGCTGCGCCGCCTGCCGGTCGCGGCACAGCCCCGGCTCGCGGCGCAGGTGTTGCGCGAGAGCGCCAGGGCGCCCGGCACGGCGCGGCCGGCGCCTTCGCACGTGTTGTTCGAGGGGCGCACGTTTGCGCTCGCGAGCGAGCCGCTGGTCGTGGGACGCGCACCGGCCGCCGCGCATGCCATCACACTCGCCGAAGGGCTGGCGGGAGTGTCGCGGCGGCACTGCACGCTGCTGCGCGACGGGGAGCAGCTGGTGCTGCTCGATCACAGCCGCTTCGGCACGTTCGTGAACGGCGAGCGGGTCGCCGAGCGCGCACTCGTGTACGCCGGCGACGAGGTGCGCATCGGCGACCCAGGGGTCGCGCTGACGCTGATCGCCGTCGGCGACGCCGCGCCGGCCGCGCCTGCCCAGGAGGGCCTGCGTGACGCGCCGTCGTAGCATCGAGGTGTTCACCTTGTCGTTCCTCGACTGCATCTGCTGCGGTTTCGGCGCGGTCATACTCTTTTATACGATCGTCAGCGCGCAAAGCGGAGTCGTGCACCTGCGGCAGACGGATGCCCTGAGCTCCGAGGTCAGCCGCCTGAGGGAGCAGGTGCTGACGGGCGAACGCAACCTGGTCGCGCTGCGTGACGCGCTCACCCGCACTCGCAACGATACCGCCAGCGCCAGGCGCGAGACGAACCGCATCGTCACCGATCTCGAAAGCCGCCGCGAGCAGCTCTCGAGCTACGACGCGCAGACCCTCGCGCGCCGCGCCCACATCGAGCAGCTCAAGGCCGACATCCGCTCGCTCGAGGAGAGCAACCGGCGGCTCGAGGCGGGCAGCCCCGAGCGCGCGCCGCTCGGCCAGCAGGTGAGCGGACGCGCGGCCGCCGAGCGCCGCTACATCACCGGGCTTACCCTGCACGGTGGAAACATCCTCATCCTGCTCGATGTCTCGGCGAGCATGCTGCACCAGGATCTGGTCGAGATCCTGAAGCTGCGCAACCAGGACGATGCGCACAAGCGCGCCGCCGCCAAGTGGCGCCGCGCCGTTGCGATCGTTGACTGGCTCATGACACAGGTGCCCACTGCCAGTCACTACCAGGTGCTCACCTTCAACACCCAGGCGCGGCCGCTGCTACCCGGCGGGGGCTGGCTCGCCGCGGGCGACGCCGCCGCGCGCGAGCGCGGCATGCAGGCGCTCGAGCTGCTGGTGCCGGCCAACGGGACCAGCCTCTACAACGCCTTCGCCGCCGCGCGCACCCTCGTGCCGCTTCCCGATCAGATCGTGCTCATCACCGACGGCCTGCCCACCCAGGGCAAGAGTGTGGGGTTGCGCCGCTACGTGAACTCCGCTGAGCGCGTGCGGCTGTTCGATGAGGCGGTGCCGCAGTTGCCCGAGCACGCAGCCGTAGACAGCGTGCTGCTGCCGATGCAAGGCGATCTTCAGGCCGCGCACCGCTTCTGGCACCTCGCGCGCGTCACCGACGGCACGCTGCTGATGCCGGCGAAGGATTGGCCGTAATGCGCCGCCGCGAGGTCGAGGTGTTCAGCCTCTCGTTCCTAGACTGCATCTGCTGCGGGTTCGGCGCCATCATCCTGCTGCTGGTGCTCACCGAGATCGGCCGGCCGGCGGAGCTGGAGAGGAGCCGCCGCCACCTCGGCGGCGAGGTGCGCCTGCTCGAGGAGCAGCTGCAGGAGCTGCGCGGTGCGACGGATGAGCTCAACCGCGAGCTCACGGGCGCGCGCGCGACTCTCGAGCGCGAGCGCGGCCGGCTGTCGCGCCTCGCCGGCGACCTGAGCAGCGTGCGCGGGCGCTACGCCGGCAGCCGCGCAGACGCCGCGGTCACCAACATCGTGGAGCGCGAGCTCATTGCCGCCCAGCAGACGCTCACCGAGGAGATGCAGCGGCGGCTGGCGCAGCGCGCACAGAGCCCGCGTAGCGCCGCGCTCGGCGGGATACCGATCGACAGCGAGTACGTCATCTTCATCATCGACACTTCCTCCAGCATGACCAGCAACCACTGGGAGGTGAACCTGGCCGTCGTGGACGAGATCCTGAGCCTGTACCCGCAGGTGAAAGGGCTGCAGGTGCTCAACGACCAGGGAACCTACATGTACGAAGGAACACGCGGCCGCTGGCTCAACGACAGCGCGCAGCAGCGCGCCGACATCCGCGCGCGCGCCAGGCGCTGGCGCGCCTTCAGCCGCTCGAATCCCGTGCCCGGCATGGAGGAAGCCGTGCGCAGCTACTGGGCCCCCGACAAGCGCGTCAGCATCTTCGTGTTGGGAGATGAGTTCACCGGCGATTCCATGCAGGAGGCGCTCGACTCGATCGGCAGCCTCAACAAGCGCGGGCCCGATGGGCGCCGCATGATGCGCATCCACGCGATTGGATTTCCGGAAGGAGCGGATATGTCGCCGTTTACAAACATCCGCTTTTCCGCCCTAATGAGATTGGTATGCGAGCAGAACGACGGCACGTTCGTCGGCATAAAGCGCTAGGCGCGGCGCGATCGCTCGCAACGGCGGCACTGCTCGCCGCGCTCAGCGCCTGCAGCGGAGTCGATATCAGGCCTGATCCGGTGCTGCCCAAGCCGCTGATCCAGCCTCTTGCGGCCGAGGTCGGACTGATTCTGCCCAGCGAGCTGCGCAACTACCTGCACAAGGAGACGCGCTGGAGCGTCGAGTGGCGCATCGCGCTCGGGCCCGGCCACGTGCGGCTGATGCGCGATATCTTCCAGGACGAATTCGGCCACGTGCAGGAGTTCAAGGATCTCCCCGCCGCGCGCGCCGCCGGCGGACTGCAGGCGGTGTTCGAGCCGAACATCGACCAGTATTCGTTCGTCACCGCGCGCGATACCGGCGGGCGCTATTTCGCGGTGACGATCCGCTACCGCATCGCTCTCTACACGCCCGCGGGAGACAAGGTCGACACGCTCACGCTCAACGGCTACGGCAGCGCGCTCGCCAAGGGGATGTCCACCGGTAAGCCGCTGGAGCTGGCGACGCTGGCGGCGATGCGCGATGCAGCGGCGAAATTCCTGGTGCAGTTTCCGCAGTTGCCCGCCGCAGCGCTGCTGGCGCACGATCAGCCGCTCGTCGTGCCGGCGGCCGGGGTGAGCGCGGGGAACCTGCAGATCGAAGCGGTGCCTATCGAGGAGGAGTCGGACACCGCGGGCGCAAGCACGCACTAGGCGCGCAGCCGCCGCAAAGGGTGGTCCATGGCTGACAGCGAGGTTCTCATCGTCGGCGCCGGCCCGACCGGGCTGGTTCTGGCGTTGTGGCTGACGGCGCTCGGTGTGCGCGTGCGCATCATCGACCGCGCGGCCGAACCGGGCACGACCTCGCGGGCGCTCGCGGTGCAGGCGCGCACCCTCGAGCTGTACCGCCAGCAGGACCTGGCCACGGCGGTCGTGATGCGCGGACACAAGGTGCCGGCCGTCAACCTCTGGGTGCGCGGTGAGCACGCGGCACGGCTCGGATTCGAGAGCATCGGCGAGCGTCTCACTTCCTTTCCCTTTCTGCAGATGTTTCCGCAGGACGAGCACGAGCGGCTGCTGATCGAGCGCCTGGCGGCGCTCGGCGTGAGCATCGAGCGGCGCACCGAGCTGCAGGGCTTCCGCGAAGAGGACCGGCACATCAGTGCGCAGTTGCGTGGCGCCGACGGGCGTCAGGAGCAGTGCCAGGCCCGCTACATCGCCGGTTGCGACGGCGCACACTCGAGCGTGCGGCAGGCTCTCGGCACCGGTTTCCCGGGCGGGACCTACCGGCAGATATTCTATGTCGCCGACATCGAAGGCTCGGGTCCTGCGGTCAACGGGGAGCTGCACGTCGATCTCGACGAGGCGGATTTCCTCGGCGTCTTCCCGCTCGCCGGCGCGGTCCGGGCGCGCCTCATCGGCACGGTGCGTGACGAGCGCGCCGATCACCCCGAGCGTCTGTCTTTCGAGGATGTCAGCGGCCGCGCCATCCAGCACCTGAAGCTCGCCGTGCAGCGGGTCAACTGGTTCTCGACCTACCACGTGCACCATCGCGTGGCGGAGCACTTCCGCAAGGGGCGCGCCTTCCTGCTCGGGGATGCCGCGCACATTCACAGCCCCGCCGGCGGCCAGGGGATGAATACCGGTATCGGCGACGCCATCAATCTCGCCTGGAAGCTGGCAGCCGTGATCGCCGGCCGCGCCGACGATCGCCTGCTGGACAGCTACGAGAGCGAGCGCATCGCCTTCGCGCGGCGCCTGGTCGCGACCACTGATCGGGTGTTCAGCTTCGCCACCGCGCCGGGGCCGATCGCCGCCCTGATGCGCACCCGCGTCGCCCCCGTGCTCCTGCCCAGGCTCATTGCACTCGAGCCGGTGCGGGAGTACCTGTTTCGCACCGTGTCGCAGATCAGGCTGAACTATCGCGGCCTGTTCCTGAGCGCCGGTTCCGCCGGTGACGTTCAGGGCGGTGATCGGCTGCCGTGGGTGCGCGCGGGCGGCGCCGACAATCACGCCTCACTCGCGGCGATGACCTGGCAGGTGCACGTGTACGGCAGTCCCGGCGAGCCGGTGCGCGCCTGGTGCGCAGCCGGCGGCGTGCCTCTGCACGTCTTCCCGTGGACATCTGCCCATGGGCAGGCCGGGGTGGCGCGCGATGCGCTCTACCTGCTGCGGCCCGACACCTACGTCGCGCTCGCCGCGCCCGCGGCCGACGCGGCGGTTCTCGAGCGCTATATCGCCGAGCGCAACCTGCGCCTGACCGCGCCGGGGCCGTGACGGGGCTAGGGCTGACGCGGCCGCTTGGTGAGCAGCTTCTCCAGCAGCTTCACGCCCTGGGTCTCCACCGGCTCGCCGTTCTCGAAGCGCGGCGCGTAGCGCGCGCGCTTGACCGCCGACTGCACCTGTTTCTGCTGCGCACCGCTGGCATCGCTGGAGGTCGTGACAACGGCGGACGTGTGTCCATCGCGTGTCACGGCGAAGGTCGCCTCGACCGAATGCTCCTCGGTGTTATCGCGCTCGGCGAGCGGCGAGCGCGAGATCGAGGAGGGCGGCGCGCGGTAGGCCAACAGCCGCGGCGCGCCGAGCACGGCGGTCGAGCCGGCCTGCTGGAACTCTTTCCAGGCGTCGCGGTACTGGGCGAGGCCCTTGTCGAGCTGCCCGGCGCAAAGGTACCAGTCGCCGAGCTCCAGCAGCGTCAGGCCGCGGCTCTTATGGTCGATCGGCTGCGTCTTGTCGATGGTCCTGAGCGCGATGCTGAGCGCGCGCTCGCCGTCGGGATTGAGTCCGTGCGGGTCACGCAAGGACGACAGTCCCAGGCTCGGCTGCGCGAACGGATCGGCGGCCGGCGAGGACTCCTCTGCGCCGCCGTTCACCGCTTCGAGGCGGTAGGTGCGGGCGATGCCCCGCAACGGATCGATCACCAGCCGCGCAGCGCGGCTGCCGGTATTCTCAGCCACCACCAGCTCGCGGGCGTACTGGGCACGGGCCGCCGG
Organism: Steroidobacteraceae bacterium; assembly: GCA_035937715.1. GTDB lineage: Bacteria > Pseudomonadota > Gammaproteobacteria > Steroidobacterales > Steroidobacteraceae > 13-2-20CM-66-19. Next base: position 4,017 of record DASZHQ010000186.1, on the reverse strand, counting down.
GTAGCGGCCTACGTGCTCTAGCCAGTGTGCGTAGCTGTCCAGCGGGCGCATGAGACGCAGGTCGTTGCTCGCCCAGGCGCTCTCGGCGACGCGCAGCTCGTACTGGAACTCGCGGTCCGCCTCGGCGTGACGCTCGAGATTCGTAAGGCTCGCGATCAGCGGCTCGAGTATCGCCAGCTGCCCGGAGTTCAGCAGTCCGTCGAGGTTGCGGCTGAGGTCGAGCGCGCGCTGCAGGGTGAGGCTCGCGTCTTCGTACTGCTGCATGGCGTAGTAGGTCGCCCCGAGCCCGTGCAGAGGCCGCAGCATGAGGCGGTCGGCGTTGCCGCCGGTAGCGGCGGCGATCTTGACGCCGCGCAGGTAGGTATCTTCGGCACTCTTGTAGTCGTGCAGGCGGTACTGGGTCGTGCCGAGGTTGGAGAGCGGATTGATCAGCTCACGATCACTGGCGCCGTACTGCTCCTCGGTCAGGGCGAGCAGCTTCCCGGCGAGCGGCAGCGCCTCCTGGTAGCGGTGCGCATCGAAGGCAGTGCGGAATTCCTGGTACACGGCCACGCGCTCCGCGTCAGTGACGGCAAGCGCGGCGGGCGGGGCCAGCATCGGGGCTGCGAGCAGCAGGAATAGTTTCACGGGTGTCACCAGCCGCGCGCACCTCACGCGCATGACGCGCCGGTAACAAATGGTAACACCGTGGTGTTGTGCGACGGCACTGGCGCGGCAGCCCCTCGTTCCTGTACGCCTTGCCGCCGAGCTTGCGCACTCCTAAGCTCCTACGAAAACAAATCCGCACAACGTGAAACGGCGGTGCATGGATGGGTGAGCCCGACGCCAGGATTGCGCTGCTGGCCGGAGCGAGTGGCCTGAGCGGCGGATACACGCTCGAGGCGCTGCTCGGCGCGCCGGAGATCACCCGCGTGCTCGCCGTCTCACGCCGGCCGCTGGGGCGCGAGCATCCGCGCCTGGCCAATCGCATCGTGCAGTTCGAGCGCCTCGAGTCGCAGCTCAGAGGGGTGAGCTGCGACGTGGCGCTCTGCTGCCTTGGCACGACGCTGCGCCAGGCGGGCTCGCAGGAGGCCTTTCGCGCGGTCGACATTGGCTGCGTGCTCAGCTTCGCCCGCGTCGCGAAAGCCGCCACCGCCAGGCGTTTCGTGGTGATCTCGAGCGTGGGTGCGAATCCCGCCGCGCGTAACTTCTATCTGCGCACCAAAGGCGAGATGGAGCAGCAGCTGGAGGCGGTGGGTTTCGAGTCGCTCGACATCCTGCAGCCCTCGCTGCTGCTCGGCGGGCGCGCGGAGATGCGCCCCCTCGAGCTGGCCGCGACCGCTCTCATGCCGCTGCTCAATCCACTGCTGCGGGGTCAATACGCCGCCTATCGCGGCATCTCCGCGCGCACCGTGGCCGCCGCCATGCTCGGCGCCACGCGCTCCGGACGTCGCGGTGTGCAGCGCTACGGCTGGGAGGGGATGCAGGCGCTGGCGCGCCTCGGCGCGCGGCGCGCAAGCCCCCCGGCGCAGCCGAAGACGCCCGCGCGGCCCCGCTAGGGCGTGCGTGCGCACTGCTCAGACTCTCAAGTGCGTGCCGCTCCCTGCCTCGCCGCCGCGCTCCTGTCCCTCGCGCTCACCGCCGCCGCCTGCGCCACTCATCCGGCCGCACCGCCCGCGCCCCCGGACGAGGGGGCCGTGATCGCGGCAGTGGCGGCCAGCCTCGTCGGCAAGCCCTACCAATTCGGCGGTGCCGACGCGGCCGGCTTCGATTGCAGCGGGCTGGCGCTCTACGCGCACGAGCGCGTGGGGCTCTCGATCCCGCGTACGGCGGTCGCGCAGCGGCGCGCCGCGCGCCCTGTGCCGCTGGCGCAACTGGCCCCCGGAGATCTCGTGTTTTTCCATATTCGCGCCCGTGGCGTGGACCACGTCGGCATCTACGCCGGTGAGGGGCGATTCATTCACGCGCCGCGCGCCGGACAGGCGGTCGCATACGCGGACCTGAGCCACGGCTTTTATGCCCGGCATCTGCGCAGCGCGGGGCGCTTCTGGAATTCGGGCGCGAGCGCTCGCTGAGGAGCGCCCCGGCAGCGCGCTCCCGGCAGCGCGCGCGCAGCCGGTGAGACATAAAGTGGCGCACGCGGGCGTCGCCGGCGCTGTGATGCGACCTTGAGAGCCTAGGCACATTTACGTACTTGACTCTGAACGGCGACGCTTTGAGACTGGTGCCTGAGTGAAAAGGGCAAACCCGTCGAAAGACGGGGACGCAAAGCCACCGGTCTAAAGGAACGGGCTTCCTACGACGGCGGGGCTGCCACGATCGCGCCTGCCGCGAGCGAGCATCTCCTTCCCCGTTGCAAGAATTCCGCACCGATCCTCTGGGGCCGGGGCCTTCGGGTTATTTCGTGTCCGGGGAAGTTATGACAGCAACACCCAACTTCGCTTCCGACGCTCGCGCGAGCGCGGAAGCCGGAGATCCGGCCGCGCCTGCCGCAAGCACGGGGCCGTTCGTGCTCAACTTGTGCTCTTCGACGACGCCCATGGCGCTCGCGCAGACGGATCTGCCGGAGCTCAAGCGTTTCACGTTCGTCGTCAGCCGGCGCTTCGAGGAAGGGCGCGAGCGCTTTCGTCTGCACATGGGTTACTTCGCCACGCTGGCCGAGGCCGAGGAGTGGCTGAGCGTGGTGCGCGAGATCTACCCGGGCGCCTGGGCAGGTGAGGCCCCCGGACGCAAGCTGCGCGAGCGCGCCGCGGCCGCTGCGGCCGCACAGGCGCAGCACGCCGCCGGCCCGCAGCCTCACGTGGCCGCTGCACCCGCCGCACGCTCGTCCGCACCGCCGTCCCCGACGCCGATAGCCGCCGCCGCGCCCAAGCCCATCGCCGTCGCACAGCCGCTGCGCGTGCCGGTGGTGCATGCAGCTCCACCGCTCGGCAGGCGCGTCGCTGCACCGCCGGCCGCGCGGCCGCTCGCCCCGCCCGGCGCGCTGCCCGCGGCTGCCAGGCGATCGCCGGCGCCGCCGACCCCCGACCGGGCACCCATTGCGGCAGGGCCTGTCGCGCGCGCACCGGCGAAGCCGGCCCCCCTCGCCGGCACGAGAGCGACGCCGGCGGCCCGAGGAAGCGGCACTTCGGCCACGCGCGCCGCGCCGCCCGCCGCGCGGCCCCCGGTGAGGCCGCCCGTGAAGCCGGTGTTCGAAGATTCCAACGTGCGCGAAGTGCTCAAGGCCCTGGGCGATGCGAGTGCCAGCGGTGAGACGCGCCAGATGCAGGCGCCGCCACCGCCGCGCGAAGCAACCGCCGAAGGCGACTCGCTCAGCGACACGCAGGTGCTCAGATTTCTCGAAGCCCGCCGTCCCGTGGGCGGCGAGCCGCCGTCCGCGGAGCTCGCCGCAGGCAGCGGCATCCCGCTGCTCAAGCCCGACGACACCGGCACACGCCGCGCGCTCAAGGAGGCAGTCGCCGCCAATGCGGCGGTGTCCTTCGCGGTGCAGCTGCAATGGTCCGTGCAGGCCGTGGAGCTCGACAAGGTCCCGCCCCTGGCGATCTTCAGCGCCTACACGCTCTACACCGTCGAGGGCAGCCGCGAGGGACGCAAGTGGTACGGACTGCGGCTCGGCTTCTTCAGCGACGCGATCTCCGCCAAGCAGGTGGCGTACTACGTGCGCTCGGAGTTCGGCTCGGTCGCCGTGGTGCCGGTGAGTCCGCAGGAGAAGGCGCGCGCAACCGACCAGGAGCAGGCCGCGACGCTCGCGGCGCCTCTCGCCGCACGCGGCGATCCGACCGACGAATTCAAGCTTATCGATGACGACAGCGCAGCGCGCTCCGTGCCCCTGCAGGCGCAGCCCCGCCCGGCCGCCAAGGTGGCGAGGCCGGGCCCGAAGGCGGCTGTCGGCCGCGGCATGCGTCCGGGCACGCCGCAGCGGGGACGCGTGCGCGGCGGCGGCAAGGTGGGCGCGCGCGACCCGCGCGGACCGCACACGCTGGAGGAGACCCTGGAAATTCTCGGCGCGAGCGAGCTGACGATCGAGACCGACAACGG
>DASZHQ010000185.1:0-23161 GCA_035937715.1 Steroidobacteraceae bacterium | reverse complement strand
CGCCTCCATGAGAAAGCGGGTCGGCTCCTCGTGGCCCCACCAGCCGGCGAGCCGGGCGCCGGGGAGGGCGCCGCTGTGGCGCGTGGACGGTTGCGCCTGCGTGTGGCGCTGGTGGATGAAGCAGCCTGCGATCGCGCCCGGCCCGCCGTTGAGATACTTGTAGCTGCACCACACGGCGAAGTCCGCCTCCGACCCGTGCAGCGCCAGCGGCAGGTTGCCGACCGAGTGCGCCAGGTCGAATCCGGCGATGCAGCCGTGCCGGTGCGCCGCCTGCACGATGCGCGCGAGGTCGAAGGCCTGGCCGGTGCGAAACTGCACTCCGGGCCACAGCACCAGCGCGATCTGCTCGCCCTGGCGCGCCAGACACGCCGCGATCTGCTCCTCGGGCACCAGCTCCTCGCCCGCGGGAGGCGCCAGCTCGATGAGGTTGGTTTCCGGGTCGAGCCCGTGCCAGGCGATCTGCGAGGCAACCGCGTGGCGGTCCGAGGAGAATGCGCCCGCCTCGATCAGGATGCGCGTGCGCTGCCCGACGGGACGATAGAAGCTCGCGAGCATCAGGTGCAGATTCACCGTGAGCGAATTCATGGCGATGACTTCGTCTGTCAGCCCCCCGGTGAGCGCCACGAGGCCGGCGGTCAGGTTCTCGTGATAGGGCACCCACGGGCGGCGCGCATGCTCGTGGCCTTCGACTGCGAGCCGCGCCCACTCGTCGAGCTCCTCGTTCACGATGTCACGGGCCGCGAGCGGCAGCAGGCCGAGCGAGTGACCACACAGGTACACGAGCGGCTCGCCGCGCTCATCGCGTGGCAGCGCGAAGCGCGCGCGATAGCCGCGCAGCTGATCGGCTGCGTCGCGCGCCTGTGCCTCGGCCAGCGTTGCCTGTGCGCTCATTTGTCCGGATCCGCGATGGGGTAGAGCAGCGGACGGCTCGGGACCGCATCTCCGCTAAGTGCCGGCACCTGCAGCTCGAGCAGGTAGAAGCCGTCCAGCGCACTGTCGGGAACGAAGGCGAGCTCGGTGATGGTGGCGTCGGGGCGTGCCGCGGCCGCGAGCCGCACGGCGGTGGGCGGCAGGCCGAAGAAAATATGGTGCGCGGCGAGGCGGCCCTCATCGTGCGCGCGATCGATCGAAGGCACGTCGACGACCAGGTGCAGGATGCCGCGGCTGACGAGCAGCTGCGCCGCCTCGCGCGACAGGTAGGGCGGTGTCTCCCCGGTGTAGTCGCGGACACGCTTGTCGGCGCTGTTGGGTAGCGTGCGGATGATGAGCGCACGCGGGGCGAACGGGGCACTGTTGCACCAGCTTCGCTCCAGCGAGCCTCGCGTGATGAGCCGATCGGCCGCCTGCGGGGCAGGCTCGCTTCCTTCGCCTGCGGCAGGCTCGGGGACGACCGACAGCAGCAGCGCGGGCGTCAGGCCCGTCGGCGCCACGCGCCACGCATCCAGGCGCTCGCGCGTGAGATGCCCGGCGCACTCGGTGTGCGTACCGTTGCAGTGGGGAATGAGCGTGATGACCTCGCAGTTGCAGCTCGCGCCGCGCGCGACGGAACCGTTGAAGGCGGAACCCGGAGGCGTGAACTCCCGGGCGCTGGCGCGCGGCGCGCCGAAATGCCGCGGCTGTGCGCCGGCGAAGTTCAGCTCCAGCGCCAGATCGAGCGGGCGCGACAGGTCGACGCCGAGCTCGCGGCCCTCGATCCGGACGCGCGCGTACACCTAGGCGCGCTCCATCACCGTGCCGCAGTGGGCGCAGGTGCGCCGGGCGAGGCTCGCGAAGAAGCGCTCGAACACCGGGGGAAACTGCCGCTCGATGTCGGTCAGTTCGAAGAACTCCTCGTACAGCCGCTGCCCGCAGCGCTCGCAGTACCACTGGAAGCCGTCGAGCTCCCCCGCGCGGCGTGCGCGCTCGATCACCAGTCCCACGGTGTTGGCCGGGCGCTGCGGCGAATGCGGCAGCTTCGGCGGGATGAGCAACACCTCGCCAGCGCGTATGGGCACGTCCACCGGACGCTCCTCCTGCATGGTTTTCAGCACCATGTCGCCCTCGAGCTGGTAGAAGAATTCCTCGCCCGGGTCGACGTGGTAGTCCTTGCGAGCGTTCGGTCCGCCCACCACCATGATGATGAAGTCGCCGTCACGAAACACGCGCTTGTTGCCGACCGGCGGCTTGAGGAGCGCGCGGTTCGCCTCGATCCATTGCCGGAAGTTGAAGGCTTGCAGGGATGGCATGTGTCCTCCGTGCCGTTCGCGTATGGTACGCGCTGGTGCGGCGCAACGAGGAGGGTGCGATGCAGGCGGGAGCGGGCAGAGGTGCGGTGTGCAGCGTCGTTGCGGTGCTGGCGCTGTCGGCGGCCGCCTGCGGGCACGTTCCGCGAGCGCATTGGCCCTGGCACCGCCACAGTCCCGCGGCGCCTGCGCCGGTGCATGAGCTCGACGTGAGCGGCGCCGCCTTCCCGCAGTACTGGATGCGCAACACGCTGCTGCTGGACCTCTCGGCCGCCAGTGGCTCGGGCAGCATCACGCTCAGGCCCGCTTCCGCGTACGGCTGGCCGGTGCGGCTGGCCTTCAGGGTCACTCCGGGCGCGATCGGTGTGCTCGAGGTGCGCGCGGCGCAGCGCACGAGCCTGCCCATCGCCAGCGCGGGCGGCAGGCCTGTGGACCTCGAACTCGCTCCCGGCGTATACACGCCGCAGACGGAGCAGATGACAGTTTCCTGGGCGCCCTGACTTGGCCGATGGGTTGGCCTGCAGAAAAAGCCGCAGGCCTTTCGGCCAATTAATTAGTCCACGCCGACGCGCTGATAGCCGCCGCACGGCACAGTCACCGGCGGGCGATCCGAGTCGAGATCGAACGCGGTGAGTGCGCCACCCCACACACACCCGGTGTCCAGTCCGATGACCCCCGGGCGCTGCACCAGCCCGAGCGCAGACCAGTGGCCGAAGATGACACGCGCGTTGCGGCTGGCGCGGTGGCGGTGCTCGAACCAGGGACGCAGCTGGGAGGGCGACGGTGGTGGCGCGCCCTTCTGCGACAGATCCACGCGTCCGTCGGCGGTGCACACGCGCAGCCGTGTCAGCACGTTGATGACGAAGCGCAGCCGCTCCATGCCCGCGAGCCGCTCGTCCCAGCGCTCCGGCTCGTTGCCGTACATGTGCTCGAACAGCGCGCGCGGATCGCGGCGCAGCGCGGCGCTCACTTCGGCGGCGAGAGTCAGGGTGAGCGCCACCGTCCACTGCGGCACCACCCCGGCGTGCACCATGAGGTCGGTTCCCTGCGCGTGCGCCAGGGGGCGGGTGAGGAGCCATTCGAGCAGCACTTCGCGGTCCGGCGCCGCAAGCACCTCATCGAGGGTGTCGGAACTGCGGCGCCGGTCTGCGCCGCAGGCGAGGGCGAGCAGATGCAGATCGTGGTTGCCCAGTACCACGGCGGCGTTGTCGCGCAGGGCGTGCACCTGGCGCAGCGTTGCGAGCGATGCCGGGCCTCGATTTACGAGGTCGCCCACGAACCACAGCTGGTCGCGATCGGCCGAGAACTTCAGCCGCCCGAGCAGGGCGCGCAACTCCTCATCACAGCCTTGCAGGTCGCCGACCGCATAGCGCGTCACTGCAGGATGCCGGGCATCGCCAGGCGGAAGGGCTGAATGGGTGCGTCGAAGTGCGCGCCGTCGTCGGCGAGCATCTGATAGCTCCCCTGCATCGAACCGACGGGTGTCTCGATCACCGCCCCGCTCGAGTAACGAAAGCCCTGCCCCGGCTTGAGGTAGGGCTGCTCACCGACCACGCCGTCGCCGCGCACTTCCTCGACCTTGCCGTTGGCGTCCGTGATCACCCAATGCCGTGTCAGCAATCGTGCCGGCACCAGGCCCTCGTTGCGGATGGTGATGGTGTAGGCAAACACGTAGCGGCGCTCGCGCGGATCGGACTGCTCGTCGAGATAGCTGGTCTCGACTTCGACACGGATCTTGTGCTCGTCGGAGGTCATGTACGCAATTCTACCGAAAGCCCAATCTTCAGCCTAAGGCCGAGCCCGCATCGCCAGCACGTCGCAGGGGGCGGCGTGCAGCACGGTGTCCTCGGTGAGATTGACCAGAATCGACAGTCCGTGACGCTCGCGACTGCCGAGGACGATGAGGTCGGCGTGCCGCTCGCGCGCCACGCGTACGATCTCCGATTTGACATTGCCGCTTTCCACCCGGCAGGGGACCCCGGCGATGCCGAGGTCTGCTGCGAGTGCCGCCAGGCGCCGTTGCGCGCGCTGCAGCAGGTCCTCCTGGATCTGCGCCGAGGGCATCAGCGCCTCGCCCATCGGCTCGACCGGTACGAACTCCACCACGTGGAGCAGCTCGATCTCCGCGCCGAGGGCCGCGACCAGCGCCTGCGCCTTGCGCCCGATCGTGAGACTGTCTTCTGTCAGGTCGACCACCAGCAGGACACGACGGTACACAGCCATGACGCGAGTCCCTCATGCAGCAGACCCAGCGCAAGACTAACGTCAGCGGCACGCGCGGTCGAGGGCCTGCGCCAGGGTGTTGAAGCCTTCGGGCGTGAGCGTCTCGGGGCGGGCGGCCGGGTCGATGCCGCAGGCGCTGATCTGCTCGCGGGTGAGCAACTGACTTAATGCATTGCGCAGCGTCTTGCGGCGCTGCGCAAAGGCGGCCGCGACCAGCGCCGCATAGTGCGGGCTTACCGCGAAGGGCGGCACGGTGCGCAGGGTGAGCCGCACCAGCGCCGACCATACCCGGGGCGGGGGCTGGAACGCGCCCGGACCCACATCGAAGAGCCGTTCGACCTGGGCCGCCGGCGCGAGCATGACGGTGAGGCGCCCGTAATCGCGCCCGCCTGGCGGCGCGCTGAGGCGTGCCGCCAGCTCCCGCTGCAGCATGATCGTGAGGTCTTCGATCGCCGCCGCTGCGGCCAGCAGGTGAAACAGGAGCGGGGTGGAGATGTTGTAAGGCAGGTTACCCACGATGCGCAGCCGCCCGCCGCGTGCGCGCGCCAGCGCCTGGAAATCGAATTGCAGCGCGTCAGTCTCGTGCAGCATCCGGTCGGGTGAGCCCGCAAAACGCTCGCGCAGCCGCGCCGCCAGGTCGCGGTCGATCTCTATCGCATCTAGCGTGCAGCCGCTGCACTCGAGCAGGCGCGCAGTGAGCGCACCGCGCCCGGGCCCGATCTCCACCAGGTGCTCGCCGGCGCGTGGCGCGAGGGCGCGCACGATGCGCGCGATCACCGCCGGGTCGTGCAGGAAATGCTGGCCGAAGCGCTTGCGGCGCGGCGGGTGCTCCGCGCTCGCCGCGGCCGCCATCAGGGCCGAGCCGAGGCGCGCCGCTGTTGCGCGAGCCGGGCCGCGAGCTGCACTGCCGCGACCAGGCTCCCCGGGTCGGCCCGTCCGGTACCGGCCAGGTCGAAGGCGGTGCCGTGATCGGGTGAGGTACGCACCAGGGGCAGGCCGAGCGTCACATTGACGGCGCGCTCGAAGCCGGCGTGCTTGACGACCGGCAGTCCCTGGTCGTGATACATGGCGAGCACCGCGTCGAAACCGACCAGCACCTGTGGCACGAACACGGTATCGGCCGGCAGCGGCCCGGCGGCGTCGATCCCGAGGCTGCGCATGCGTTCGATGGCGGGGCCGATCACCCGCAGCTCCTCGTCGCCGAGGTAACCGCCCTCGCCGGCATGCGGGTTCAGGCCGCACACGGCGATGCGCGGCGTACGGATGGACCAGTAAGCGGTGAGCTCGCGCGCGAGAATCGCGGCTACCTCGCACAGCGAGTCGATGCTCAGGGCAGCACTCACCGCGCGCAGCGGCACATGCGTGGTGGCGAGCGCCACGCGCAGCTCTCCGGCGGTCAGCATCATCACGGCGCGCGCACTGTGGGTGCGCGCGGCGAGATATTCCGTATGACCGGTGAAGTCGATGCCGGCGTCGTTGATGACGCTCTTGTGCACCGGCGCGGTGACGATCGCGTCGAACTCGCCGGCGAGCGCGCCGTCGACGGCCCGATCGAGAAGGGCGAGCACGTAGCGGGCGTTGGACGGGTCGGGTCTGCCGGCGATACTCGGCGCGGCGAGCGGCAGGTGCGCGACGCTCAGGCTGCCCGCCGTGTGCCGGCGGCGCGTGGCGCCCTGCACGCCTTCCCAGCCATGCAGGGCCACGCTGAGCTGCAGACCCCGGGCGCGCGCCTCCAGCAGCGGGCGATCGCCCAGGCACACCAGCTCACAGGGCAGCTCGCGAGTGCCGAGCGCCAGGCACAGCTCCGGGCCGATCCCGGCGGGCTCCCCACTCGTCAAGGCGATACGCGGAATCACGACTTGTAATCGACGTACGCTTCATCCCGCATGCGCCGCAGCCACAGCTCGGTCTCCTCGTCGGCCTTGCTGGCGCGGATCGCTTCCATGGCCTGGCGGCGCTTGAGCTCGTTGGTGTTGTCGATGCGGCGGTGGCCGAGCATCTGCGCGATGTGCCAGCCGAACGGTGTGTGGAAGGGCTCGCTGATGTCGTTGTCCTTCAGTGTCCCCACCACCTGCTCGAACTCGGGCGCGAACGTGCCCGGTCCGCCCCACCCGAGATCCCCGCCCTCCGCCGCGGAACCCGGATCCTGGGAGGAGGTCTGGGCCACGCCGGCGAATTCCTCACCCTTGAGAATGCGCTCGCGCAGCGCCAGCAGCTTGCTGCGCACGGTCGCATCATCGGCGAGCTCATTGGTCTTCATGAGTATGTGGCGCACGTGGATCTGGTCCTCGACCGCGTTCTGCGCCGCGCCGCGAACCTCGTTCAGCCGGATGATGTGGTAGCCGGTCGGCGTGCGCAGCGGTTCGCTCACCTCGCCGGGCTTGAGCTTCGCGACCACGTCGGTGAGGAAAGTGGGCAGCTCGCCGCCCTTGCGCCAGCCGAGGGCTCCGCCATCGAGCGCCGTCTGGCTGTTGGAATAGGCCACGGCGAGCTTGGCGAAGTCCTCGCCGCTCCTGGCGCGCTCGTGGACGTCCGTCGCACGCTTGGCGGCCGCATCCAGCTGTGCCGGGCTCGCCTCCTGCCCGACGGCGATGAGAATGTGCGACACGTTGTACTCGTTGCGCTCCGAAGGGGTCTTGGTCTGCTTCTCGAGGAACTGGTCGATCTCGCGCGGAGTGATGCTGATGTGCTGCAGCACGTCGCGTTGGCGCAGCAGGTTGAGGGTGATTTCCTTGCGGATGTCATCGCGGTAGGAGGCGTAATCGACCCCCTGCTGCGCGAGCGCATCAGGCAGCTGCGAGAGGGTGAGACCGTTGCGCTTGGCGACGTCCTGCAGCGCCGCGTTGAGGGTCTCGTCGGTGACCTTGACGCCGGCGCGGTTGGCGCGCTGGATCTGGATCTCCTGCAGCACGAGACGCTCGAGCACCTGTTGTCGCAGCACGTTCTGCGGGGGCAGCTCGAGCTTCTGCTGCCGCAGCCGCTCGCTGACCGCTCCGATCTGGGCGTCCAGATCACTGTTGAGCACCACGCCGTCGTTCACGATCGCCACTACCCGATCGAGCAGCTCACCGCGGGTGGCGAGCTCGCGGGTTTGCGCCTGCACACCCGCCGGCACGCTGAGGGCCGCCACGCAAAGCGCGAGCCAGGTTGAGGCCGTGGTCAGAATCCGCCGCATAGGGCTCCTTTGTTCCTTCACCAGATGCCTTTCAGGGCGCCCTGGGTCCTGACGTTAGTTGCTTCCGGGGGCGTGTAGCCGCGGATCGCCTCGGTGAGGAAGGCGTCCGACGCGGATCCGACACTGGCCAGGCCCGCGAGTTCCAGCTGCAGCCACACGCCGGTCGTCTGGCCGGCGGTGGGGTCGTGGCTATTCACATAGCGGCGGGCCCCGAGGCGGATGCGCCAGCAGCACGCACGGTACTCGAAGCCGGCGAAACGCTCCAGCTCCTTGGGGTGATCCTGCGCCCGATCGCGCAGGGAATAGACATCCCGCACGAACAGGTTCCAGTGACGCTTGATGGGCCACACCCCGGAGAGCTCGAATTGATCGAACCCCTGCTGGATGAGCTGCGGCACTCCCTGGAAGAGCTCCACGGTTGTGACAAAACGCTCGTAGCGGTAGGCGAGGTTCACTACCGTGTCGGGGGCGGGCTTGTACTGCAGGTTCACGGTCGTGCGCTCGCTGCGTCGCTTCTGCTGATCCCATTGCACCCCGATGTCCGCGCTCCAGTCCTGGAACGCCGTGAGGGCCAGTTGCGCTACGAGGTCCGAGCGCTTGCCGGTGGTCGGCACCTCCCCGGGCAGCATCACGCGCGGCGTCTCGAAGTAGTAGGTCTCGCCGAGGGTGGCGGAGATGAACTGCCGCCCGTCGCGCGCGTCGAGCAGCCGGCTGGTGACCCCGACACTCACCTGGTTGGCATCGCTCACGCGGTCGGCGCCGACATAGCGGTTGGTGCGGAACAGCTGCACAGGGTTCAGATCCGGCAGCGCGGTGTCGAACACCGGCAGCTGATCCTGGCCGCGGTAGGGCACGTCGACGTACAGGACGCGCGGCTCGAGGGTGAGCTTGCGCTGATCGCGCGAGCCGCTGGGACGCTCGAACACGAGCCCCGTGTCGAAGCTCGCAATGGGCAGCGTGCGCGAAGGCGAGCGCTGCAGCTGCCCGGGGCCGCGCGTATCGAGCTCGTACTGCGTGGCCCGCCAGGCGAGGGCGGGTCGCAGGAAATATCCGGGGCCGGTGAGATCGAGCGACACCTGCGGCATGAGGTCCGCGCGCCAGCCGGTAGTGACGATGTCGGGTCGCTGGGAATGCTGGAAATCGACTAACTCGGAGTCGAAGCCGTAGTGCAACAGCGCGTTGGGTCCCACTCCATAGTCGGCGTCGACGGCGATGCGCGGCACGCGCGCGTAGGGACGGTCGGGTTGCAGCAGCGTGTAGTCGATGGTCTGGTACTGCTGCGCTTCGCCGTCGATGCTCCAGTGCTCGCTGCGGTAGGAGAGCGTGGCGCGGCGCTCGAGAAAAGGCGTGCTGGCTCCTTCCGGCCCCTGAGAGAAGTCCTCGAAGTAGCGGGTGTCGCTCACGTTCTCCGCGCTCGCGTTGAGGCGGAAGTCGCCCGGCAGCTCGGCAACGTCGGTGAATCGCACCCGGCTGCGGCTGCCGCCGAAGGCGCTGTCGTCGGGGAGGTAATTCCAGTCGAGCCGCCCGCGCTGGCTCGCGGTCAGGAATCGCAAATCGCCGCCGAGGTCGGTGCCGGCCTTGCTGTAAAGGATTGGCTGGAAAGTGAAGTCTGCGTTCGGGGCGATGTTCCAGTAGTAAGGGACCGAGAGCTGCAGGCCGTTGGTCGAGGTGTTGCCGACACCCGGAAACAGGAAGCCGCTCTTGCGCTCGCTGGAGAGCGGGAACGACACCCATGGCAGGTACACCAGCGGCACGCCCATGAAGTCAACCTGCGCACCTCGGCCGGTGCCGACCTTGTTGCGCGTGTCGAGCACGATACTCTTCGCCTTGAGCTGCCAGGACTGGTCGCGCAAAGGGCAGGTGGTGAACGTGACTCCCTGCAGGCGCAGCACCCCCGCGGGCGTGAGCGTCATCTCGCGCGCCGCCCCGCGCGCTGCGCGCTGGCGCAGATCGAACTGCGCCGAGCGGAACTCCGCCCCGCCGCTGGTTGAGTAGCTGCCACCGGCGCCGGCCACGTGCACCAGCGGATCCCGGTAGTCGATGTGTCCGTCGCTGCGCATCGAGCGGTTGTTGGAATCGTAGTCGACCTGGTCGGCATGGATCTCGCGATCACCCTGGCGCACCTCGACGTTGCCCCGCAGCGTCGCGTTGCCGTCCACGCCGAGTGTCGCCTGGTCACTGCTGATAACGATGTTTCCGCCCTCGCTGCGCTTCTCCTGCGCAGCGGTTGCGGCGGCGTCGCCGCGGCCGGTCGTGGCGCCGCCCGGCACGATCTGTGACGGGCAAGGCGGATCTTGCGCCCGGGCCACGGGCATGATGCTGCCGAGCGATGCGACTACGATCCAGATTGGGCTCGAACGCAGCATAAAGAGCGGCATTATAATGGCGCCTCACTGCCAAGCGGACCGAAACACCGCTGACTCACACATGGGCGAAACTGACGCGCGACTTGCGCTGATTCACGATTGGCTGTCGCGCGAGCTTCGTCGGCCGGCGCAGCGCATCGAGCCGGCTTCGAGCGATGCGAGCTTCCGGCGCTACTTCCGTGTGTTCTGCGCCGGGGCTACCTACGTGGTGATGGATGCACCGCCCGGAAAGGAAGACGTACGGCCCTACCTGAAAGTGTCGGCGCTGCTCGAGTCCCTCGGTGCCCACGTGCCGCACGTGCACGAGGTCGACAGCGCGCGCGGCCTGCTGTTGCTCGAGGATCTCGGCGCGACGCTCTATCTGCAGCGCCTGCGGGCGGGGGACGACCCCGAGCCGCTGTACGCCGACGCGCTCGCCGCGCTCGCCGCCATCCAGGTGCGCGGGGTCGCGCTGTGCGCGCAGCTCGCGCCCTACGGGCGCACGGAGCTCTCGCGCGAGCTGGCGCTGATGCCCGAATGGTTTCTCGAGCGGCACCTGTTACTCGCCCTGTCGGCCACCGAGCGCGAGCTGCTCGCGGACGCCTGCGAGTTCCTGATCCGCGAAGCGCTGGCGCAGCCGGCCGTGTTCGTGCATCGCGACTACCACTCGCGCAATCTCATGGTGGTCGCGGAGCGCAATCCCGGGATGGTCGATTTCCAGGACGCGCTGTGCGGGCCGGTCGGCTACGACCTGGTCTCGCTGCTGAAGGATTGCTACATCGCCTGGCCGCGCGAGCGCGTGCTTGCCTGGGTGAGGGCCTATCGCGCCCGGCTGCTGGCCGAGGGAGGCGCTGCCGGCGCGAGCGAGGGCGAGTTCCTGCGCTGGTTCGATCTCATCGGCGTGCAGCGGCACATCAAGGTGCTCGGCATCTTCTGCCGCCTGTGGTACCGCGACGGCAAAGCCGGCTACCTCCCCGACCTGCCGCGCACCCTCGATTATGTGCGCGAGGTGTGCGGCCTTTACCGCGAGCTGGCGCCGCTCGGCTACTTCCTGGAAGAGCGGGTCGTGGCGCAGCTGCCGGGCGCCAACGCGCGCATCGCTGCCGGGCATGCGCGCAGCTGCGGGACGCGCGCATGAAGGCGATGCTGCTGGCGGCCGGACGCGGCGAGCGCCTGCGCCCCCTCACCGATTCGCTCCCCAAACCACTGGTGCGGGTGGGCGGGCGGCCGCTCATTGCCTGGCACCTCGCTGCGCTCGCACGTGCCGGTGTGCGCGAGGTAGTCATCAATCTGTCCTGGCTCGGCGAGCGGCTGCGTGCGGCGCTCGGCGACGGCCGCGACTTCGCTCTCAACATCACCTGGAGCGATGAGGGACCGGTACCGCTCGAGACCGGCGGGGGCATCTTTCGGGCGCTGCCGCTGCTCGGGCCGGGACCGTTCCTGGTGGTGAACAGCGACCTCTGGACGGACATCGACTTCCGCCGGCTTCATCTCGCGCCCGAGGCGCACGCGCATCTGGTGCTCATTCCCAACCCACCGCACCATCCGCGCGGGGATTTCGCGCTCGAAGACGGCCGGGTCGTCAACCGCGATGCCGGGCGCCTCACCTATTCCGGCGTCGGCGTCTACCGTCCGGAGTTCTTCCACGGCTGCACGGCGGGGCGGTTCCCCCTGCTGCCGCTGCTCAACCGCGCCATCGAGGCGCACCGGGTGAGCGGTGAGCTGCATCGCGGCGAGTGGTGTGACGTGGGGAGCGCGGAGCGCCTGGCGCAGCTGGCCGCCCGAATCCCCGAGACAGGTCCCTGAGATAGAATGAGAGCATGCCGCAGTTGAAGGGCATTCCCGTGGTGGCCGACGTCGCGCACCCTCGCAGCGGCGAGAAATACCTTACGCCTCAGGGGTTTACGGCTATCCGCGACGGCATCAAGAACGGCGGCGCTGCAGCCCCCGGGCCGCTCGCGCGCAAGCCCGCGTGGCTGAAGGCGCCTGCTCCCACCGGTACGGGCTTCCGTGCCGTGCGCGCGCTCGTCAGGGAGCACCGCCTCGCCACGGTGTGCGAGGAGGCCAAGTGCCCGAACATCGGCGAGTGCTGGAACGCGGGCACCGCCACTCTCATGCTGATGGGCGCGGTGTGTACGCGCGCGTGCCGTTTCTGCGCGGTGGACACCGGCAACCCGCGTGGCTGGCTCGATGCGGAGGAGCCAGAGAACGCTGCGCGCACGGTCGAGCTCATGCGGCTGCGTTACGTGGTGCTGACCTCCGTCGACCGCGATGACCTCCCCGATGGCGGTGCGGCGCACTACGCCGCCTGCGTGCGCGCGATCAAGCGCCGCAACCCCCTCACTGCGGTCGAGGCCCTGACTCCGGACTTCCAGGGAGTGCTCGCCGACGTCGCCACAGTGGTCGACTCCGGGATCGAGGTGTTCGCCCAGAACATCGAGACGGTCCGGCGGCTGACGCACCCGGTGCGTGATCCGCGTGCCGGCTACGAGCAGACGCTGCGGGTACTCGCCCATGCCAAGCACACCCGAGCGGGGGTGCTCACAAAGAGCAGCCTCATGCTGGGGCTGGGCGAGAGCGACGAGGAGATCGATGCGACGCTCGCCGACCTGCGCAGCGCCGCTGTCGACCTCGTGACCCTCGGCCAGTACCTGCGCCCGACGGCGAACCACCTTGCCGTGCAGCGCTATGTCACTCCCGCGGAGTTCGATCGCTACCGCGAGCGCGCGCTCGCGCGTGGCTTCCTCGAGTGCGTCGCAGGTCCCCTGGTGCGCTCGAGCTACCGCGCGGAGCGGGCGCTCGAGCGCAACAACGCGGGCCTCGACAACCGGAATCACGCGACGTGAGCGCGAACCTCCCGCCGGCCGCCGCGCCGCGCACGCCGCCGCCTGCGGCCGCGCCCGCACTGCTTGCCGCTGCGCGCGAGCCGGTGCGGCCCGCCGCCGTGATGCGCCACCTCGGGTTGCTCGAGTACCAGCCCACCTGGCGCGCGATGCAACGCTTCACCGAGCAGCGCACCGCCGCGACAGCCGACGAGATCTGGTTTCTCGAGCACCCGCCGGTGTTCACCCTGGGAGTGAATGCCAGCCGCGCGCACCTGCTGGCGCCGGGCGACATCCCGGTCGTGCAGGTCGATCGCGGCGGACAGGTGACCTACCACGGACCGGGTCAGCTCGTGGTGTACCCGCTCGTGGACCTGGAACGCCTGGGGCTCGGCATCCGGGCTTTCGTCACAGCGCTCGAGCGCGGCATCATCGAGCTCGCGGCGCAGTTCGGCATCCGCGCCGAGTCGCGCCGTGCGGCGCCCGGGGTCTACGTGGCAGGAGCCAAGCTCGCGAGTGTCGGCGTGCGCGTGCGCCGCGGCGGCAGCTATCACGGCCTCGCGCTCAACGTGGCGCTCGACCTCGAGCCCTTCAACCGCATCAATCCCTGTGGCTACCAGGGCCTGCAGATGACGCAGCTATCCGAGCTCGGCGGCCCGCGCACGGTGGCCGCCTGCGCCGCCGCACTCGAGCCGCATCTGCGCAGCGCGCTGCGCCTGTAGCGCATCGGCAGAGCCGTAACCACGCTGCGACTGACAGCCGCCCCGCGCGCGGCTAGCATCCGCTGATGCGCTCGACTCACTCGCTCACGCGCCCGGCCGCCGTTCTCGCGCTCGCTGCTCTAGCCCTCGCGGCGCTCGGCTCCTGCAGCCGCCCGGGCGCACCCGGGGGCGCCACGCGCGTGACGCTGCGCAATGTCTCCTACGATCCGACGCGCGAGCTGTACGCGGAATTCAACGCAGCGTTTGCCAGGTACTGGAAGGCGAAGACCGGTCAGGAGCTGCGCGTCGAGCAGTCGCATGGTGGTTCGGGCACGCAGGCGCGCTCGGTCATCGAAGGTCTCGCCGCGGATGTCGTCACGCTGGCCGTGGCGGCCGACATCGACGCCATCGCGGCGCAAGGTAAGCTCCTGCCGCTCAACTGGCAGACCCTGCTGCCCGAGAACAGCTCGCCCTACACCTCCACGATCGTCTTGCTGGTACGGCATGGCAACCCGAAGGCCATCCGCGACTGGGGCGATCTGGTGCGGCCGGGTGTGTCGGTCATCACCCCCAATCCCAAGACCTCAGGTGGCGCGCGCTGGAACTACCTCGCCGCCTGGGCGTGGGCGCGCGCGCAGCCGGGCGGGAGCGAGGAGAGCGCGCGGGAGTTCGTGCGCCGGCTGTACCGCAACGTGCCGGTGCTGGATGCCGGAGCGCGCGGTTCCGCCACCACCTTCGTTCATAATGGCCTCGGCGATGTCCTCATCGCCTGGGAGAACGAGGCGCTGCTCGCGGTGCGCGAAGTCGGCGCGGATCAGCTGCAGGTCATCGTGCCCTCGGTGAGCATTCTCGCCGAGCCGCCGGTGGCGGTGGTCGACAAGGTGGCGCTGCGCCACGGCACGCGCGAGCTGGCGCGCGCCTATCTCGGTTATCTCTACAGCAGCGACGGCCAGGAGATCATCGCCCGCCACGACTACCGCCCGCGCGACGCAGCCGTTGCGGCGCGCTACGCCCAACGCTTCCCGCAGCTGCAGCTGGCTACAATTGCCGACTTCGGCGGCTGGACGCGCGCGCAGCGCACGCACTTCAGCGACGGCGGCGTGTTCGATCAGATCTCCACGCCTTAGCGGGTGTGCCGCGCGTTGCTTTGGCCGCGCGCCGCTCAGTCGACAATGAGCTTGTAGCCCGCCGCCGCGGTGCGCAGCAGTACCGGCGCCGCCGGGTCCGCCTCTATCTTCTGCCGCAGGCGATGCACCAGCTGCTTCAGCAGCTGGCGATCCCCGCCGCTGCGATGTCCCCACACCTGCACCAGCAGCCGATCGGAGCTGACGGTGTGCCCGGCATTGGCGAGCAGCATCTGCAGCAGCCGCAGCTCGAGCTTGGTGAGCTGCACCGCCTCGCCGTGCGCGATGCGCACCGTATGCTCCGCCAGATCGAGTGCCACGCGCCCGGCGGCGAGGGGCGCCGCGGGCTCCATCCCGGCGCGACGCAGCAGCGCCTTGATGCGGGCCAGGAGGGTGCGTGGGCTGAAGGGTTTGGTCAGGTAGTCATCGGCCCCGAGGCCGAGCGCGTGCACCAGGTCTTCCTCCTCGCCGCGCACCGTGAGCATCATCACCGGCACGCGCGAGCGAGCGCGGATCGCCTCGCATACCTGAAACCCGGACAGGCCAGGCATATTGATATCGAGCACTACCAGGTCGGCGGAGTCCTCCGCGAAGCGACGCAGGGCCGCGGCGCCGTCGGCGGCCTTGAGCACGAGGTAGCCCGCCTGCGTGAGGGTGAAGGCAATGAGCTCGCGCAGGTCGGCATCATCGTCGGCAACCAGCACTTTCATGCGCTGCTCTCCGCGCTACTCTCCGCCGGCAGCGTGAGGGTGAAGCGGGTGCGGCCGGTGGGGGTGCGCTCGAAGGCGACGCTGCCGGCATGACGCTCGATGATCGACTTGACCAGCCACAGTCCCAGCCCGAGACCGGCCGGCTCGGGCTCGCTGTCGCCGCGGCTGAAGCGGGCGAACAGCTGCGCGCCCTCGCCGGCGACGGGGCCCTCGCCTTCGTCCTCGACCCAGGCGCGCACCGTACCCGCCTGGGCTGCGGCGCCGATACGCACCACGCTGTCCTCGGGAGCGAACTTGTTGGCGTTGGCGAGCACGTTGACGAACACCTGGGTGAGGCGCGTCCGGTCGCCGTTCAACAGCGGCAGGTTCTCCGGCAGGCTCACCTCCAGGCTCTGGCGGCGCTGCGCGAGCAGTGAGCCAACCAGAGCCTGCGCGTCCGCGATGATCTCGCCGAGCGCCACGCGCTGCTGGCGGATGCCGAGCTGTCCGGACTCGATGCGCACGCTCTCAAGGAGATTGTCGATCAGCCGGGTCAGGCGCAGTGTGCCGCGCTCGAGGGCGGCCACCAGCTCGCGCTGCTGTGGGCGCGGCATGTCGTCGAGGCCCGCGAGCAGCAGCTCAATGGAGGCGAGCTGCGCGGCGAGCGGAGTGCGGAACTCGTGTGAGATGTTGGCGAGCACCGAGTCGCGCGCCCGCCGCACCGCCTCCAGCTCGGTCTCGTCGCGCATCACCTGCACCTGCAGGCCATCGGCCGGCGCGGCGCTGGTGATCACCGTGGTGCGCGCCTCGCCCGGCCCGGTACCGAGGTGCTCGATGGCCTTGGCGCTGCCCTCGCTGCGCGCCTGCACGATCGGGCAGCGGAAGTCGCAGGGGCGGCGGCCCTGCTCCTCGCGGGGCTTGAGCACGTCGCCGCAGAAGCGTCCGGTCGCCTCCTCGGGCGCGACCCCCAACAGCCGCGCCGCCTGCGGATTCAGGTAGCGGATGATGCGTTCGCGATCCACGGCGTAAACCCCCTCGACGATGCCGCCGAGCACCGCGCGCGCCTCGGCCTCGCGCCGGCGCAGCGTGTTGGTGAGCTCGATGAGGTTGCGGCGCATGTCCTCCATGGTGCGCGCCAGCGCGCCGACCTCTGCGGCTCCGCCGGGCGGAATCGAGGCGGAGAAATCCCCGGCGCCGAGGCGGGTAGCCGCGGCGGTGAGCGCGCGCACCGGGCCGGCAACCAGCTCGCCCAGGATCACCCCGGCCAGCACCGCCAGCGCGGCGAGCAGCAGGGCGGCGATCAGGAGTCTGTGCAGGAAGTGGCGCGCGGAAGTGTCGACCGCGCTGGTGGGCAGGAGCGCCTCGATGAGGGCGATCGCTTCGCCGCTGGAGGCGAACACCGGCACGGCGCATGCGTAAGCTTCCTGGGCGTCGATGCGCTGCACGGCGGAGTGGCCGTCGGCGAGTGCGGCCGAGTACAGGGGCGTGAATGCGCTCACTGTGCCGCCGGTGTAGGTGCGGTAGTCGATGAGCCGCACCTCCGCGCCCCCCTGCTCGCTCAGTGCGCGCGCGAGCTTCTCATCGAGCCGCCGCACCACGTAAACCGCCAGCCCCTGGTCGCCGAGCGCGGCGCGCGCGCCGAGCAGCGGCACGCGTTCAGTGGCCGGCAGCGCCATGAATGTCGCGCCCTGCTCGGCGGCGGCGGTGACGGCCTGCTGCCAGTCGAGCGCCGGCCCGGACACCGCGACCACGGTCCGGCCGGAGAGCACCGCGCAGGCGTCCGCGCCGCTGGCCTCGCAGGAGCGGCGCAGGAACGGCGCCAGCGCCTCGCTCTTGCCTTCCGCCAGCAGGCGCTGCAGCGTAGGGCGGTCGGCGAGCGCGCGCGCCGCGGCGTGCGCATCCTCGGCCATGCGCCGCAGATGCTCGCGCGCGGTCGCGGCCGCGAGCTGCACGCGTGCCTTGCCCTGCTCATCCGCCAGGTCGCGCAGCTCGCGGCTGGCGGACCAGGTGATCCCGCCGGCCACCAGCCCTACCAGCGTCACGTGGATCGCGACCAGCCACCAGGTGAGGCTGGTCCTGGCAGGGTCCGGCCACAGCGTGCTGCGCAGGCGTCTGAGACGCTCGAACATCCGTCAGCGCCTGCGGTAGCCGGTGCGCTCGACCAGCGTCTTGACCACGAGCGTCAGCGCCGCGAGCAGCGTGAGCAGCGATGCGACGGCAAAGGCGCCCACGAAGTTATATTCGTTGTACAGAATCTCGATGTGCAGCGGCATGGTGTTGGTGAGCCCGCGGATGTGACCGGACACGACCGATACCGCGCCGAACTCGCCCATGGCGCGTGCGTTGCACAATACCATGCCGTACACCAGGCCCCAGCGCACCTTCGGCAGCGTCACGCGAAAGAAGGTCATCCAGCCGCCGGCGCCGAGGGTGATGGCGGCTTCCTCCTCGTCGTTGCCGAGCTGCTGCATGAGCGGAATCAGCTCGCGCGCCACGTACGGAAATGTCACGAACATGGTGGCCAGCATGATCCCGGGCAGCGCGAAAATGATGGAAAAATCGCGCTCCTGCAGCCAGGCGCCGAACCAGCCGTGCACGCCGAACAACAGCACGAACACCATCCCCGAGATCACCGGCGAGACCGCCAGCGGCAGATCGATGAGCGTGATGAGGATGCTCTTGCCGCGGAACTCGAACTTGGCGATCGCCCAGGCTGCCGCCAGTCCGAACACGGTGTTGATCGGCACCACCACCGCCGCGATGATGAGGGTCAGGCGGATGGCGGCCGCGGTGTCGGGATCGGCGAAGCTGTGCAGGTAGGCCGGCACCCCGCGGGCGAACGCTACGGCGAACACCGTGGCGAGCGGTGCGAGCAGCACCGCGGCCAGGAAGCCGAGCGACACCGCGATGAACAGCCAGCGCACGATGGCGTGCATCCAGGTGTGTTGTCCGGGGCGCGCGGCATCGCCCGCGAACGCGCCTGGAGGGAGTGCGGCGGCCATTAGTGCGCCGCCCGCACGTGACGGCGGCGGCCCCAGGCCTGCAGCAGGTTGATGGTGAGCAGCACCACGAAGGAGATGGCGAGCATCACCACGCCGAGAGCCGCCGCGCCCTGGTAGTCGAACTGCTCGAGATGAATGACGATGAGCAGAGGAGTGATCTCGGTCTTCATCGGCAGGTTGCCGGCGATGAAGATGACCGAGCCGTACTCGCCGACCGCGCGCGCGAACGACAGCGTGAAGCCGGTCAGCAGCGCCGGCAGCACCGTGGGGAGGATGATGCGGCGGAACACGTACAGTCGCCCCGCGCCGAGCGTCTCGGCCGCCTCTTCCAGATCGCGCTGCACCTCGAGCAGCGCCGGCTGCACTGCACGCACCGCGAACGGCATGCTGATCAGCGTCAGGGCGAGCGTCACGCCGAGCCAGGTATAGGCCACCTTGATGCCGAGCGGTTCCAGATAGCGCCCGATCCAGCCGTTCTGCGCAAACACGGTGGTGAGTGCGATGCCCGACACCGCGGTGGGCAGGGCAAAGGGCATGTCGATCAGCGCGTCGATGAGCTTCCTGCCAGGGAACTCGTAGCGCACCAGCGTCCAGGCAATGATGAAGCCGAACACCAGGTTGATCGATGCCGCCAGCAGCGATGCCCCGAAGGACAGGCGGTAGGAGCCAAGCGCCCGCGGGCTCAGCACCACGCGAACCAGATCGCTCCAGTGCATCGATCCAGCCGCCAGCACCAGCGCCGCCAGCGGCAGCAGCACGATGGCGGAGAGGAAAAAGGTGGTGAAGCCGAAAGTCAGCCCGAAGCCGGGCAGTACGCTGGGCTTGCGAAAACTCATGGCGAGCCGTGCTGCACGACGAGCACCGGCCACTGCCCGCCATCGAGCAGCGTACGGAAGCGCTCGGCGAAGCGCGCCAGATCGGTGACTCCGATGATCAGCATCTGCGCAGGAGATTCCGCCAGACGCTGCGCCAGCTGCTGCGCGACGTCGCCGAAGCGCAGCTCGGTGCGCATCTGCAGCCCATGCGCCGCCTGCGCTTCCGAGCGCGCATCGAGGAGTTCACGCATGCCGTGCGGCTGGCGGGCGCCGTCGGCGGGGAAGATTCCCACGTACACCGCTTCCGCCGGGACGTGGCGCAGCACGCTCGCCGACATGCCGAGGGTTGCACTGCGCACGGCTTCTCCCAGGCAGTGAATCAGCACCCGTTGCGGCGCAGCAGCGTGCTCGGGCAGCACCAGCAGGTGCTGCGCACCCTGGCGCAGCAGCCACTCGGCGCGCTGCGCGCAGTCGGCCTGGGAGGCGATGACGGTGGTGCCGACGAAGGCCGCTTCTGCCTGGTGCGGCGCCTGCGCCCCTGCCAGCCGCGGCTCCACGCGCAGCGCGATGCGCGTCTTCATGCGCGCGGCAAGCTCGGCGAGCAGCGGCTGGCGACTGAGCGCCTCCGCCAGCGCCGGGGTCGGGGCGCAGGCGGTGAAGCTCGAGAGCGGGGTGGGCAGCACGTGCAGGCGGCGCACGCCGATGGCGACGCTCTGTCCGGTGCGCACCTCGAAGCCACGCCGCTCGTGCTGAGTGCGTGTCACCTGCAGCGCGCTGCTCGTCTCGCCGTCGGTGTAGGCGAGCTGCAGGGCCTGCGCACCTTCCGCGAGCCGCACGCGCAACCTCTCGTGCGCGCCGGTAAATACCACTTCCTCGACCACCCCGTGCGCGAGATAGCCGCAGGCGAGCGCCTCGCGGGTCGGGGCGACCTCGACCTCCTCGGGGCGCACCACCGCGACCACTTCGTGCTCGTGCAACGCCGCGGGGCGCTCGCCGGCGGCGACGGTG
This sequence comes from Steroidobacteraceae bacterium, assembly GCA_035937715.1. GTDB lineage: Bacteria > Pseudomonadota > Gammaproteobacteria > Steroidobacterales > Steroidobacteraceae > 13-2-20CM-66-19. Next base: position 3,035 of record DASZHQ010000185.1, on the reverse strand, counting down.
GCGGCCCCCACCTGGATCCCATTGGGCGTGCGCCGGGCGAGGATCAGGTTGGCGGCGCCGAGGAAGGTGGCGACGAAGCGCGTGGCGGGCCGCGAGTACAGCTCGTGCGGCGCCCCCATCTCGAGCAGCCGCCCGAGATTCATGATGCCGATGCGGTCCGCCATGGCGAAGGCCTCGTCCTGGTCGTGCGTCACCAGCACGGTGGTGATACCGAGCTCGCGCTGCACCTGCCGGATCGTGCGGCGCAGCTCCTCGCGGATCTTCGCATCCAGCGCGCCGAAGGGCTCATCGAGCAGCAGCACCTCGGGCTTGTGCGCGAGCGCGCGCGCCACGGCGACGCGCTGCTGCTGTCCGCCGGAGAGCTGCGCCGGCAGACGCTGATCCAGGCCCTCGAGCGCGACCAGCCGCAGCAGCTCCTGGCGCCGTCGCCGCCGCGCCTTGCCCCACATGTGGCGCACGCGCAGCGCGAACTCGATGTTCTCTGCGACCGTCATGTGGCGAAACAGCGCGTAGTTCTGGAACACCAGGCCGACGCCGCGCTTGCGCGCAGCCACGTGGGTCACGTCGCGGCCGTGCAGTGCGATGCGGCCGTGGTCGACGCCCGAGAGGCCGGCGATGGCGCGCAGCAGCGTGCTCTTGCCGCTGCCGCTGGGGCCGAGCAGCACGAAGAACTCCCCGTCGCCGATGTCGAGCGAGACATCGTTGACCACCGGCACGCCGGCGTAGTGCTTGGTCACCTGGTCGAGCGTGATGGACATTGCTGGATGCTACCGGGGGCGTCGCGCGGACGTCAGTGTCCCCGCGGTGACGGAGCGGTGACAGACGGGTTACAGGCGCAGCAGGAGCCCTCTGGAGCAGCCCCGCCTGGAGCAGCCCCCCTACTAGAGCAGCAGCAGCACTCCGCTGCAGGAGCGCAGCTCCGCGACCATCGCTTCCACCTGGGCGCGGCTCTCGGCCCGCAACAGATAGGAGATCGAGAGGAAGTTGCCGTTGGCGCTGCGGCGCTCGCGCACGCGCTCCGCCTCGAGCCCGGGCGCGTGGCGCAGCACGATCGCATGCACGCGGGCGCGGAATTCCCCGTCCGGCCGCCCGACCACCTTGAGCGGATAATCAGCGGGAAAAGTCAGGGCCTGCAGCGCGTTTACCACGGGGTCCCGGCGAGCTCCAGCTTGTAGCGCTGCAGCTCATCGTACACGCGTCGCCACAGCGGGCCCGGTTTTCCGCTGCCGACCGCGTGCCCGTCGATCGAGGTCACGGCCTGCACCTCGCGCGTGGCAGCCGAGATCCACACTTCATCGGCGCCGCGCAGCTGCGCTTCGCTGATCGGCACCACGCGCCAATGGATGGCGGCGCGCGCCACCATCTCCTCGAGTGCGCCGCGCGTGGTTCCGGGAAGAATGCGGCGCGAATACGGCGGCACCAGCACCTCGCCGCCCAGCACCACGTGCACCGCGGACGCGGAGGCCTCCGTCAGCTCGCCGTCGCGCAGCAGGATGGTCTCGGCCGCGGCCGCTTCCACCGACAGCTGCCGCAGCAGCACGTTGGCGAGCAGCGCGGTGGACTTGATGTCGCAACGCGCCCAGCGCGTGTCCGCCGCGGTCACGCAGCTGACGCCCTTCTCGAGGGTGTCGGCGCTGGTCGACGGCAGCGGCGCGCAGAAGGCGAACACCGTACGCGGGATGTGCGGGAGGGGCGCATGGGTGCGGCCGAGCTGTGCGCCGCGCGTCACCTGCCAGTACGCGTACTGCTCGCCGCCGCCGTTACGCTCGATGAGCGTGCCGAGGATCGCACGCCATTCCGCGCGGCTGTGCGGATCCTCCATGCCGATGCCCGCAAGACTGCGGGCCAGCCGCTCGCTGTGGGCGGGGAAGCGGAACGGACGGCCGCCGTACACCGGCATGACCTCGTAGACCGCGTCGGCGTACAGGAAGCCGCGGTCGAGCGGCGAAATGCGCGCCTCGGCGAGTGGCAGGTAGGCGCCGTTCAGGTAGCACAGCGTCAGCGGCTCGGCCACGCGCGCCTCGTCAGTGCATCCACAGCGCCACGCTGTCCGTGAGGCGCGTCCACAGGCTTCCCTGCGGGACGGCCGCGAGCGACACGAGCGGCACGCGCGCGATCACCTCGCCGCTCGCATCGGCGACGGTGAGTTCGCCCACCGCCTTGCCGGCGGGGAGCGGCGCGAGCAGCGGTTCGCTGCTCAAGCGTGCGCTGGTGCGGAGCGCTCCCGCGGCGCCGCGGCCCACCGTCGCATACACGTCGTAGGGCACGCCCACCGCCGCGAACTCGCTCGCCGACTTGTAGACGCGCGGCTTGAGCACCGTCTCGCGCGCCGCCTTGATGCGGATGGTCTCGAAGAAGGTGTAGCCGTAGTTGAGCAGCGCCGCGCTTGCCTCCTCGCGCGCCTTCTCGCTCGGGGCGCCCATCACGACCGACACCAGGCGCATGCCGTTGCGCTGCGCGGAGCTCGCCAGGCAGAAGCCGGCGCTGTCCGTGTGCCCGGTTTTCAGGCCGTCCACGCTGGGGTCCCGGCCGAGCAGCGTGTTGCGGTTGCCCTGGCGGATGTTGTTCCACACGAACTCGCGCAGGCTGAAGAGGGGGTAGTACTGGGGGAACTCGCGGATCAGCGCGCTCGAGAGCGTGGCCAGGTCGCGTGCCGTGGCGTAGTGTTCCGGCGAGGGGAGCCCGTCGCTGTTCATGAAATGGCTCGATTTCATGCCGAGCCGCCCGGCGTACTCGTTCATCATCTGCGCGAACGCAGCGTCGCTGCCACCAATGTGCTCGGCGAGCGCGATGGTCGCATCGTTCCCCGACTGCACGATCATTCCCTTGAGGAGGATGTCCACCGGCACCTGCGTGCCGACCTGCACGAACGTGCGCGAACCCTGGGTGCGCCAGGCGTGCTCGCTGATGGTGGCCATGTCGGTGAGCTTTACGCGCCCCTCGGCCAGCGCACTGAACACCACGTAGGCGCTCATGAGCTTGGTGAGGCTGGCAGGTTCGGCGTGCTCGTCGGCGTTGCTCTGCGCCAGTATTCG
>DASZHQ010000184.1:0-2866 GCA_035937715.1 Steroidobacteraceae bacterium | reverse complement strand
GAGCACCTGGATGCCGGCTTCGCGCGGCGCGTGACGCAGTTGCGCTCGCGCGGGCTCACGGCGAAGCTGCACCTGGCTCTCGATCGGCTGCCGCAGTTCCCGGGGCTCGACGAAGCGGCGCTGCGTGCACGGCTGCTCGTTGCTCCCTCTTCTGACTATATCGAGCGCGCTTACAACCATGCCAAGTACGGCGAATTCTCCAGCGCCCCCATGCTCGAGGTCACAATCCCGAGCCTGCTCGACCCGCAGCTCGCGCCACAGGGCTGCCACGTCATGTCGGTGATCGTGCAGTATGCGCCCTATGCGCTCGCGGGCGGCTGGGAGGGCCAGCGCCAGGCCTTCACAGAGCGCATCATCGACACGCTCGCGGCCTACGCTCCGCGGCTGCGCGAGCACATTCGAGCGAGCGAGCTCATGACAGCACCGGATATCGAGCGCGAGTTCCGCATCACGGGGGGCCACTGGCATCACGCCGAGCTCGCTCTCGACCAGTTCCTCATGCTTCGTCCCATCCCGGGCGCGGCGCAGTACCGCACGCCGCTCCCCGGCCTGTTCCTGTGCGGCGCGGGCTGCCATCCGGGGGGTGGCGTCATGGGGCTTGCCGGACGCAATGCCGCGCGGCAGATCATGCGGGAGGCCGCATAAGCCATGCTGACCGAGAGCGAACCTCACTACCGTCAGCCATTGCTGAAGACGCCGTTCCACGAGCGCTCGCGCGCCGCGAGCCAGCTCGACAGCTTCGTGCCGTGGGCCGGGTACACCACGGTCGATGTCTTCACCAGCGTCGAGCAGGAGTATTTCGCGATCCGCAACGCGAGCTCGCTCTATGACCTCACGCCCATGGTCAAGTACCGCATTGCGGGGCCGGATGGGCTGCGCTTCCTGAATCGGCTGGTGACGCGCGATATGCGCAGACTCGCACCCGGCAAGGTCGCCTACACCGTGTGGTGCGACGACGCAGGTCATGTCATCGATGACGGCACGGTATTCGCCATTGCACCGAACGAATACCGCATCTGCACCGGCGAGCGGCAGCTCGACTGGTTCCGGGCGTCTGCGCTCGGTTTTGATGTGGAGATCCGCGAGGTCACCGAGGAGGTGGCCGCGCTCGCCGTGCAGGGACCTATCTCGGCCCGGCTGCTCCGGCTCGTGGGACTCACCGGCATCGAGCGCCTGAAGCCCTTCGAGCATGGCGAGTTCAGCATGCCGCGCCGTGCCGGCGGCGCGGCAGAGCTGGCCATGATGGTCTCGCGCACCGGCTTCACCGGCGACCTCGGTTATGAGCTGTGGATGCAGCCCACGGACGCCGAGGCGGTGTGGGATGCGCTGCTGGAGGCCGGCAGCACCCGCGCGGTGCGCCCCGTGGGCTCGCGCGCGCTGAACATCGCGCGCATCGAGGCGGGGTTCCTGCTGCCCAACCTCGATTTCGTCTCCGCGGCACATACCCTGTTTCTGGGCACCGAACGCTCGCCGCTGGAGCTCGGGCTCGCGTGGCTGGTGGATTTCCGCAAAGGACACTTCACCGGGCGGCGCGCGCTGCTCGCGGAGGCTGCGCGCGGCCCGCGCCGCCAGCTCGTGGGCCTCGACGTCGAGGGCACGAAACCCGCCCACAATGCGCTGCTCTATAGCGAGCGCTCCTTGAAAAAAGAGGTGGGCAGCGTGACGTCGGCGACCTGGTCGCCGACCTGCAAGCGCAATCTGGCGCTGGCGATGGTCGCAGCCCCCTACATCGCCACCGGCTCCACGCTCTGGGCGGAGATTTACCTGAATCGCGAGCTGGTGTGGGAGCGGCGCATGGTACGGGCGCGCGTCGTCGAGCGGCCTTTCTTCGCGAGTGAACGGCGGCGCGCGACGCCGCCGGCGGACTTCTGAAGCTGCCCCCGCGCACACTATGATCGCCACCCAGGCCAAACCGCTCGCCGACACCCCATGGCTCGATCCGCGCGCGAGCGCGCAGATCCTCATCGAGGGCGTCAGCAAGACCTACGGCCCGAGCACCGCGGTCGATAACGTCACGCTCAGCATCTACAAGGGAGAGATGTTCGCGCTGGTGGGCGCCTCGGGCTGCGGCAAGACGACGCTGCTGCGCATGCTGGCCGGTTTCGCGGAGCCGACGAGCGGCCGCATCTACATCGACGGCACCGACATGGGCACCATCCCGCCGCACGAGCGCCCCGTGAACATGATGTTCCAGTCGTATGCGCTCTTTCCTCACATGACCGTGGAGAGCAACGTCGGATACGGCCTGCGCCGGCTGCCGCTCGATGAGGCGACCCGCCGGCAGCGCGTTCAGGAGGCGCTCGACATGGTACAGCTCGGGCACCTCGCCAAGCGTAAGCCGCACCAGCTCTCGGGCGGGCAGCGCCAGCGCGTGGCGCTGGCGCGGGCACTGATCCGCCGGCCCAAGGTGCTGCTGCTCGATGAGCCGCTGTCGGCGCTCGACAAGAAGCTGCGCGAGCAGACGCAGTTCGAGCTCATGGACCTGCAGTACAAGGTCGGCATAACCTTCATCGTGGTGACCCACGACCAAGACGAGGCGATGGCTCTGGCGAGCCGCATCGCGGTGATGGACCGCGGCCAGGTGGTACAGGTCGGCACCCCGGGGGAGATCTACGAGTTCCCGCGCAGCCGTTTCGTGGCGGACTTCGTCGGCACGACGAATCTGTTCGAGGGCACGGTGAGGGCCTGCGAGCCGGGCCTGATCACGGTGCAATGCGCCGAGATCGGCGGCGAGCTGCTGGTGGATGACGCCGGCAACTTCAGCGTCGGTCAGCGCGTGTGGGTCGCGCTGCGCCCGGAGAAGGTGCGTCTCGCCAAGCAGGCGGTCGATGGGGCACGCATCAACCAGTTGCGCGGCACGGTCTGG
>DASZHQ010000183.1:0-2414 GCA_035937715.1 Steroidobacteraceae bacterium | reverse complement strand
GAGATTCAAATCTGGACCGACGTCGATGGGGTGTTGTCCGCCGATCCGCGCCGCGTGCCCGATGCCACGGTGATCGATTCGCTTTCCTACAACGAGGCCATGGAGCTCGCCTACTTCGGCGCCAAGGTCATTCACCCGCAGACCATCACGCCCGCGGTCAAGGCCCGCATCCCCATCTGGATCCGCAACACCTTCGCCCCGGAGAAGGTGGGGACGCTGATCTGCGCGCAGCCCACCTCGCTCCTGCCCGTCAAGGGCATCACCAGCATCGAGCGCGTGGCGCTGGTGAACCTCGAAGGCACCGGCATGATCGGAGTGCCCGGCACGGCCCACCGCCTGTTCGGCGCGCTGCGCGAAGAGGGCATTTCGGTCATCCTGATCTCGCAGGGGAGCTCGGAGCACTCCATCTGCTGCGCGATCCCGCAGGAGCAGGCCGAGCGCGCCGCGGCGGCCGTGAAGAGCGCCTTCAAGCGCGAGCTCGACGAGGGCCAGATACAGAGCGTCGACATCGATGCCGACCACGCCATTCTCGCCGTGGTGGGCGATGGCATGGCGGGAACTCCCGGCATCGCCGCGAAGATGTTCACCGCGCTCGGCGCCTCCGGCGTCAACGTGCGGGCGATCGCGCAGGGAGCCTCGGAGCGCAACATCTCCGCCGTGGTCGAGGGACGCAGCGCGGTGCGCGCCCTGCGGGCAGTGCATGCCGGGCTCTATCTGTCACCGCATACGCTCTCGATCGGCATGATCGGGCCAGGAACGGTGGGACGCGTGCTGCTCGATCAACTGGCGGCACAGAGCGAGCGCCTGCGGCACCAGTTCAGGCTCGACCTGCGGGTGCGCGGGATCGTCGGCTCGCAGCGCATGCTGCTGGCGGACTCGAGCGTCGCCACCCCCGACTGGCGCGCACGCTACCAGGGCAGCACCCAGGCGACGGACGTGGCGCGCTTCGTCGAGCACGTGCGTCTCGACTACCTGCCACACACCGTGCTGGTCGATTGCACCTCGAGCGAGGCGATCGCCGCCTATTACGCCGACTGGCTCGCGGCGGGCATACACGTCATTACGCCCAACAAGAAGGCCAACAGCGGCGACTTTGCCTATTATCAGCGGCTGCAGACTGCCCGGCGCGCCGGCGCCTCGCACTACCTGTACGAGGCTACGGTGGGCGCGGGCCTGCCAATCGTGCAAACGCTCAGGGACCTGGTGCAGACCGGTGATGAGATCACCGCCATCGAAGGTATTTTTTCCGGCACGCTCGCGTACCTGTTCAACGTCTATGACGGCCGCCGCGGGTTTGCCGAGATCGTGCACGAGGCGCGCCAGCGCGGCTTCACCGAGCCCGATCCGCGCGATGACCTCTCGGGCCAGGATGTCGCGCGCAAGCTCATCATCCTCGGGCGCGAGATGGGGCTGCCGCTCGAGCTCCACGACGTGAAGGTGGAGAGCCTGGTGCCCGCCGAGCTCGCCGCCGGGACGATCGGAGAGTTCATGGCGCAGCTGCCGCGCTACGATGCCACCCTCGCCGCACGCCTGGACGCTGCACGCGAGCGTGGCAAGGTGCTGCGCTACACAGGCAAACTCACGGCGGCGGGCGCTGCGACCGTCGGGCTGCAGGAGCTCGATGCCCGGCATCCCTTCGCCAATATCGCTCTCACCGACAATATCGTGCGCTTCGCCACCCGCCGCTACTGCGACAACCCGCTCATCGTGCAGGGACCGGGGGCGGGTCCCGAGGTCACTGCGGGCGGCGTGTTCGCTGACCTGCTGCGCCTGTCGGTGTACCTGGGGGCGCGGCTGTGAGTGCCGGCGCACGCGAGCGGGCGACTGCGTTCGCACCGGCTTCGGTCGGCAACGTCGCCATCGGCTTCGACATCTTGGGTTTCGCCGTGGACGCGCTCGGGGACCGCGTGACGGTCACGCGTCGCGCGGAGCCCGGCGTGGAGATCAGCGCCGTGCGCGGGATCGCGGGCGAGCTGCCACGCGAGGCACGGGACAACACCGCTGGGCGGGCGCTGCTCGCCATGCAGGAGGCCGTGCGACCGGGCTTCGGCCTGCGCGTGGAGATCGACAAGGGCATTCCGCTCGGATCCGGACTCGGCGGCTCTGCCGCCTCCGCGGTGGGTGCGGTGGTGGCTGCCAATGCGCTGCTGCCCCGAGCCTGCGCGCCGCTCCAGCTGCTGCAGTTCGCGATGGCCGGGGAGGCAGTGGCGAGCGGAACGCGGCACGTAGACAACATCGCCCCCTCGCTGTTCGGCGGACTGGTGCTCACCGTTGGCATCGATCACCCGCGCGTCAAGCAGATTCCCGTTCCGGCCGCCATCCGCGCCGTGATCGTGCATCCTCACATGTTCCTGGCGACCTCCAAGGCGCGCGCGATGCTCAAACTCAACGTCCAGCTGTCGGACTTCGTCTGG
>DASZHQ010000182.1:0-2480 GCA_035937715.1 Steroidobacteraceae bacterium | reverse complement strand
TCGGCTCGCAGGCGTGATTGACGAAGCGCGCCTCGTTGCCACCGATACCGGCATCGATCACGGTGCGCGCATCGACGATGAACAGAAACGTGTGATTGTCGAGTGCGTCCTTGTGACGGTAGCGGCGGTCCGCCTCGGCGTGCGAGATACGCTCGCCCAGGTACTCGACCACGCGCGTGCCCCGCGCGATGCCCCGCAGCGCGAACACCCCCAGGCCGTGCAGCGGCGAATCGCCTACGGCTATGAGCGGCGCCGGCTCCCGCCGTGGCACGCTGCTCATACCGCGACCGGCGCCCGGATGGGAGCGTGATGCTGGTAATTCGTGAACTCGAAGTCCTCGTAGCGGTAGTCGAAGATGCTCGCCGCGCGGCGGTGGATCAGCAGCTGCGGCAGCGGCAGCGGTTGGCGGGCGAGCTGCAGGTCGGCCTGCTCGAGGTGATTCAGGTAGAGGTGGCAGTCGCCGCCGCTCCAGATGAACTCGCCCGGCTCGAGATCGCACTGCTGCGCGAACAGGTGCGTGAGCAGCGTGTAACTGGCGATATTGAAGGGCACGCCGAGAAGCACATCGCAGCTGCGCTGGTACATCTGACACGACAGCCGGCCCGCCGCGACGTAAAGCTGGAACATCACGTGGCAGGGCAGCAGCCGCATGCGGCCGAGCTCCCCGACGTTCCAGGCGCTCACCATGATGCGCCGCGAGTCGGGGTTGCTCTTGAGCAGCTCCACCGCCTGCGCGATCTGATCGACGCTGCCGCCATCGGCGGTGCGCCAGGCGCGCCACTGCTTGCCGTACACCGGGCCGAGCTCGCCGTGCTCGTCCGCCCATTCGTCCCAGATGGTGACGCCGTGCTCGCGCAACCAGGCGACGTTGCTGTCGCCGCGCAAAAACCACAGCAGCTCGTAGACCACCGAGGGCAGGTGGATCTTCTTGGTGGTCACGAGCGGGAAGCCGGCGGCGAGGTCGAAACGCATCTGGTGCCCGAACACCGACAGCGTGCCGGTGCCGGTGCGGTCGGCCTTGCGCACCCCCTCGGTGCGCACACGGCGCATCAGTTCCAGGTACTGCTTCATTGGACCACCGCGAAGTTGCCGGAAGGGCTGCGCACCCGGTACGCCCAGGCGAGCAGGCCGATGCCGCCGAGGATCATCGGGACCGACAGTACCTGTCCCTCGGTGAGCCAGCCGCCGGCAAGATAGCCAATGTGCTCATCCGGCACGCGCACGAACTCGACCAGGAAACGCGCCATGCCGTAAACAGCGAGGAACAGCCCGGAGGGCGCAAGCCGCGGCCGGGGGCGCGAGGTGAACCACCACATCACGCCGAACAGCAACAGCCCTTCGAGGGCCGCCTCGTAGAGCTGCGAAGGATGGCGCACCGAGCCATCGACGCGAAATCCCCACGGCACGCTGGTGACCTTGCCCCACAGCTCGCTGTTGATGAAGTTGCCGATGCGCCCGAAGAACAACCCGAGCGCCGGCAGCGGCGCGGTGAAATCGTAGACGTCCGCCGCATGGCGGCCGCGCCGCCAGGCGAACAGTGTCAGCGCGACGACCACGCCGAGCAGCCCGCCGTGAAATGACATGCCGCCCTCCCAGATCTTGAGCGGGTACCAGGCATCGTCGGCCCAGAACTGCAGCCCGTAGAACAGCACGTAGCCGATGCGCCCGCCGAGGATCACCCCGAGCATGGCGAAAAAGATCAGGTCGTCGACGTCGTTGGGTTTCCAGGTCGAGCCGGCTCGCGCCGCGCGGCGGCGCCCCAGCCACCAGGCGGCCGCGAAGCCGAGCAGGTACATGATCCCGTACCAGTGCACCTTGATCGGGCCGATCGAGAAAGCGACCTTGTTGAATCCGGGATAGATGAGCATGAGGCGCGAAGTTTAGCCGACCGCGCGCGTCACGCGGCAGAAGAAGGCCTTGAGGTAGCGCGTCTCGGGGATAGCCGGGTGCAGCGGATGGTCGGGAGACTGACCGCCGCTCTCCAGGATCTGCAGGAAGCGCCCGCTGTGGCGCGCCGCGCTCTGGATGGCGCTGAGCAGCTCATCCGCGCCGAGATGGTATGAGCAGGAACAGGACACGAGCAACCCCTCGTCCGCGAGCAGTCCCAGGGCGAGCTGGTTGAGTTTTCGATAGGCCGCCTGGCCGCGGGGAATGTCCTTCTTGCGCTTGATGAATGCCGGCGGATCGAGAATGACCAGCTCGAATTGTGCGCCCTGCGCGCCGAGCGACTGGAGTGCATCGAAGGCATCCGCGCGCAACACCTCGAGCGTGGTGGCGTTGCGCGCAGCGTTGGCCTGCGCGAACTCAAGCGCCGCCTGCGAGGAATCCACGCAGCAGGCACGGGCGGCGCCGTGGTGCAGCGCCGTGATCGCCCAGGCTCCGGCATACGAGCACACATCGAGCACGCGCGCGCCGGCGCCAATGTAACGCTTCAACCGCCCCCGGTTGGCGGTCTGGTCGTAGAACCAGCCGGTCTTCTG
>DASZHQ010000181.1:0-1511 GCA_035937715.1 Steroidobacteraceae bacterium | reverse complement strand
AGTGTCACGCTGCAGCGGCCGTTTTACATCGGGGTGCAGCCGGTCACCAACGGCGAGTTCCGCAGATTCCGCGCGGCACATGCCTCGGGCTACATCGACCGCCAGTCGATCGATCTGGACAGCCAGCCGGTCACGCAGGTGGGCTGGGATGACGCTGCGGAGTTCTGCAACTGGCTGTCGCAGCAGGACGGACTGCCGCCCGCGTACGAGCGCAGCGGCAGCGGCTTCGTGCTGACGCGGCCGGTCACCCGGGGCTACCGGCTGCCGACCGAGGCGGAGTGGGAGTATGCCGCCCGCTACGGCGCGTCCGGTGAGTTGCATCGCTTTGCCTGGGGCGATTCGCCGCCGGTGCCCCCGCAGGCCGGCAACCTCGCCGGCAGCGAGACCGGCAGCTCGCTGCCGGCGACGCTTCCCGGCTATCGCGACGATTACCCGGTCCTCGCCCCTACGGGCAAGTTCCGCCCGACGGCCCTCGGGTTGCACGACGTGTCGGGCAACGTGTCACAGTGGGTGAACGACTACTACGAGTCGTTCGTGGACGCTGAGCCCGTGACCGACCCGCTGGGTCCTGCGCAGGGTACGCTGCACGTGGTGCGCGGGGCGAACTGGAAAACCGCCAACGTCTCTGAGCTGCGGCTGGCGTGGCGCGACGCCGCGAATGGTCCGGCGCCCACACTGGGTTTTCGGGTCGCACGCTACGCGGAGGATGCACAATGAAGAACTGGATCCTGGCTCTGCTCATCGCGCTGTGCGCCGCTCTGGCAGGGGCGACGCTGCGCGCCGCCGCGCAAGCGGTCATGACCGGGCCGCGCGCGCCGCAGGCGACTGAAGCGCCGCCTACTGAAGCGCCGCCTGATCAGGCGCCAAACACTCCGGCACCGGTCACTGGAGCGATCCACGACGATGCGACGGTGGCGCCTGACAAGCGCCAGTCGGCCGACAACAACGTGAGCTTCCCGGTCGACATCTGAGACTCAAGAACGCCGATGAAACCGTTTGCGATCGAGCCCGATGATCGTGCGTTCGCACTGGCGCGCGACGGGGTGGTGCTCGCGAGCTCCCCGTCCGCCGTGTCCGACGGCTCGGCGGGAGAAGCGGCCGGCGCCGAAGCCTGGCACTCGGTGCGCCAACTGCCCACGACGACTTCCACGCGCCACCTTGGCAACGTGCTGCGCGACGCGCAGCCCTCGGCGCGTGCGCTGTCGCTGGTCTCGGCGGAGTTTGCCCGGCGCCTCGCCGCTCACCCGCCCGCGGCCGGGGAGCGCATCTGGATCGCCGCTGCGGCAGGCGCCGAGCGCTTCGGCCTGGGGGCGCTGTTGGGCGTCGCCCGCCAGCTCGCCCTGCCGGTCGACGGGTTCGTGGACGCAGCAGTGGTGTCGGCCGCGGCGCTGGGCGGGAGCGGCGCGGCGATCGTGATCGAGCTCGGCCTGCACCACCTGGCCGCAACGCTCATCGAGCGCGACGGCGGTCCGACCTGCCGCCGGCGCTCGCTGGTGAGCCCGCGCGGCGGA
>DASZHQ010000180.1:0-4960 GCA_035937715.1 Steroidobacteraceae bacterium | reverse complement strand
CATCGACGCTGCGGTCGACGACCGGCTCGACCCGTTCCGCTCCACCGAGGCGGCTGCGCAGCTGCTCGCCTACAACTACCGCTTGCTGGGCAGCTGGCCGCTGGCGCTCACCGCCTACAACCACGGCACCGGCGGGGTGCGCCATGCGAAGGAAACCCTCGAGACCGACGACATCGTGAAGATCGTGCGCAGCTACTCCGGCCGCACGTTCGGCTTCGCCTCGCGCAACTTCTACGTCTCCTTCCTTGCCGCGCTCGACATCGACCGCAATCCGGAGAAGTACTTCGGTCCGCTGCAGAAAGAGAGCGAGATGCACTTCCGCGAGCTGCAGCTCCCCGCGTACGTTACCGCCGCCTCCCTGGAGCGTGCGCTGAAGATCGATGCCGCGAAGCTGCGGGCACTGAACCCCTCGCTCCTGCCGGCGGTGTGGAACGGGGCGCAGCGTGTGCCGAAGGCCTACCGCCTGCGCCTGCCGCTCGATGGCGTGTCCTGGACGAGCGAGCTGCTCGCGCAGCGGCTCGGCGCCGGGGAGATGTTCGCCGGGCAGCGCGGGCCGCAGCGCTACCGGATACAGTCGGGCGATACGCTGGCCGCCCTCGCCGAGCGCTATGGCGTACCGGTCGAGTCGCTCGCGCGCCTGAACCGGCTGCGCACCAGTGCGCACCTGCGGCCCGGTCGGCTGATCAGCGTGCCGGAGACCTCACCAGTGCGCGTGGCCGCTGCCACAGCGCCGGCGCCGGCCCCCGCGCGGACCGCCCCGCCGCTGCCGTCCCCCCCGGCATCGGCGGCGATTGCGGCGGTCGTGGCGCCGCCCTCACCAGGTGGCGCGATATCCCCCGACGTCGCTCAGCGCGAGAGTGCCGAAGACGCGGCCGCCGCGGCGGTTGCCGCCGCCGCTTCCGCCAAGCCCCACGCTGCGGCGGCCACGCCGCAACCGGTGTCGGCCGCGCAGGCCGAGGCGCTCGGCCCCGCGCTCGGGCCGGCCGCGGAAACCGCGCAGAACGCCGATCCGACCGACTACAGCGTCGCGCACGACGACACTATCCGGGTGGCCGCCGAGGAAACGCTCGGTCACTACGCCGACTGGCTCGGGGTGAGCGCGGCGCGCCTGCGCGAGCTCAATCACCTGAAGTTCCGTACCCCGGTGCGCATCGGCCAGCGCATCCGGCTGGATTTCCGGCGCGTGACCCACGAGGTGTTCGAGGCACGCCGCCACGCGTATCAGCAGCAGCTGCAGGCCAGCTACTTCGCCGCGCATCGCATCATCGGCGCCGAGGTCTACATCGTGCGCTCCGGCGATTCGATGTGGACCCTCACGCAGCACACGGCGCAGCTGCCCGTGTGGCTGCTGCAGCAGTACAACCCCGACATGGATCTCGGCGATCTGCGGGCCGGCACGCAGATCGTCATGCCGCGCGTGGAGGAGGTCGGCAGCGGCGGGTGACGGCGCCGCAAGGCCGGCCGGCGCGCGCCGCGCTCAGGGAGGCCGGTACGCACCGCGCTGCGGGGCGGCCGGGGGCCCTTCCGGGCGGCCGGCGTCGGCGCCGCGCGACGTCCGGAAGCGCTGTGACACAGAGCGATGTCAGCGATCTGGCGGTGTGCCTATAATCGGATCCAATCCGCAGGAGCGGACCGGAAAACGATGACTTTCAGAAACTTAGCGGCGGTCTGGGTGGCGGCGTGCAGCGTGAGCGCGGCGTACGCGGACGGCCTGCCTCAGGCTCAGCCGGTGATGCTGCGACCGGCGCCGGCGGCGCAGACGCTCCCGGTGGTGGATCGCGTCGTGGTGCGCAAGGGCGAGCGGCGGCTGCTGCTCATGCACGGCGGCAACATCGTGCGCTCCTATCACGTGGCGCTCGGGCTGAGCCCGGTCGGACAGAAGGAGCGCTCGGGGGACTTCCGCACCCCGGAAGGGACCTATCGGCTCGAGCGGCGCAATCCGCGCAGCGACTATTTTCTCTCGATCAAGGTGTCGTACCCGAACCGCGCGGACGTGCAGCGGGCGCGCGGCCGGCACTGGGATAGCGGCGGCTCGATCATGATCCACGGCCTGCCCAACTACCTCAAACATGACCCTGACTACTATCAGAGCCACGACTGGACCGATGGCTGCATCGCCGTGTCGAACGCCGACATGGTGGAGATCTGGATGCTGACGCCGGACGACGTGCCGATCGATATCCTTCCCTAAGTGAGCAGCGATTATTCAGAATTCGTCGACGCGCGCGTCGGTCCGCGCGGTAGTCTCGAAAATCTTTCGCAGACGGAAATCGACAAGCTCCTCGACACCGGGCAGGGGGGTCTGTACCCGCTGTTCCGCCGCTGCGCGCTGGCGGTGCTCAACTCCGGCGCGCCCACCGACAACGCCAAGGAGATCTTCGAACGCTACCGCGATTTCCAGATCCGCATCCTGCGCCACCCCTGGGGCGTGAAGCTCGAGATGCAGAACGCCCCGGCGGCGGCGTTCGTCGACGGGCAGATGATCGCCGGCATCAAGGAGCACCTGTTCGCCGTGCTGCGCGATGTGGTGTTCATCTCCAACGAGATCAACGCCAGCGGACGCTTCGATCTCAACGACTCCGGCTCGATCACCAACGCGGTGTTCCACGTCCTGCGCAACGCCCGCCTGCTCGACTACAAGGCGCGGCCGAACCTCGTGGTGTGCTGGGGCGGCCACTCGATTTCCGCCGAGGAATACCAGTACACCAAGTACGTCGGTTACGAGCTCGGCCTGCGCGGCCTCGATGTGTGCACCGGCTGCGGCCCTGGAGCGATGAAGGGGCCGATGAAGGGCGCCACCATCGGTCACGCCAAGCAGCGCCTCGAAGGCAGCCGCTATATCGGGATTACCGAGCCGGGAATCATCGCCGCCGAGCCGCCCAACCCGATCGTGAGGCAGCTGGCGATCCTGCCAGACATCGAAAAGCGCCTGGAAGCGTTCGTGCGCCTCGCTCACGGCATCGTGGTGTTTCCGGGCGGTGCGGGGACCGCGGAAGAGATCCTCTACCTCGCGGGAATCATGCTCGATCCGGCCAACCAGGAGCAGCCCTTCCCGATCGTGCTCACCGGCCCCGCGCAGAGCGCGGCCTATTTCGAGCACATCAGCCGCTTCATCGCCGGGACGCTCGGCAGCGATGCCGCGAGCCGCTTCACGGTCATCATCGATGACGCGGCGGCGGTGGCACGGCACATGGTGCGCGGCATGGAGGCGGTACGCGAGTTCCGCCGCCAGCACAGCGATTCCTACAACTTCAACTGGCTGTTGTCGATTCAGCCGACGTTCCAGCGTCCCTTCGAGGTCACGCACGCGGCGATGCGCGCCCTCAACCTGCGCCGCGCCCAGCCCGTGCACGAGCTGGCGGCGAACCTGCGGCGCGCCTTCTCCGGCATCGTCACCGGTAACGTCAAGGAGTACGGCATCCAGGCGATCGAACGCGAGGGTCCCTACGAGCTGCTCGGCGATCGGGAGATCATGGAGCCGCTCGATGAGCTGCTCGCCGCGTTCGTGGCGCAGCGGCGCATGCGCTTGCCCGGAATCGCCTATCGACCGGTCTATCGGCTGGTGGCCTGAAGGGCGCGCGCCGCGGCCCTCGCATCGCACCGCAGCCGCTGCGGCGCCGGGCAGCCGTGACATAACGCTTCTGCGGGCCGGGGCTGACTCCTCGCGACGCGCACGTTCCACTGCCCGTCACGAGAGCTGCGTCGCAAGGCGTATGCAACTGGCGACATCGCTGTGAACCAGTTCCCTGCACGCGCGCGGCGAACGCCGTACCCTGCATCGAAATCCAAAGGAGCTTCTCAATGAGCTCGAGCGACAGGGGGCGAGACGACGCACCGGGCACGCACCGCGACCCGGTCCCCGCCGTTACTCCGACGGGCGGCGCCGACGCGTACGCCAACTGGCTGGAGCGCATGCGGCGGGCACGCGCCCGCCAGGCCGCCATCACCCGCAACCTCTACACCTGGCC
This sequence comes from Steroidobacteraceae bacterium, assembly GCA_035937715.1. Taxonomy (GTDB): domain Bacteria; phylum Pseudomonadota; class Gammaproteobacteria; order Steroidobacterales; family Steroidobacteraceae; genus 13-2-20CM-66-19. The sequence continues at coordinate 992 of DASZHQ010000180.1, read as the reverse complement.
GAACTACAAGAACTGGGCGGACCAGGTACGCGACTCCTGGGCGGCCTCTGACGCCAGCGCCGCCGCGCACGCGGCGGGCAAGCCCAAGAAGTAGCCGCGCTGCGGCCGCTCGCACTGCGGTTGCTGCTGCGCACCGCGGCCGAGCTGCGCACGGCTGCGGTTACTGACGAGCCTTCAGGCGATCTCCACTTCGGGTGCTGCCGGCGCCTCGGTCGCTGGCCCTGAACCCTCACTCCCGCCGGGAGCCGCGCCGTGCGGCTCGGCACCGCCCGCGCCGCTCGTGGGCGCAGGCTCCGCCCCCGCCTCCCCCGGCCCCGCGAGCCACTCAACCAGCGGCACCCACTGCTCGACGTCACCCTGTGCCACGTAGCTCTTCATCTCGTGCACCCCCAGGCCGAGCTCGGCGGCGCGCACGTAATTCTGCGAGTCACGCAGCGTTGCCACGATCGGGATGCGCAGGGTGTGCAGGAAGCGGATGAGCGCCTGGTAGACGAGGGTGTTGCGGCGGATGCGGTTGGCGATCACCCCGAGGCGGTTGTCCTCGCGGCGGATCTTGGCCACCAGCAGCAGGTCGCCGATGCAACGTGAGCAGGCGTGGATGTCGATATCGGAAGGCAGCACCGGCACGATGATCTTGTCGGCGTCTCGCGTCATCTCGGGAAGTTGCCGCGACTCGAGCGCGGCAGGGGTATCGATGACGACGTGCGTGGCAAAGTCCGGCACGCGCAACTGGAAGGCGCGCGTCGTTCGCGTGTCTTTCTCAAAGGCGGCGATGACGTGAACCGGCGCCTGAGCGGGCTTGCGCTTTTTCACCCAGCGCAGTGATGAGCCCTGCGGATCGAAATCCATGAGGACTGGCCGATGGCCGCGAGCGGCGAGATAGCTCGCCAGGTTGATCGCGATGGTCGTCTTGCCGGACCCGCCCTTGGGGTTCAGGACGACGATGCGCTGCATGATGTTCTGTCACATCCGCGGGGTGACGCGGTTCGCAG
>DASZHQ010000179.1:0-11682 GCA_035937715.1 Steroidobacteraceae bacterium | reverse complement strand
TCGCAGGTGCTCGCGCGTGCGCGCGCGGATGACATATTGGTTGTAGATATGGCGCCCGCCCGGCAGCGAGCGCGGTGTCCGCACACGGTCCCCGAGCTGCGCGCGAGCGAACGCCGCATCGTAGAAGGCGGCGTTGCGCTGGCGGCCGGCCGTCCACTCATCCAGGTGCCGCAGCTTGACGTTCAGCACCGCTGCCTGCAGCTCGTCGATGCGAAAATTGCCGCCGATGAGCGCGTGGTAGTACTTCGGCTTGCCGCCGTGCACGCGCAGGATACTCATGCGCTCGGCGAGGGCGGCCTCGTTGGTAACGCACATGCCTGCATCGCCGAAGGCGCCGAGGTTCTTGGTGGGAAAGAAAGACAGGCAGCCGACATCGCCGAAGCTGCCGGCACGCCGCTGCCGCGCGTCGGCGGCGCCGATGGCCTGCGCGGCATCCTCGATGACTTTCAGGCCATAGCGGTGCGCGCTCTCCATGAGCGGCTCCATGTCGGCGAGCTGCCCGTACAGGTGTACCGGCATGAGGGCGCGCACGCGTGCGCCGCTGCCGCGATGGATGAGCTCGCTCCCGCGCCGCTCGCACTGCTGCGCGAGAAATTCTGCCAGCGCGCCGGGGCTGAGATTGAAGGTCAGCGGATCGATGTCGACGAAAAGCGGGCGCGCGCCGCTGCGTGCAATGGTGCCTGCGGTGGCAAAGAACGTGAACGGGCTGGTGATGACCGCATCGCCCGGCCCGATGTCGAGCGCCATGAGGGCAAGCAGCAGCGCGTCCGTTCCCGAGGATACCCCGACGCCATGACGGCACTGGCTGTAGGCGGCGATGTTGGCCTCGAGCTCCCGCACCGCAGCGCCCAGAATGAAGTGCTGACTCGCGCACACCGTCGCGATCGCCGCCTCGATCTGCGCGGCGAGCGGCCGGTACTGCAGTTTCAGGTCCAGCAGCGGCACCTGCTGGGCGGGAGTGGATTGCGGCGTACTCACAGCGGCACCGCTTAGCGCTTGTAGCCGTAGTACTCGCAGAACCAGTCGACGAACTTCCGCACTCCGACCTCGATAGGCGTCGCCGGGCGGTAGCCGACGTCCCTGACGAGATCGTCGATGTCGGCGAAAGTCTCGGGCACATCCCCCGGCTGCAGCGGCAGCAGGGTCTTCTGCGCCTTGCGCCCCAGGCACTCCTCGAGGACCTCGATGTAGCGCATCAGCTGCACGGGCTGATTATTTCCGATGTTGTAGAGGCGGAAGGGCGCAGAGCTCGTTGCCGGATCGGGGGCGCGGCCGTCCCAGCTAGCATCGGGCTGCGCGATGCGCTCGCAGGCCCGCACCACCCCTTCGGCAATGTCGTCGATGTAGGTGAAATCGCGGCGATGGTGGCCGTGGTTGAACACCTCGATCGGCCTGCCCTCGAGGATGTTGCGGGTGAACATGAAGAGCGCCATGTCGGGGCGTCCCCAGGGGCCGTACACCGTGAAGAAGCGCAGCCCGGTCGTCGGCAGCCTGAACAGCGCCGAATAATTATGGGCCATGAGCTCGTTGGCGCGCTTAGTGGCGGCGTAGAGTGAGAGCGGATGATCGGCGCCGTTGTGCACCGAGAACGGCATGTTGGTGTTGGCGCCGTACACTGAGCTGGTGGAGGCGTATACCAGATGCTCGACGCCGTTGTGGCGGCAACCCTCGAGCACGTTGAGCGTGCCGGTCACGTTGCTGCGCACGTAGGCGTGCGGGTTGTGCAGCGAATAGCGCACCCCGGCCTGCGCCGCCAGGTGCACTACGCGCGCAAAGCGCTCGCGCGCGAACAGCGCGGCGACTTCCGGCTCGTCGGCGAGATCGAGCTTCACGAAGCGAAAACGCGCATTGGCCAGGCGCTCGAGCCGCCCCTGCTTGAGGCTTACGTCGTAATAGTCGTTGAGGTTGTCGAGGCCGACGAGCTCGTGGCCCTGCTCCAGCAGGCGCTGCGCGGTGCGCGCGCCGATGAAGCCGGCGGCACCGGTGACCAGGATCTTCACAGCCGCCCGTCGACCGCGGCGGCGGGGAAAACGTGCTTGATGTCGTACAGCATGTGCTTCTTCCGGCACAGGCGGCGCACCCCGCGTGCGCCGAGCTCGCTGAACTGCCGATGCTTCACCGCAACGATCGCCGCATCATAGCGTCCCGGCTTCAGTGTGCGCACCGGCCTCAGGCCGTACTCGCGCCTGCAATCGGCGCTACTCGCCCACGGGTCATAGACATCTACGTGCGCACCCTGTTTCTGCAGTTCCCGCACCACGTCCACGACCTTCGAGTTCCTGATATCGGGACAGTTCTCCTTGAAGGTGATACCAAGGATCAGTACCCGCGCTCCCTTCACGTGAATGCGCCTGGCGGCCATCAGCTGAGTGATCTGCCCCGCCACGTGCAGCGCCATGTTGTCGTTGAGGCGGCGGCCGGCAAGGATCATCTCCGGGTGGTAGCCGATCTCCTGCGCCTTGTGGGTGAGGTAATAGGGGTCGACGCCGATGCAATGGCCGCCGACCAGCCCCGGGCGAAAGGGGAGGAAGTTCCACTTGCTGCCGGCGGCGTTCAGCACCTCCTCGGTATCTATGCCTAGGCGCTTGAAGATGAGCGCCAACTCGTTGATCAGCGCGATATTCACGTCGCGCTGCGTGTTCTCGATCACCTTCGCCGCTTCCGCGACGCGGATGCTGGAGGTCTTGTGCGTGCCGGCCACGACGATCGTGCTGTAGAGCTGGTCGACGAATTCCGCCACCTGCGGCGTTGAGCCGGAGGTTACCTTGCGGATGGTGGTGAGCCGATGCTCCTTGTCGCCGGGGTTGATGCGCTCGGGGCTGTAACCGGCAAAGAAGTCGCGGTTGAACTCCAGGCCCGAGACCCGCTCGAGGATCGGCACGCACACCTCTTCGGTGCACCCGGGGTAGACGGTGGACTCGTAGACCACCACCGCACCCTTGCGCAGCACTTTGCCGACGCTCTCACTCGCCCTCACCAGGGGCGTCAGATCAGGCCGCTTGTACTCATCGATCGGGGTGGGCACCGTGACGATGAAGACCTGGCAGCGACGCAGCCGCGCGAGGTCGGTCGTAACGTGCAGGCGGTGCGCAGCTTTGAGCTCCGCGCGCGTCACTTCGCGCGTGGCATCGCGCCCCTTGCGCAGCTGGGCGACGCGCGCGGGGTTCACGTCGAAGCCGGTAGTGTCGAAGTGTTTGCCGAACTCCACGGCGAGTGGCAGGCCCACGTATCCCAGGCCCACCACACCAATGCGGCATTTGCGCAAGCTGAGCGTCATCGACACTTACTTGCTCAGGCGCTTGATCTCTGTGGCTCGGCCGCGCGCGGCGGCGCCGAGGCGAGCGTTTCGCGCGGCTCCATCGCCGCCCACAGGACCCGCCCGCCACTGGCTTTCGCGATCGCTGCCAGCATCGCCTCGTGTGCCAGCAGCTCTTCCGGCGTCGCCGCCAGGACCGGCAGCGGCACACCCAGGCGCAGTGGCGCGCGCAGCGGACGCGCACCATCGACGGCGTGCGCGGGCAGTGGGGCCTCGGCGAGCTCGAGCGCACCCTGGCCGCCAGTCATCGCCAGGTACACGTCCGCGAGAATGCGGGCATCGAGCAGCGCGCCGTGCAACTCGCGTGCCGAGTTGTCGATGCCGTAACGCTTGCAGAGCGCGTCCAGGCTGTTGCTCTTGCCCGGGTGCAGCTCGCGCGCCAGGGAGAGCGTATCGAGCACCTGACAGATGGATGCGACCTGGCGCCGTTCGCCCGGCAGGCGCGCCAGCTCCGCATCGAGGAACGCCACGTCGAAGGCGGCGTTGTGGATCACGAGCTCGGCGCCGGCGAGGAATGCCAGCAACTCCTCGGCGATGTCGGCAAAGCGCGGCTGACCGTCGAGATCGGTGCGCGAAATGCCGTGCACCGCCAGCGCGCCGTCCTCGATCTCGCGTTCAGGGTTGAGATAGCGTTGAAAGCTGCGCCCGGTCGAGCGCCGGTTCACCAGCTCCACGCAACCGATCTCGATGACACGATGATTGAGCTCCGGTTCGAGTCCGGTGGTCTCCGTGTCGAGGACGATCTGGCGCATGCTGGCGCGAGTCTACCGCAACCTTCGGCCGGACAAGGCGTCGATCGCGGCATTCGCGAGGCGGTCGACCCGCTCGTTGCCGGGCACGCCCGCGTGAGCCGGCACCCAGTGCCACTCGATCTGGTGTCCGGCGGCGAGCTGATCGAGCCGTTGCCACAGATCCAGGTTCTTCACCGGCTTGCGGGCTGCCGTGCGCCAGCCGCGCGCCTTCCAGTCCGGGAGCCATTCGCGGATGCCGCGCCGCACGTATTCGGAATCGGTGTACAAGATTGCGCGCGCCGGGCGCTTGAGTGCCTCGAGCGCCCGGATCACCGCGGTGAGCTCCATGCGGTTATTGGTGGTCAGCGGCTCCGCACCGCTGATCTCTTTCTCGTGTTCGCCCCGCCTGAGCAGCGCCGCCCAACCCCCCGGACCGGGATTGCCGCGGCAGGCGCCGTCGGTATAGATCTCGATCACGCCCGCGAGCGCGTCGTCGGCTTGACCAGGCCGCCGATCACGGCAGGCTTCTCGCGCAGGCGCGGGCGCACAGGGGTCAGCGTGTACACGCGCTTGCGCGCTTTCAGCAGGTAGGCCCCGGCCGGGAGCGGGTAGGTGAGGCCCGCTCGCAGCATCCGCCCGGTGCCCTCGCCCGTGGACAGGCCGCGGCTCCACGGACTCAAGTAAAGGTAGCGCTGCATGGCAACCACTTCGAAGCCGAGCAGCACGAGCCACTCGCGCAGCAGCCGCTCGGAGAGCACGCGCCGCATGCCCGGAGGGAAGCCGCTGCGGCTCCAGCGCGCACGCATGCCCCACAGGCTCCAGGGGCGAAATCCGAGCACCAGGAGTTGCCCCTCGCCCACCAGCACCCGGTCCACCTCGCGCAGCACCGCGTACGGGTCGGGGGCGAATTCGAGCGTATGCGGCAGGAGCGCCGCATCGACGCAATCGCCGATGACGGGCAAGGCGGAAGGGCGGGCGATGATGTTGGCGCCGCCCGGAAACGCCGCTGCTGCAATCAGGCTCTTGCGCCTGGTGCGGCTGCCGGCCAGCAATTCCCGCGCGTTGCCCCAGGCGCCGATCTGCAGCAATTCCCAGCCGAAAACGTCCTCGAGCGCCGCGCTCAGCAGTTCCGCTTCTGCCGCCAGCATTGCACGGCCCAGCGGTGATCCCCACCAGGAGCTGAGAGCGGCATCACGGTCTGGGATGCTTGAACTGCGAACTGGCACGACAGAACGGTCCGGGATGCTTGAATTGCGAAGTGGCACGACAGAAATGCTGGTAATAGCGTGAATTTACGGGTTAAATTTAAACACCCGTGCTCCCACGGGCGGGAAAGTAGCACGCCCACAGAGGGTACGGAACTTGGCGATGACAACAATCAGACGCGCACCTCGCGCGCTACTGGCTCTGACGGGCCTCCTCCTCGCCGCGTGCGCCCATGCGCCACAGCGCCCGCTCCCGTTACCCCCTGAGCTCCCGAGCCTCGCTCCGACCACGGTCGCCCTCGCTCCGACGACGGATGCCCTCGCCCCGGCGGCGATACCCGCAGCACCCCCCGAGCAGCCGGCGCGGTCCCAGCCCGAGGCGATGTCTGTACCGCCCGCGGCGCCCGCCGCTGACGCGCCCGCAGCGGCCCGGTCCGACGCCGCGGCGGCGGCAGCCAGCGCCGCGGAGCCTACGCAGGTCGCCGGCCTCACCCCAGCACAGTATGGGGACCTCTTCGACCGCATGCGTGCGGGCTTCAGGCTCGAGGACGCGCCCGACCGCCGCGCGATCGAGCAGCAGCTGCAGTGGTACGCCTCGCACCCCGATTATCTGCAGCGCGCCTTCGGGCGTGCGGATCTGTACCTCTACTACATCGTCACCGAGCTCGAGCGCCGCGGCATGCCGCTCGAGCTGGCGCTGCTGCCGGTGGTCGAGAGCGCCTTCGAGCCCTACGCCTATTCGCGGGCGCGCGCCTCGGGGCTGTGGCAGTTCATTCCCGACACCGGCTCGTACTATGGGCTGAAGCAGGACTGGTGGTACGACGGCCGGCGGGACATCGTCGAGTCGACGCGCGCCGCGCTCGACTACCTGCGGTCCCTGCACGATCAATTCTCGGGCGACTGGCTGCTGGCGATCGCCGCCTACAACTGCGGCGAGGCGATGGTCGAACGCGCCGTCGAGATGAACCGTGCCGCAGGCCGGCCGATCACTTTCTGGGATCTGTGGCTGCCGCGCGAGACACGCGCCTATGTCCCGAAGCTCCTGGCGATGAAACGTCTGGTGCTCGACCCGGAAGTCTATGGGCTCGCCTTCAGCCCCATCCCGAATCAGCCCTACTTCGTGCGCGAGACCACCGCGGGGTGGATCAACCTGAAGCTGGCGGCCGAGATCGCCGGGATCAGTCCCGAGGAGCTCTACGAGCTCAACCCCGCCTTTCATCGCTGGGCAACCGACCCCACCGGCCCGCATTTCCTGCTGCTGCCGGTCGATGCTGCGGACGTGTTCGCCGAGAACGTCGCGCAGCTGAGCGCCGATCAGCGGCTCGGAGTCACTCACTACAGCGTCAGGCGCGGGGATTCAATCGCCTCGGTGGCGCAGCGCTTTAATACGACGGTCAATGTCATTCGCGAGCTGAACGACATGCCGGCGGGGGGCATCGCGGTCGGTGACGACCTGCGCGTGCCGAGTGCCGTGACGGAGTTGCCCGCCAAGGTCATCCTCGCCGCCGCGCGTGTCGATGGGCGCGGGCGGAGCGTGCGCCCGCACGTGCAGATCGTGCGCCGCGGCGAAACACTCTGGACTATCGCGCGCCGCCACGGCATGAACGTCAATACCCTGGCGATGATGAACGGCCTGCATCCGAGCGATGCACTGCGCGCCGGACAACGCATCCGGGTGTCCTCGGGCACGGGCAGTACCCATGCCGTACGCCGGCGTGTCGAGTACACCGTGCGAGAGGGCGATACCATGACGGAGATCGCGCGGCTCTTTCAGTGCAGCGTCCCGCAACTGCTCGCCTGGAACGGATTGAGCTCGCACTCGCGCATTCAAGCCGGCCAGAAGCTGCGCATCCACCTCCGAAGCCATCACAGCTGACGGAGCTCGGAGCGCGACCGGCCGCACCGGCAGGCTTTCCGGCATAATCCGCGCCGGGAGGCACGCATCATGGGATTCCTTGCCGGCAAACGCGCCTTCATCGTGGGCGTTGCGACCGATCGCTCCATTGCCTGGGGCATCGCACAGGCGATGCATCGCGAGGGGGCGCAGCTCGCCTTCTCGTACGTCAACGACAAGATGAAGGAGCGCGTCGAGCCGCTCGCCGCCTCTCTCGGCTCGCGCCTCACCATGCCGCTCGATGTCACCGTTGATGGGCAGCTGCAGGCGGCATTCGCAGGGCTCAAGAGTGAATGGGGCGAGCTCGACATCGTCGTGCACGCCGTGGCCTACGCGCCGCGCGAGGCGCTCACGGGCTCGTTTGTGTCAGCGACGACCCGCGAGAGTTTCCGCATCGCGCACGACATATCCAGCTACAGCCTCACCGCCCTGGCGCAGCATGCGCACCCGCTGATGGCGGGCCGCCGCGGGGCGCTGCTCACGCTGACTTACCTGGGCGCGATATGCTCGATCCCCGGATACAACGTCATGGGCCTCGCCAAGGCGAGCCTGGAAGCGAACGTGCGCTTCCTGGCGGCGGACCTGGGTCCCCAGGGCATTCGCGTCAATGCCATCTCCGCAGGTCCCATCAAGACGCTCGCCGCCGCAGGGATCCCCGGGTTTCGCAAGATGCTCGCCCGGGTAGCAGAAGTCGCACCCCTGCGACGCAACGTGACGCTGGAGGATGTGGGCAACGCCGCTGCCTTCCTGTGCTCGGATCTCGCCTCCGGCATCACCGGGGAGATCCTCTACGTCGACGGCGGGTTCAGTACGGTCGGCATGAGCTTCCCGCTCGAGGCCGAGGGCTGAAGCTCACGCGCGCCGGCCCTTCGCGGCCGGCGGATGCGCTCACTCGAAGGCCTTGGGGTTCTTGCGCACATCCGCAGTGCGGCGCACTTCTTCGACGTAAGCGAGCACAGCGGCGCTCCCCTGGCGCTGCGCTTCCTGCAAAGCGCGATCTGACTGCGCCTGGCGGTCGTGCGCTGCGGTGCGTACGGCGCTGACGCCAACGATCGCCGCGCCACCGTCGTTGAGCGCAAGTACCTGCCACGCGGGATGGCCTGCAGGCCGCGGGGCGGCGAAGGCGGCGTCGCGCACCTGGGCCGGGATCGACGGGTCGCCCCGACCGATGAAGTGGGGTGGATCGGCGTGCACCTTGAGTTCCTGCGCGATCGTGTCGAACGCGGCGCCGGCCGCCAGTTTCTCGCGCGCGCTCTGCGCAGCCTTCAAGGCGGCGGCAGTCTCCTGCTCGCGCGTGATCGCGGCAATGATGCCCTCGTGGACCTCCGCGAGCGGCTGGGGCTGCGGCTGGCGGCGCTCCAGCACTTTCGCGAGCACCAGCCGGTCATCGCCGAGAAGCACGGGGCCGCCCAGGCGTCCAACGGCGAGGGGTGGATCGGCGAACACCAGCTGCTGCAGCTGCGGCGCGGGACCCAGCGGTGGCGCGCCCGCGCCTTTGGCGAAACTCGGCACATCCCCCTGCTGCAGCTTGTATTGCTGCGCGAGCGCATCCAGATCGGCGCCGGGCTCGGCGAGTTTGCTCTGCAGCTGCTCCTGGATCTCCCCGAAGCGGTCGGTGGCGCGGTCACGGCGCAGCTGCGCCTCGAGCTCGGGGCGCGCCTCCTCGAAGCTCTTGCCCTTGCCCGGCTGAATCTCGTCGAGGCGGATGATGTGAAAGCCGAACTGCGTCTTCACCGGGCCTTTGATCTCGCCCACATTCATGCCGAACAGCGCGTCGGCAAAGGGCGCCACGAAGCTGTTGCGGTCGGCCCAGCCGAGATCTCCGCCGTTGTGCGCCGAGCCCGGATCCTGCGAGTACTGCTTGGCAAGCTGCGCAAAATCCTTGCCCGCCTTCGCCTCGGCCAGCACCTGCTGGGCCTGGGCGAGGGCCGTCGCGTCATCCTTGGCCGTGACGAGGATGTGGTGCGCGTGGCGCTTTTCGGGCACTTCGAGGCGGCTCCGGTTTTTCTCGTATGCGCCGTGCAGGTCCGCGTCGCTCACCGACTGCTGCGCCGCCAACGCCTCGAGGCGCAGCTCCGCGTACTGCAGATGCGCCGACTCCGGCCTCAGGTACTGTGCCGAATGGTCCTTGTAGTACGTCTGCACCGCCGCCTCGTCGACCTTCGCCGCCGCCTTGAACTGCTCGGCCGGCACGACGAGGTAGCGCACCTCGCGTTGCTGGTTCTCCAGCTCACTCAGGCGCGCCAGCTCCGTCGCGGTGAGAAAATCCGACGCGCTGATGCCGCCCTCGAGTTGGATGCGCTGCACCTCGTTGCGCAGCTGACCCTGGTAGGCTTCGAGCGAGATGCCCGCCTGGGCGAGCGCCGCCTTCGCGGCCTCGGGTGAGTACTGTCCGCCGATCTGGAACGCCGGTTCTTTCTGTACCGCCTCGCGCAGCGAGGCGCGACTCACCCGATATCCCAGGTTCCGGGTGCGCTCGGTCAGCAGCGCGTTGCGGATGAGACCCTCGAGCACCTGGTCCTGAAACCGCGCGCGCAGCTCCGCGGGCAGATCCGCTCCGCCCAAACGCTGTTGCCACTGTGTCTGCTGGCGCATCCACGCGCTGTGGGCATCCTCCAGGGCGATCTTGCTCCCGTTCGCCTCGGCGGCGTAGTTGGAGCCGCCGAAATTCAGGTTCACGATGCCGTAGGCACCCCAGGCGGCGAACACCAGGGCGAGCGCCCCCAACACCAGGTACGCGAGCCATTTCTGGCCTTTAAGGGTGTCTCCGATCCTCTGAAGCATGTGTCGGCCAGCGGCTTATGTCAGGAGTGTGGCGGAGCGGACGGGACTCGAACCCGCGACCCCCGGCGTGACAGGCCGGTATTCTAACCAGCTGAACTACCGCTCCGAATTTTGGGGGGCGAATGCTAACGGATTGATGAATAAGGCTACAAGCAGTTTCGTTCCCACGGGCACAGCGGGGGCAGCGTACCGGCGCAAAGCCGGACCTGAACCGATGCTGAAAGCCTCGTGTCAACCGATCGGCATTTCGAGCGCTGTGCATTCTACGTCCCGGGCGCGGCCGGCATCGATTTGGCGTCGGCAACTTAAGACACGCTGCGCGCAATCCCATTCTGTGAGGCACAATGCCTTTCGGAACTTAGTGAGGAGGCCGCTCATGAAGCTGACCCGCAGTGTTATCGCGTCGGTCGCCATCGGCTTGTCCTGCGCCCCCGCCCTGGCGGGACTGGGCGGAGACGTGCCGTCCGTCGAGGCGGACCGCGCGAGCTTGAAAGGAGCGCTGCACATCACGAGCGCCGCGAGTTACGCCGTGCACGAAATCAACAGCTCCGACGGCATGCGGGTTCACGAATATGTCTCCCCCGCAGGTAAGGTGTTTGCGGTCAGCTGGCGCGGGGCGGGCATCCCCGACCTGCGGCAGATGCTCGGGAGCTATTACGAGGAGTTCGCGCAGGCAACGAGCCAGCCGCATTACAACCACCACCAACTGAGCGTCCAGACAGCGAACGTCGTGGTGCAGTCGAGCGGGCACGCGCGCGCCTTCTTCGGGCGCGCCTGGGTGCCGGCGCTCCTGCCGCAGAATTTCGCCGCGAACGATATCAACTAATCGCCATCGGCGGATGAGGGAACTTCCGTGCGTAAGCTCTTTGCCTTTATCTTGGTCCCCCCGATGCTCGTCGCCGGCTGCGGCGGCGGCGGTGGCGGAAGTTACAGCGGCGGCGGGGGTGGCGGCGGAGGTGGCGGCCTCACCTGCGTTGCGGAGTCCGCAACCACTGCGCAGCAGCTGCCGAACCCCGTGACTCTCCTCGCCACGGACAACAACGGGGTCATTCTCCAGCTGCCATCCGTGCCTGCAGGCGGCGCTGCGATTCCGACCGGATTGCTCGTATTCGGCATTGGGACTGAAACCAACAACGGGCTGAGCGGCGCCACTAAGCTGTCAGCGGATCCATCGACCGGAGATATCACCGCGACGTTGCACGGGACCACCTACCCGAGCTACCTCGACAGCGGCTCCAACGGCAATTTCTTTCCTCCCGACAACGCGCTCCAGAACTGCCCGAGCCCCAACGACAAATGGTATTGCCCAACCTCGCCCGTGCCCGAGAGCCCGACGTTGCAGAGCACGAGCGGCATGCTGGTTGCGAATTTCAACGTCGAGAATGCCAACACGCTGTTCAGTAACTCGAGTTTCACCGCGTTCAATGACCTGGCCGGGCCCAATTCCACGGTCGTCGACCTGGGTCTGTCCTTTTTCTTCGGTCAAAACATCTTTACGGGATTCGAGGCCCTCACGACCGGCGCGACGCCCTACTTCGCCGTCGGCGGCACGCTCGCCACTGCCACGCCCGGGCCGCCGAACGTCGAGACTCTCACGGTCGATGGCGGACCGACAGGCCTCAACCCGACGGCGGTCAACACCGCGTTCGTCAGCGTCAAGATCTGCGTTCCGGGAACCACCACCTGCGAGGTCATCGATCACGTCGAGGTCGACACCGGGTCGATCGGCCTGCGGCTCATTTCTTCGCAAGT
>DASZHQ010000178.1:0-5941 GCA_035937715.1 Steroidobacteraceae bacterium | reverse complement strand
TGCGTAGCTCTTCTCCGCCTTCTTGCCCGGCACGAGGTAGTAGGGACGCTCGAAGTACTCGACCGGCACCGCATCGGCCGGGATGAATCGGTCGATGTCGACCGATTCGCTGCTCTCGGGGGCCGCAGCCTTCAGGTCTTCCTTTTCCAGGGTCACGTAGCTGCCCTTCTTGTACTCGAAGGCCTTGACGATGTCCGTCCAGGGCACCTCCTCGCCGGTTTCCGCATTGATGCGCTCATAGTGCACCCGTGCCTTGTTGCGCGTGTCCATGAGGTGAAAGCGTAGCTCGGTACGCCGCTCACCCGGCAGGAGTTGCACCGGGATATTGAGCAAGCCGAAAGAGATATTGCCCGACCAGAGTGCGCGTGCCATGAGTGTGCACCATGTGGCGCCCGGCAACTCCGGGCCGTTTTATAAGAGTGGACTTGCTTCGCCGGGGCCGGGTTCATTTGGAAGCCGAGCCCGCGTGTTCTTGCGAATGGATGATGCCAAGCTGCCGGCCCCGGCGCGAGCGAAGCCCTCGGGTGGGCCGTGAGGCCGAAGGAGCGTGCGCCGCGGCGGGCTGCCTGCATTTCCACAAATCCGCACGGCAGAATACGCAGAGTATCGCCGCGGTGACGCTCGCTGTCGCCAGCGGAAGCAGGTGAGGCGCTCGCCGCCTCGGGGAAACATCACATGGTTGTCCGAATCTGGCATGGCAGAACCCGACGCGATCGCGCGGATGAATACGCCGCGTTCCTGGCGCAGCGCGCGATTCCCGACTACCGCGGGGTCGTCGGGAACCTGGACGTGAGCATCCTGCGGCGGGATGAGAAGGACGTGAGCCACTTCCTCACCGTGACCCGCTGGGTGTCGGAGGAGGCCATTCGCACCTTCGCCGGCCGCGAGGCGCTCAAGGCCAAGTACTACCCGGAGGATAAGGAATTCCTGCTCGAATTCGAGCCCGAGGTGCAGCACTTCACGGTCGTGGCGAGCGGCCCGTAACCGGTCTCACCATCCGATACCGTAGTCCTGCCCGTAGTTGCTCGAGCCGCCCCAGAGCGTCCCGTGGGCGCGATCGATGAAAATTGCGTTGAGCGGGCCCGAGGTGCGCTCTTCGAACTCGAGCTTGTAACCCATGCGCGTGAGCTCCTCGCGCACCCAGGGCGGGGTCAGCGTGTTGAGCGTGAGGCGGCCGGGGAAGGACTGGTGCTGGGCGAAGGAGTCGCGCATCTGGTAGCTGGTGATGTTGGCGGCCTCGGTCGCCTCCTGCACGGTCATGCCGAACTCGACCACGTTGAGGAAGAATTGCAGCAGGTTCTGGTCCTGGGTGTCGCCGCCCTGTACGGAGAAGACCAGGAAGGGCTTGCCGTCCTTCAGCGCGAGTGAGGGGGTGAGCGTCGCGCGCGGGCGCTTCCCGGGCTCGAGCACGTTGTAAGGATTCTCGTGCGGATCGAGCACGAAGCTCTGCATGCGCTGGCTGAGTCCGATGCCGGTGTGTCCCGCAATCACCGCCGGTGTCCAGCCGCCGCTCGGTGTGACCGACACAGCCCAGCCCTTCTCATCCGCCGCCTCGACGCTGGTCGTGCCTAAGCGGAAGGTGCGATCGAACTCGCTCATGCTGATCGGCGGCTGCGCCGGCACGTGGCTGTGCCAGGCTTCGAGATACTTGAGATAAGGGTTCTTTCCGCGCTGATACGGATACGGATCCCCCGGCCGGATGTCCGGGTCGTTGTGGTCCGGGCGAATCAGCTTGGCGCGCTCGCGCGCATAGTCCTTCGACAGGAGGCCCGCAATCGGCGGCGCCGGGGAGTAGCTGGGATCCCCATAGTAGAAGTCGCGATCGGCGTAGGCGAGATTCATCGCCTGGTAGAGGGTGTGGATGTAGCGGGCGCTGTTGTACCCCATGGTCTTGAGGTCGAAGTTCTCGAGGATGTTGAGGGCCTGCAGCATCACCGGCCCCTGCACCCAGGTGGTGAGCTTGTAGACCTCGATCCCCTTGTAACTGGTGTGCACCGGCTCTTCGATCTTGACTTTCCAGGCAGCGAGATCTTCGAGCGTGAAGAGTCCGCCGAGCTCGCGCACCGAGCGCACCAGATCCTGCGCGATGTCGCCCTTATAAAAGCGGTCGTAGGCCGCGTAGATCGCAGCTTTCCGGTCCTTGCCCGCGGCGAGCGCGGCGCGCTCCGCCTCGAGGAGCTTGCGCAAAGTGGCGGCGAGATCCGGCTGGCGGAAGATCTCGCCTTGTTCGGGTGCTTCGTGCGCCGCACCCAGGTGGGGGAGCATCACGCGCCGCGAGTCGGGCCACTGCTTGAGGAGATCCTTGTAGTGCTCGATGGTGTTGGCCAGCGCGGCATCGATTGGAAAGCCGTCCGCCATCTGGATCGCCGGCTCGAGCACCTGGGCAAGACTCATCGTCCCGTACTCGGCGAGCATGGTCATGAGACCGCCGGGCGTGCCCGGCGTGACCGCGGCCAGCGGCCCGAACTCGGGTGGATAGTTCATGCCGAGCTTGTGGAAATACTCCGGCGTCGCGCCCGTCGGCGCGACCCCTAAGCCGTTGACGCCGATCACCTTGCCGGTGTTGGGGTTGTAGATCAGCGCCTGCGTCTCTCCGCCCCAGGAGAGCGTGGTCCACGCGGTCGAGGTCGCGGCGATCATCGCGCAGGCCGCATCCACCGCATTCCCTCCGCGCTCGAACATCCTGGCGCCCGCGATGGCGGCGATCGGCTTGCCGGTCACCGCCATCCAGTGAAGCCCGTAGAGCGGAGGCTTCTGGGTGCGCCCCTGTGCCGGGGGTCCGCCGAAGATCACGCTGGCACTTACCATAGCGGCGACTGCCGTGCGCGCGAGGCCCGTTACGGCGGCGGGGGGGTTGCCGGGGGGCTTGTCCGCAGGCATGACGATCGGTCCTCGCTCGTGGCGACGCTTGAGCATATGGCAGACTGGGTCGCGGCGCACGCGCGAGGCTCGCGCTGGCGCGCGTTACGTGTGTGCGCCAACGCGAAGCAGACACGAGGGCCCGACAGGGCGACACGAGGGAGCAGAGAAACGACATGAGGACGAGCGCGAAGGTCGACGGACTCTTCGTCTACCCGGTGAAATCCATGCGTGCGCTGGCGCGCGCGCGCGTGCGCACCGTGGCCACCGGATTCGAGTGGGACCGGCAGTGGATGCTGATTGATACGAAGGGAACGTTCCTCAGCCAACGCACGCACCCGCAGCTGGCGCGCTTCGTGCCGGAGATCACCGCCGACACGCTGCTGCTGCATGCGCCCGGCCTTCCGCCACTCACCGTGCCCCTGGCGGACGGCGGGGACGAGGGCGAAGGCGCCGAGCGCATCGCCGTGCGCGTGCACCGCGACCCCTGCGTTGGAATCGATGAAGGGCCCGCGGCAGCGCAGTGGGCAAGCCAAGCGCTCGGCGAGCCGCTGCGGCTGGTGCGCGTGCCGTCGCAGCCTGAGCGCACGGCGAACCCGGCTTTCGCCGGAAGCGTACCGGCCCCCATGGGGTTCGCAGACGGGTTTCCGGTGCTGGTGTGCAACGAGGCTTCGCTCGAGGATCTCAACCGGCGCTTACCCGAGCGCGTTCCCATGGAGCGCTTTCGTCCGAACATCGTGCTCTCCGAGCTCGAGCCCTGGGCCGAAGACCACATCGACACACTCACCATAGGCGAACTCACGCTGCGCCTGGTGAAGCCCTGCACGCGCTGCACGATCCCCTCCATCGATCAGCGCACCGGCACGCCCGCTACCGACCCCGTTGCGGTGCTGCGCACGTTTCGCTTCGACAAGGCGCTGCGCGGTATCACCTTCGGCGAGAACGCGGTGATCGTCTCCGGCGCGGGCGGCGAGATCGAGCGCGGCTCGGCCTGCCACGTCACCTTCGGGAACTGAGCACACCGGGCGCCCCGCGCCCGCTCGCGTGAGCCGGCGCGGCAGCAGGCCTCGCGACGGGCCGCTAGCGGCGCGCAAGGCGCTCAGCAGGTTGGAAACGTCAGTTCAGGCCCAAACTGTGCGCAGCGCACGACACCCCCCGCACCCCTTCCGCCACACTCCACGCAGGGTCCCCGGGGTGAAGTGTGAATCAGTTCGCATTTGCGTTCGGCGCGCTTGCCGGTCTTACTTACGCGCTCATCTTCGCTTTGATATGGCGCACGCGCGCGCAGCGGCGCGACTTACCCTCTCAGCCCGATGCGACGCGCCAGGCGATGTTCGAGCAGTGGCCGACCACTGCGCTGGTCGTCGACCCCGTGAGCGAAGCCATCGTCACTGCCAACCCGGCCACGGTGCGCAGCCTCGGATATGCCCTGGATGAGCTGCACAACGTCCCGTTCACGACGCTTTTCAGCGCCGCTGAAGTCGAGGCGCCCGAGCTCGTCGCGAAGCTGCGCGAGGCGACCTCGCGCGCCCCGATGGAGATGCGCCAGCACTGCAAGGACGGATCGCAGCGCAGCGTCGAGGCCACCTGCTACCCACTCAAGCTCGGCGAGCGCCCGCTCCTGGCGGTGGCAGTGCACGACGTCAGCGTGCGGCGCGCCGCCGAAACCCAGCTCCTGGAGCGGCACCAGCACCTCGATCACCTCGCGCACCACGATCCGCTGACGGGACTGCCGAACCGGCTGTACCTCGCCGCGAACCTCCCCGATGCCATCGACGATGCGCGCACGAACAGTACGGTCCTCGCCGTGCTGTTCCTGGATCTCGACCGCTTCAAGCACATCAACGACTCGCGCGGGCACGAGAGCGGCGACAAGCTCCTGAAGACCGTCGCGCAGCGCATCCGCTCGACCATCCGCACCGAAGATACGGTGGTGCGCATGGGGGGTGATGAGTTCGTGGTGATCATGCGCCGCGTCGCGAACACCGAACAGGTGCGCGATGCGGCGACTCGCATCAACAATGCGTTGAGCGTGCCGATGGTGGTGGACGGCCGCACGCTGGTCACGACGGTGAGCATTGGTGTGGCGCTCTACCCGCACGACGGCGCGGACATGGGTGAGCTGCTGCGGCACTCGGACACCGCGATGTACCAGGCCAAGGATCGCGGCCGCGATAACTTTCAGCTCTTCAGCCCCGGCATGGACCGGCGCCTGAAGGAACGCATCGCCATCGAGTCGAGCCTGCGCACGGCACTGCAGAGCCGCCAGCTGGACGTGCATTACCAGCCGATCGTCGACATCGAGTCGCACCGCGTGATCGCGCTCGAGGCGCTGCTGCGCTGGAAGCACCCGAGCCACGGCTACGTGCGTCCCGAGCGCTTCGTGAGCGTCGCCGAGGAGGCCGGCCTCATCATGCCCATCGGCGACTTCGTGCTGCAGCGGGTGATGGAGGACATGGCGCAGTGGCGGCAGGCGCAGGGTAAGCTCGTGCCGGTGGCGTTCAACGTCTCCGCCGTGCAGCTGCAGCGCGGCAATCTCATCGACTCGATCGCCCGCCTTACGGAAGAATACGGGTTCGATCCCTCCATGCTGCAGGTCGAGATCACCGAGAGCGCCGTCTTCGAGCGGCGCGACGCGAGTGCCCGCGAGGCCAGCCAGGACGCCGTGGCGAAGCTGCGCGAGCTCGGCGTGCACATCGCCATCGATGACTTCGGCACCGGCTACTCGAGTCTCTCCTACCTCAAGCGCTGGCGCGTGGATACCCTCAAGATCGACCGCAGCTTCATACGCGATCTCGTGACTGACATGAGTGATCTTGCGATCGTGAGTGCCATCATCGCCATGGCGCGGCACCTGCACATCCAGGTGGTGGCCGAGGGGATCGAGGGTTGGCCACAGCTCGAGAAGCTGCGCCAGCTCGGCTGCCCGTACGCGCAGGGTTATCTCTTCGCCCGCCCGGCGCCCGCCCAGGACTGCCTGCGCTACCTCTACCAGCAGCCGCTCGATCTCACCCAGCGCCTGCCGCTCCTCGAGCTCGAAGCGACGGGGACGGGGGAGCACGTGGCGCTGCCCGCCTGAACC
>DASZHQ010000177.1:0-2345 GCA_035937715.1 Steroidobacteraceae bacterium | reverse complement strand
TCGAAGGGCTCGCGGCAGGCCGTGCAGCGGTAGTGCGCCTTGCAGGGGGTGGAACCGAACTCGCTCACGCGCTCGGTCACGCGACTGCCGCAGCGCGGACAGCTCACCGCGCAGGGCTGCCACAAGCTGCGCGGACTCGCGACCGCCTGCTCGGGCGGGGCGATGCCGTATGCCCGCAGCTTCTCCCGCCCCTGCGGCGTCAGCCAGTCGCTGGTCCAGGGCGGCGACAGCACCTCCTCGACAATTGCATCCGCGCAGCCGCCGGTATCGAGCGCCGCGCGCACCATGCGCCGGATCACCGCCGTCGCCGGGCAGCCCGAATAGGTCGGGGTGAGGCCCACCTCGAGACACCCGCCGGCGCCATGCCGCACGTACCGCACGATTCCCAGGTCCACGATGCTCAGCACGGGGATCTCCGGATCGGGCACGCCGCCGAGAAGCTCCCAGACGCGCTGCTCGCCCCGCGTCCCGCCCGGGGCGGACGCAACTGGCGCGGACAGGTCGGGCCCGCTCACCAGCGCGCGCCCGGGTAGGTGCGCTGCAGGTGCTGCATCTCCCCGAGCATGTGTCCGAGATACTCGGTGTGCACGCCGCGCTTACCGTGCCACGGATAGGGTTGCGCGGGCGGCCGCCGCAGCGTCGCGGCGGCCAGATCCGCGTCCACACGCGCGGACCAGCGCGGCGCCAGCTCCGTCAGCGCCGGCGCAATCCCGGCGGCGCACATGCTCTCATCGATCTCATCGGGACTGAACAGCTCGGCCGTGAAGCGCCACAGCTCATCGAGCGAGCTCTGCACGCGGTGATGGCTCTGTTCGGTGCCGTCGCCGAGCCGCGCCAGCCAGCCGCTGCTGAAGCGATGGTGATAGCGGGTTTCCTTCAGAGCCTTCGCCGCGATCGCAGCGAGGCGCGTATCGCTCGAGCCCGTGAGCGCCTGGTAAACCTCGAGCTGCCAGCCATCAATCAGCCATTGGCGCACGATAGTGCGGCCGAAGTCGCCGTTCGGCTGCTCGGCGAGTGTCAGGTTGGCGAATTCCGGCGCATCGCGCAGGAAGGCCAGCGCATCCTCATCGCGCCCGCGCCCCTCGAGCTCGCCTGCGTACGTCAGCAGCAGCCGCGCCTGTCCGATCAGATCGAGGGAGAGGTTGGCGAGCGCGAGGTCCTCCTCGAGCTCCG
Source organism: Steroidobacteraceae bacterium (assembly GCA_035937715.1). Classification (GTDB taxonomy): domain Bacteria; phylum Pseudomonadota; class Gammaproteobacteria; order Steroidobacterales; family Steroidobacteraceae; genus 13-2-20CM-66-19. The sequence goes on along the minus strand of DASZHQ010000177.1, from coordinate 1,172 downwards.
GAGCGTGACCGATCCATTCCGACAGTCGCTGCCCCAGCACGAGCGAAGTATCCCCGAGCCGCAGAACGTAGCGGTAATGCGCCTCCGGCGCCGGCGTTGCGCTCACAGGTTCTTCACCTCTTCCGGGATCGCGTAGAAGGTCGGATGACGGTACACCTTGTCGCGTGCCGGCTCGAACAGCGCGTCCGCCTCTTCGGGGTCGGAGGCGACGATGTCGGCGGAGCGCGCCACCCAGAGGCTCACTCCCTCCTGGCGGCGGGTGTAGACGTCGCGCGCGTGCTCGATCGCCATGCGCGCATCCGCGGCGTGCAGGCTCCCGACGTGCTTGTGCTCGAGCCCCGCACGTGAGCGGATAAAGACCTCGAACAGCGGCCACTCTTCGGTACTCATAGGTGTCTCCACAGCGTTACGCGGCGCGCGCCGCGCGCCGCCGCTCCTTTTCAGCGTGCGCCATGGCGGCCTCGCGCACCCAGTGCCCCGCAGCGTGAGCCGCACGGCGCGCCTCCAGGCGCTCGCGATTGCAGGGGCCGTTGCCCTTGAGCACGGCATGAAACTCGCTCCAGTCGATCGGGCCGAACTGGTAGTGCTGCGCGGCCTCGTCCCAGCGCAGCTCGTCGTCGGGAATGGTCAGCCCGAGGAAGTGTGCCTGCGGCGCGGTGATGTCGATGAACTTCTGGCGCAGCTCGTCGTTGCTGAAGCGCTTGATCTTCCAGCGCATCGACTGGGCGGTGTGCTTGGAGTCGGCATCGCTCGGACCGAACATCATGATCGAGGGCCACCACCAGCGATTCAGCGCATCCTGCGCCATGGCGCGCTGCGCGGGGCTGCCCTGCGCGAGCGTGAGCATGATCTCGAACCCCTGGCGCTGGTGAAAGCTCTCCTCCTTGCAGATGCGCACCATGGCGCGTGCGTACGGCCCGTAGGAGCAGCGGCAGATGGGGATCTGGTTCATGATCGCCGCACCGTCGACCAGCCAGCCGATGGCGCCGAGGTCCGCCCAGGTGAGCGTCGGGTAGTTGAAGATGCTCGAGTACTTGGCGGCGCCCGACAGCAGCTGCGCGACCATCTCGGCGCGCGAGATGCCGAGTGTCTCCGCGGCGCTGTAGAGGTACATGCCGTGCCCGCCCTCGTCCTGCACCTTGGCGATCAGCACCACCTTGCGCTTGAGGCTC
>DASZHQ010000176.1:0-2459 GCA_035937715.1 Steroidobacteraceae bacterium | reverse complement strand
TAGCTCAGGAGGTTCGCATTGGGCAGCCAGAAGGGCTCGTCATCGACGAAGAGCTTGATGATCTTGCTGTCCGTCACGTTGACGATGGTCTGCCCGGTCTTCGCAAAGCCATAGGCTTCTTCCGCGTATAAGATCGGTCTGATTTCATAGAACCCATTGAGGAGAGTGGCGTTTTCGACATTGGGACCACCTTCCTCCGGGCACCCGCGCATCCCGAGATACCCGTTGCCGAGAGCCATTATCGTCTCGAGTTGGGCCAGGAATTCGGGGCGAAACCTCTTTTCGATGATGTTCCACTCGTCGGCCAGGAAATCGCGGGCTGGCGGCCTGAGGGGTACATGATGGATCATCGGACTGTTCTTCCCAAGGGAGAGGGATTGGAGTGGCAGCAGCCTAGATCGACATCTGCAGCATCGCGCCCGATGCCAGTTTCGCCGTGGTCGCTCCGATTCGCATCTCCATCCCTTCGCCCTCGACCAGCGTAGCCTGCACAGTGTTGCCAGCAATGCCGATTGCCACGGAACGGCCCCTCCAGCACACGCGGAATGAAAGGCTGCGCCACTGGGGCGGAAGCCTCGGGTCGACGCCAAGCGTGCCGCCTTTCAGGTCGAGGCCGGCGAACTCAAGTATGACCGCCTGCCACAGCACGCCCAGCCCGGCGATATGCACGCCGCCGGCGGTGCTGGGGTCTGGGTCGAGGTCAGCGGCGGTGGTCGCGCGCAGGTAACGCAGTGCCATCTGGGCATCGCCCAGGCGCGCCGCGACCAGCGCGTGCATTCCCGTGCTCAGCGAACTGCCGTGCGCACAGCGCGGCTCGTAATAGCGGAAATTCGTCTCCGCCGTCGTCCCGGGGAATTCCTTCGGCAGTAGCGCAATCGGTGCCACTACGTCGGCCTGCTTCACCACCTGCGAGCGCTGAGTCAGCTCGCGGCCGATCACAACATCGATGGGCCCCTTGCGGTCGGCGTAGGCGGCGAGTTCAAGCGGTTGCAGCGCATGGAAACCGGCGAACTCCTCATAGATGCCGGTCGCAGGATCGAGGCCGTTCACAATGCGCGCAATCGCGTCGCGCCAGTCGGCAAGCTCCTCGTCGTCCAGCGTTAGCTTCTCCCGCAACGCGGCGGCGTGGTTGGGCCAGCGCTCGCGCAGCACGTCCATCGTCTCGAGCCCGCGGGCGATGTTCCAGCGCGCCATCACGTTTGTGAAGGCGTTGTCGTCCACGTCCTCGTGGTACTCGTCCGGCCCGATCACGTGGCGGATGTGGCGCTTGCCATCCGCCTCCGCGACCGCTCGAGATGCCCAAAAACGCGCGGTATCGAGCAGAATCTCCGCACCGGCGCGAAGGAAGAAATCGTCATCACCGGTGAAGCGCCAGTACTGCCACACCGCATAGGCGACGTCGGCGCTGACGTGGTGCTCCATCTGGCCGGTCAGTATTTCTACGGGCTTGCCGTCGGCCCCAATCACGCGTTCGGGCGTCGTCTCTACACCGGTGTCGGCCGATTCCCAGGCGTAGAGGGCGCCTTTGAAGCCGAAATGCGCTGCCTTTGCGCGCGCGCCGGGCAGCGTATGGAAGCGGTACATCAGCAATGCCCGCGCCGCCTCTGGCCAGACCGCGGTATAAAAGGGCAGCAGGTAGATCTCGGTGTCCCAGAAGACGTGGCCGATATAGGCGTCGCCGGTGAGAGCGCGCGCCCCTATCGATACGCGGTCGTCCTCGGGATTGGCGGTGCTAGTCAGATGGTACACGGCGAAGCGCGCCGCTCGCTGTATTATGTCGTCACCGTCGATGACTATGTCGCTGGCGGCCCAACGCGCATCCCAGGCGGCCTCGTGCTCGGCGAGCACGGCGCGCCAGCCTAGCGCACGGCTGCGCGCCAGCGCGGCGACGGCGTGCGGCGCCGGATCGTCCTCCAGAGAATCGGTGCGCGCCGCCGCGACGAGTCGGTCGAATTCGGCCGCCTGCCCGGCTACAGAGCACCAGCGCCAGGACCAGCGCAGCGAAAACAAACGCTCGGGGGCGAGCGGACCGTCACCCAGTCGCAACGCCGCAGCGCCAGTCATTGCCACGCTCTTGCCGGTGCTCTCCAGGTGCCAAGCGCCGAGGTCATGCTCCAGCCGCGCCGGTTCCATGCCGAGGCCGGCCATCGCGAAGGTGGCCTCCAACATCACCTCGACGCCGTCGTGGTCCAGCGAGAACCGTAGCAACTGGAGGCCCGCCGCGCGGTCTGCCAATGACAAGAGGCGCAGCTCATGCCCCTCGAAGGTGATGCTCGCGGGAGTGCGATGCGTCCAGGTCGACAACAGCACGCCGCGGTGGATGTCGAGCTGGCGGATGCCGACGCGCACTTCGCCCTCGCGCGCCAGTAACGGTCTCCCGTCAAGCAGGATGCGCACGCGGGACCAGTCGGCGACCGGCACCAGCGCAGGCACCGGCGGCTCGATATTGGGTACATCAA
>DASZHQ010000175.1:0-3038 GCA_035937715.1 Steroidobacteraceae bacterium | reverse complement strand
GACACCTGGAACGTCAATCCGATCGCGCTGCGGCGTGTCGAAAATCTCTTCTGCAAGAACGAACGCGCCATCATTCGCTGCCGGCTGAGCGCTGCGGACTACCTCATCACGCTGGTGCCGGTCGCGGCCATCCTGGTGGCGAGCATCCGGCTGCACTGCGCGGACGTGCTGCTGCACCTGAAGTACCGCGGACCCAACACGATTCCCTGCGATGCCAGGCTGCGCAAAGGCGAAGAGATGGGCTGGTTCCAGCACGGCTCCACCATGATCGCCTTCGCACCCGAAGGTCTGGTGCTTTCCTCGGGACTCGGCCAGGAAAGCGTGATCCGCATGGGCCAGCCGCTGCTGAGTATTGCGGGCAGAGAATCGTGAGCGAGTTCGCAGTCATCACCGGCACCACCCATGGTATCGGCCGCGTGACAAGCCGTGAGCTCGCGCGCGCCGGGAAAACCGTGGTCATGCTGTGCCGCGACGTGACCGCCGCAAGTGAGGTGCGCGATGAAATCATGCGGCACGCGCCTCGCGCCAGGGTCGAGGTGGTGCGCTGCGATCTCGCCTCGCTCGCCTCCGTGCGGGAGGCCGCGGCAGCTGTGCGCCGCGACTACCCGCCGCTCGGGCTCCTGGTCAACAACGCTGGCATCGTGAGCACTCGCCGCCGCACCTCGGTCGATGGCTTCGAGCTCACGTTCGCGACCAACCACCTGGGTCCATTCCTGCTCACCGCGCTGCTGTCGGATCACCTGGACAAGGCGGCGCGCATCGTCGTGGTCGCCTCCCGGATCCACTACCGCGGCCGCCTGGATCTTGGCACTGTGACCAACTCGCACGCCCGTTATCGGGCCACCGCCGCCTATGCCCAGTCGAAGCTCGCTAACGTCATGCATACGTTTGCGCTCGCGCGCCGCATGGCCGGCACCGGCATCAGCGTCAACTGCCTGCACCCAGGCGTCGTAGCCACAAATCTGCTGCCGCGATGGCTGCGTGTCATCAAGCCGCTGTTCACCCGGGTCATGTTGGATGCCGAGCGCGGCGCGCGCACTACGATCTACCTCGCGCTCGATCCGAGTGTCGCCGGCATCACAGGCCACTATTTCGACGAGTACCAGGTTCCTCGTTCCGCCTCCCCGCTCGCGAACGACATTGAGCTGCAGGAGTCGCTGTGGAACATGAGCGCAGAGTGGACCGGAGCGCCACACTGACCCATCAACGCACGATCCAATCCTCACCGAAAGACTCGCCATGCCGGAAACTTCCCGATCGCCGCTCAAGCCGCTCAGCGAAGCACTGCTGTTCGCGAGCAACTTCCTGCGCCATCCGAACATGCTCGGCTCGATCATCCCGAGCTCCCGCTTCCTCGTGGACCAGGTGCTGGAGCCCATCGACTGGGGCCGTGCCCGTGTGATCGTGGAATATGGGCCGGGTATCGGCACCTTCACCGGCGAGATCCTGCGTCGTATGCGCAGCGATGCGCAGCTTCTGGCCATCGAGACGAATCGCGACTTCGTGCGTTTCCTGCAAAGGACCTTGCCGGATCCGCGGCTGCGTGTCGTGCACGACTCCGCCGCAGAGGTGCAGGCGGTTCTTATGCGGCTCGCGCTCCCGGCGCCGCGCTACATTATCTCCGGCATTCCACTCGGCAGCATGTCGGATCCGGTGCGCACCGACATCGCGGCGAAGAGCAGCGCGGCGCTCGAGCCAGGCGGAGCGTTTCTCGTCTACCAGTTCACTGCCCGTGTTCTCCCTACGCTGCAGCGCACCTTCGGTGATGTGCAGCGCAGTTTCGAGCGACGGAACTTCCCGCCGGCGCAGCTGTTCCTGTGCACGACACGGGGGCCTGAAAGCTTCGCGGGAACGGCTCTATAGTGTCCTGCCTTACTTCTTCGGCTTCCTGAACTTCAGGATGAACTGATCGGTGTGCCCCTGGATGGGCCCCTCGAACACCTTGCCGGTATGCGGATCGTCCTTGTTGCGCAGCATGCCGCTTTCGCCGACCAGCTCGAAGCCCGCCGCTTTCACCTCATGTTTCACCGTGTCCTCGTCGATCCGGTGCAGAGTATTGGTGTCGCGCAGCCCGGAGGCGGCTTCGGCCGCATGATCCAGCACGAAGTAGATTCCGCCGGGTTTGAGCGCCGCGAAAATGGCGTGGTTGAGGTCTGCCACGTCGAGGCCCTCGATGTTGTGGAAGTCGTGGTAGTTCTGCGTCGTCCACACCAGGTCGAAGCTGTTGGTGGGCTTCACCTCGACAAGCCGCTGCAGATGGACCTTTACGTTGCTGTAATGCGGCTCGGCGGCGAGCGCCACGATCGGGGGCGGCGGTGCGTCGGGCTTGGGCGGCTGGGAGATGATGTAGTTGGTCACCTGGCCCTGCGGTCCGACCGCCGCGCTCAACAGCCGGGTGAAGTAACCCCTGCCGGGGCCGAGCTCCAGCACCCAATTGCCCGGCTTGACGCCGGCGAACGCGAGAGTCTGCGCGGGCTTGCGGCTGGCATCGCGCTCGGTATCGGCCGCCGGTCGCGCTGAATCCGCGACGGCGGCGGTAATGTACCGCGGGATGCCGGTGGGGCGGTCGGCATAGGCGCCGGGGATCGCAAGCCCCGCGCTCAGCAGAGCCGCGGTGAGAATCGCAGCACGTTGCATGGATCGCCTCCTCGAAAAAAGAGAGCCATCGCCCTCGCAGCGCACGCCACTCTAGCAGCAGCGCGTGGCAAGCCACCTTCGGTCCAGCGCGTCTGCAGGGCGGCGCGGCGCGCGGATGCGCGCAGCAGGATCTTGGGTCAACGACGCAGCGCCCCCGTCGGCCACTACGAATGAATCCGTAGAAAAGCGGCGGTGGCCTCCCGTGCGCGGGCGGCGATCTCGCGCGGACCAGGTCGCTCAGTGACGCCGAGCATCAGGCCGACGAGCAGATCGCGCCACAGAAGTCCCGCAAACTGGTCGGCGAGCTCTGCAGGGCGGCCCTCGAGGAGTCCGGATTCCTGTGCCTGGGACATGATCTTTCGCAGGGCGGCCCGAGTCGTCTCGCGACCAATGGAGTCGAG
>DASZHQ010000174.1:0-11102 GCA_035937715.1 Steroidobacteraceae bacterium | reverse complement strand
GTGGCCCTGGCGGGGACGCGCACCGCTCGTGAGTTCCCGAACCCGACAGTGGGTCTGCTGGGCGAGTACGCCAATCAGCATGACGGCACGCCGCTGTGGCTGTGGTCGGTGACCACCGACTGGCTGGTGGATGCCGGCACGCGGCGCGGGGCGCGCATCGCGCTCGCGGACCTGAGCGCGCAGCGCGCGCGCTACGAGTTTGCCGAGGCGGCGTGGAAGGAGCGCACGGCGCTGCGGCGCGCGATGGCCGACCTGCTGTTCACCGAGCGCGAGATCAGCCTGCGCGAGGCGGTGAGCGTCGACCGCGCGGCGCAGCTGCAGATGGCGCGCCGCCGGCTCGATGAGGGCGCCGCCAGCCGCGGCGATCTCGACCGCATAGTCAGCGATGCGCTGCTCGATGAGCAGCTGCTGCACGATACCCGGCGTCGCGCGAGTCTCGCGCGCAGCGCCCTGGCCGGCGCGCTCGGCATTCCGGTGGCCGCGCTCGAGGGGGCGAAGCTCACCTGGGAGCATCTCGAGGACCCCCCCGAGGTGGATGCCGCGGTGCTCGCGCGCTGGCGCGAGGATGCGATGCTCGCTCGTGCCGACGTGCACGCGGCGGTCGTCGCCTACAGCATCGCGGAGAATACTCTGCGGCTCGAGGTGGCGCGGCAGTACCCGGACGTGCACATCGGACCGGCCTACACCTACGACCACGGCGTGCATCGCTACCAGTTCAACCTGGGACTGACGCTGCCCGTGTTCAACCGTAACCGCGGTCCGATCGGTGAGGCGGAAGCGAAGCGCGAGCAGGCCGGAGCAGTCCTCGAGGGCACGGTCGCCACCGCCTGGCAGGAGATCGACGAGGCGATACGGCAGTGGCAGCTCGCGCGCGCGCGCCTCGCCGCGGCGCGGGGTCCGGTGTTCGCCGCCGCACAGCACATCTACGAGCAGACGGCACGCGGCTTCGACGCCGGCGCCAACGATCGCACCGAGCTCGTGGCGGCGCGCATCGCGCGCACCCTCTCGGAGCTGCTGGTGCTCGAATCCGCGCGCACCACGCAGGAGGCGCTCGGCACGCTGGAGGATGCCCTGCGCCGGCCGCTCGAGGGACCGGAGCTCACGGTCGCGGCGGCCCTCGCGCAGCCGCCCGCGGTCCATCAAGGAGTCACGCAATGACGAGGCATGAGAGGGTGCGCGCTGCTGCCGGCGCGTGGCTGGCATTGACGCTGCAGGCGCTCGCCGCGGCGCACGCCGCCGAGAGCGGCGAGGCCACGAAGCCGATCACGCTCGCTGCGGATGAGCAGGCGCGCCTTGGCGTCGTCACCCAGGCGCTGGCGTCCGTACCGGCGCCTGCCGGGGTGACCACGACGGCGCGTGTGCTCGATCCCGGTCCCCTCCTGCAGCTCGAGGGCGAGCTGAGTGCGGCGGCCGCAAGTTTCGCGGCCTCGCGTGCCGAGGCCGCCCGCACCCGCAAACTCTATAGCGAGGATCGCACCGTCTCGACGCGTGCCGTGGAGACCGCGCAGGCGCAGGCGCAGGCGGATCAGCAACACCTCTACGGTCTCGAGCGCCGGCTGCGGCTCGAGTGGGGCGATGGCGTGGCCGGGCTGCCGGCGAGGCGCCGTGCCGCGCTGATGAATGATCTGGCTCGGCTGCGCTCGGAGCTGGTGCGGGTGGAGTGGCCGGCGCAGCTGCCGGTGCCGAAAGCCGGCACGACCATCGACCTGCAGGGCAGCCCCGACGCTGCAGCGTTGCAGGCACGAGTGCTCGGCATGCTGCCGTTGGCGGATCCGCGGCTGCAGACGCGCGGCGTGCTGGTCGAGCTCGCCGGCCCCCAGGCAACGCTCGCGGTCGGTCAGCTTTTGAGTGCGCAGCTGCCGGCGAGCGAGTCGGCAACGGGTGTCGTGCTGCCGCGGGGCGCGCTGCTGCGCAAGGGCTCACAGGTATGGGCGTACGTGCAGACCGCGCCCACGAGCTTCGTGCGCCGCGAAGTGACGGGCTTTCGTCCGCTCGAGGCAGGCTGGTTCGTGTCCACGGGGTTTGCGGCGGGGGAGCGCGTGGTGAGCGCCGGGGCCGCGGCGCTGCTGGGCGTGGAGACTGCCGGCGCTGCCGGCGCCGGCGGCGGGGACTGATTTTGCTCGCTGCGATTATCCGCTGGTCCCTGCGCTTCCCGGTAGTGGTGTGCGCGCTCGCGGCGATGCTCGTCGTGTATGGAGTACTGGTGCTGACGCGCGCCAAGTACGACGTCTTTCCGGAATTCGTGCCGCCGCAGGCCAGCGTGCAGACGGAGGCGCCGGGACTCGTGGCCGAGCAGGTCGAGCTGCTGGTGACGCTGCCCATCGAGCAGGCGATCAGCGGTGCCGCCGGCGTGCAGTCGGTGCGCTCGGAGACCATCTCCGGGCTCTCGGTGGTCACGGTGGTGTTTCAGGAGGGCATCGACCCGTATCGCGCGCGGCAGATCGTCGCCGAGGCGCTCGGGGCGGTGAGCTCGCGGCTGCCACTGGGTGTCAAGGCCCCCAAGCTCGAGCCGCTGACCTCCTCGACCATGGACCTGGTGAAGCTCGGCTTCGTCAGCGACAAGCTGTCGGCGATGCAGCTGCGCGATGTGGTGCAGTGGACGATCCGGCCGCGGCTGCTGGCGGTTCCCGGGGTGGCCCGGGCGACGCTCTACGGGGGCGACGAGCGCCAGCTGCAGGTGCAGGTGGACGTGCGCGAGCTGAACGCGCGCGACCTGGCGCTCGCGGATGTGGTGGCGGCGGTGCGCTCGGCGACCGGCGTGCGCGGCGGCGGCTTCATCGAGACGCCGAACCAGCGCGTGCTCATCGAGAGCCGCGGGCAGACGCTCGATGCCGCAGCGCTCGGGGCCGCAGTGGTGCCCGCTGCCGCGGGGGCGTCCGCCGCCGCCGGGCCGCCGGCGGCCGCAGGGACGTCCGCTGCCGTGGGGGCGCCCGCTGCCGCGGGGACGCCGCCGAAACTGCGCGATATCGCGACGGTGGGCGATGCCGCCGCGCCGAAGTTCGGCGACGCGCTCATCATGGGGAAGCCGGGCGTACTGCTGAACCTCTCCAGCCAGTACGGCGCCAACACGCTCATCGTGACGCGCGCGGTGGAGGCGGCGCTCACCGAGCTTGCTCCCACCCTGCGCGCGCGCGGCATCACGCTCTATCCGCGGCTGCATCGGCCGGCTAACTTCATCGAGAACGCGCTCGCCGGTATCCGCCTCGATGTGCTCATCGGGGCGCTGCTCATCACGGTGGTGCTGTTCCTGTTCCTGCGCGACCTGCGTAGCGTCGTGGTGGCCTTCGTCTCCATTCCGCTCGCGCTGCTGGCCGCGGTGATCGTGGTGGACGGCCTCGGCTGGACCATCAACACCATGACGTTGGGAGGCCTCGCGGTGTCACTCGGGGTGGTGGTGGATGATGCCATCATCGGAGTGGAGAACACGGTGCGGCGGCTGCGCGCCGCGCACGTCCAGGGCCGCGAGGCCCGCGACATCGTGCTGAACGCTTCCGTCGAGGTGCGCGCGCCCGTCGTCTACGCCACTTTCGTCGTGGTGCTGGTGCTCGCGCCGATGCTGATGCTGTCGGGCCTGCAGGGCAAGTTCTTCGCTCCGCTCGCCGCCGCCTTCATACTGGCAACGCTCGCCTCGCTCCTCGTCGCGCTCACCGTCACGCCCGCCGCCGCCTTCCTTCTGCTGCAGCGCACCGAGCTGCACGCCGAACCGCGCTGGCTCACGCGCCTGAAAGACCGTCACGAGGGGCTGCTGCGGCGCCTCATCCCGTACCCGCGCGGCGTGATGATCGCGGCGAGCGTCGTCACGCTCATCGCGGCGGGGGTGCTGCCGCTTTTCGGGAGCGAGCTGATGCCGCCCTTTCGCGAGGGGCATTTCGTGGTGCAGGCCCTCGCCACCCCCGGCAGCTCGCTCACCGCCATGAAAGCGCTGGGGGAGCGCGTGGCGCGCGAGCTGCTCGCAATCCCCGGGATCCTCACCGTGGAGCAGACCATCGGTCGCGCGGAGGCGGGGGAGGATACCTGGGAGCCGAGCCGCAGCGAGTTTCACGTCGAGCTGCGGCACATGTCCGGTCGCGCCGAAGAACACACCCAGGCCGCGATCCGCGCGGCTATGGGGCACTACCCGAGCCTGCACACCGAGGTGCTGACCTTTCTCGGCGACCGGCTGAGCGAGTCGCTCTCCGGGCAGACGGCGCCGGTGGCCATCAACATCTTCGGGCCGGATCTCGACGAGCTCGAGCGCGTGGGCGATGAGATCGCCACGGTCGTGCGCACCGTTCCCGGAGCGAGCGATGTGCAGGTACAGTCGCCCGCGGGTGCGCCGTTCCTGCGCGTGGACGTCAAGCCCGATCGGCTCGGCCAGTACGGCTTCACCTCCGCCGATGTGCTCGACACCATCGAGACCGCCTACCAGGGGGCCACCGCCGCGCAGATCTACGACGCCAACAAGGTGGTCGACCTCACCGTGCGGCTGGATGCTGCGCAACGGCGCGATCCGGAGAGCATCGGCCAGCTGCTGGTGCGCAGCGCCTCCGGCGTCACCGTGCCGCTGAAGGAGCTTGCGAGCCTGTCGCTCACCGAAGGTCGCACCGGCATCATGCACGAGGGCGCACGGCGCCGGCAGGTGGTCACGGCGAATCCCACCACCTCCGACCTCGCCGGCTTCGTCCACAACGCGCAGGCGGCGATCGCACAGCGCGTGAAGCTGCCGCCAACGGTATATCTGGAGTTCGTGGGCGCCGCCGCCGGGCAGGCGCAGGCGCGGCACGAGTTGCTGGTGCATGCCGCTCTCGCAGGAGTCGGTATCGTGCTGCTGCTGGCGCTCGCCTTTCGCGATGCACGCAGCGTCACGCTCATCCTCGCCAGCACGCCCTTCGCGCTCGTCGGGGGAGTGCTGGCGGTGGCGCTCACCGGCGCAACGCTCTCCGTCGGCTCGCTGGTGGGCTTTGTCACGCTGTTCGGCATCGTGGCGCGCAACGCGATCCTCCTCATCGCCCACGTCGAGCACCTGGTCACCGCCGAGGGCGCGGCCTGGTCGCTCGACACCGTCCTGCGCGGGGCGCGCGAGCGGCTGGTGCCGATCCTCATGACCGCGCTCGTGACCGCGCTCGGCCTCGCCCCGCTGGCGATCGGCACCGGAGAGGCGGGCCGCGAAGTGCAGGGACCGATGGCGAGCGTGATCCTCGGGGGCCTGGCCACCTCGACCTTCATGACCCTCATCGTGCTGCCCGTCCTCATCTGGCGCTTCGGACCGCTCGGGCGGGCCGACGCGGCGCGCGAGATGTAGCCCGCAGCGCGCCCTGGCGCCCTCTGGAGCGACCAGACGCCCTCGGCGGCAGCCGGTCGCGCCGGGGACGCGGCCGCCGAGGACACGGCCGGCGCCGCCCGGGCGCGCACAATATTTCTCCCCTTCGCGCGTCTTATAGAGACAGATGCAAGCTACGCTCACCGTGCCCTTGACCCGGCCGGAGCAGGACCGGGCGATTGCGCTCACCGTGCAGCGCGAGCGCGGGCGGCTGCTGGCCCTCATCCGCCGATCGATCGCCGATGCGTCCGAGGCCGAGGACATCCTGCAGGAGGCGCTGTACGAGCTGGTCGTGGCCTACCGCATGCTGCAGCCGGTACAGCAGGCCGGCGCCTGGCTCGCGCGCGTGGCGCGCAACCGCATCATCGACCGATTTCGCAGGAAGACAACGCGATCGGGGCCTGCGCCCGGGCCAGATGAGGCGGAGCCGGGCAGCGGGCTCGGGGATCTGCTGCCCGCCGCGGACGCCGATGCGGAGTCTGCCGTGATGCGCGAGGTGCTGCTGGCGCAGATCGAGGCGGCGCTCGCCGAACTGCCGCGCGAGCAGCGCGAAGTGTTCATCGCGCACGAGCTCGAGGGAGTGAGCTTCCGCGAGCTCAGCGCGCGCACCGGCGTGAGCATCAACACGCTGCTGGCGCGCAAACGCTACGCGCTGCAATTCCTGCGCGGGCGGTTGCAGGCGACATGGGACGATTGGCTCGTGACATGAGGAGACGGATGTGAGAAATCGAGGTCGTTGGGCGCTGAAGGGGATGAGGATCGTCATGGCGGTGATCGCCTTCATGGCCGTGTTGGGGCTCATCGTGATGCTCCTGTGGAACTCCCTCGTGCCCGCGCTGTTCCATGGGCCGGCGCTGCAGTACTGGCAGGCGCTCGGGCTCCTGATCCTCAGCCGCAGCCTGTTCGGCGGGCTGCGCGGCCGCGGCGGATGGCATGGGCACTGGCGGCAGCGCATGTGGCGGGAGCGCTGGGAGAGCATGACGCCCGAAGAACGCGAGCGAATGCGCGAGCATTTTCAACTGCGCTGCGGCCGCGGTCCGGATTCGGCGACCGCACCGCCGCCTACCGCCCCCTAGAGCGGCCCACGCCCGCGGTTGACGGCACGCGCGGCCGAACCTCAACATTCGCTCGCGTGATTCCGCCAACCATGACCGCGATCGAGATCCGCGAGCCCGGCCCGCCGCAGGTGCTGCGCGCGGTGCAGCGCCCGGTGCCCGAGCCGGCGGCCGGCGAGGTGTTGATTCGCGTCGCGGCCGCGGGCGTCAACCGTCCGGACGTCCTGCAGCGCAAGGGTGCCTACCCGCCGCCCCCGGGCGTCACTGACATTCCTGGCCTCGAGGTCGCCGGCGAGGTTGTGCGCCTCGGCGAGGGTGTGCGCGAGCCGGCACTCGGTGCCAGGGTATGTGCGCTGGTGGCCGGCGGCGGTTATGCGCAGTACGTGAGCGCACCGGCGGTGCAGTGCCTGCCGGCGCCGCCGTCGCTCTCCCTGGAAGAGGCCGCAGTGCTCCCGGAGACGTTCTTCACCGTCTGGCTGAACGTATTCGAGCGCGCGCGCCTGCAGCGGGGGGAGACGCTGCTGGTACACGGCGGGTCGAGCGGCATCGGCACCACGGCGATTCTGCTCGGCAAGGCGTTCGGCGCGCGCGTGCTCGTCACCGCCGGCAGCGCGCACAAGTGCGCGGCATGCTGCGAGCTCGGCGCAGATCTCGCGATCAACTACCACGAGAACGATTTCGTCGCAGCGACACTACGGGCGACCGAGGGCCGGGGCGCGGATGTGATCCTGGACATGGTGGGCGGGGACTACCTGGCGCGCAATGCGGCTGCGGCCGCCGTCGAGGGAAGAATCGCGCTCATCGCCACACAGGGCGGCACCAAGGCGGAGCTCGACCTGCGCCCGCTGATGGCGAAACGCCTGATGATCACGGCCTCGACGCTGCGTCCGCAGAGCGTCGAGAACAAGGGGCGTCTCGCGGCGGCGCTTCGCCAGAACGTGTGGCCGCTGTTTGCTTCGCAGGGGCTGAAGCCGGTGGTGCACGCGCGCTTCGCACTCGCGGATGCGGCCGGCGCGCATAAGCTGATGGAGTCCGGTACGCATATCGGCAAGATCGTATTGCTTACCTGAGCGCGGCAGCGCCGCGGCGCCGAACCGCCGCAGCCCCGTAACGCCGCAGCGCCGAAGCGCGCGGCAGATGCGTGAGCCCCGCAATTGCCGTACCCTTGGGCCCCGGTGAGACGCGCATAACATTCGAGGGGGCGCTGCATGAGTCTCTCGCCGTACGGCCTCGTCGGGCTGCCGCTGTGGGGCTATTTCCTCGTGACCTTCGTCACGATCCAGACGATGTTCCTCGGCGTGACGCTGTACCTGCACCGCGATCAGTCGCACGGCGGGCTGCAGCTGCACCCCGCGCTGCGACACGTGTTCCGTTTCTGGCTCTGGTTCAGCTCCGGTGCGGTGACCCGCCAGTGGGTGGCGGTGCACCGCTGCCACCACGCTCATGCCGACCAGCCCGGGGATCCGCACAGCCCGGTGGTGTTCGGGCTGCGGCGGGTGGTGTTCGAGGGCTTCGAGCTTTACCGTGCCGCCTCGCACGACCCGCAGTTGCTGCGCACTTACGGGCGCGGCACTCCCGACGACTGGCTGGAGCGGCGCATCTATAGCGCCTATCCCTCCACCGGGCTGGTGCTGTTCGTGCTCGCGCACCTGATCCTCTTCGGGGTGCCCGGCATCACCATGATCGCCGTGCACCTTGCCGCGCAGCCCTTCTTCGCCGGCGGCGTGATCAACGGGCTGGGACACGCGGTCGGCTACCGCAGCTTCGAGATGCCCTCGACGGCGACCAACCTCGTGCCGTGGGGACTGCTGCTGGGCGGGGAGGAGTTGCACAACAACCATCACGCGTTCCCGCGCTCGGCGCGCTTTGCGGTGCAGCGCTGGGAGCTCGACATCGGCTGGCTGTGGATCCGCCTGTTCCGCGCCCTGGGGCTCGCGCAGGTGCGCTGGCTGGCGCCGCGGCCGCACCTGGAGCGGCGCCGCCGCGAGCTCGATGCCGACACGGTCAACGCGCTGTTCACCAATCGCATGCACGTGCTGCGGGATTACGCTCGGCGCGTGGTCCTGCCGGTGTGCCGCGAGCTCGCGCGGCGTGAGCCGCAGGGCGCACTGCCGCCCAGCGCACCGAAGCTCCTGGTGCGCCACCCGGCGCTGCTCGCCGAAGAGGCGCGCCGCAAGCTGCGTGAGCTGCTGGAGAAATACGAGGTATTGCGCCGCGTGATCGAATACCGCGAGAGTCTGCAGCAGCTGTGGAACGAGACCGCGGCCAATCCGGCGCGTGCGCTGGCGCAGCTGCGTGAGTGGTGCCGCCGCGCGGAGGGCAGCGGCATCGGCGCGCTGCGCGACTTCGCGCAGAGCCTGGCGGCGTACGCGCGCGCCTGATCGCCCCGGCCGGCTCAGCGCGCCGGCAGGCTCGTGGCGCGCGTCACCGTGCGCATGGCGAAGCTCGAGTGCACGCGCGCGACGGTCGGTAGCCGGGTGAGCTGGTTGTGAACCCGCTCGAAGTCGGCCATGTCGGCCACCACGAGCCGCAGCAGGTAGTCGTGCTCGCCGGTCATGAGGTAGCACTCCATGACTTCCGGCACCTTGCGCACCGCACTCTCGAAGGCCTCGAGCCCCGCCTGACTCTGCCGATCGAGCGTGATGCTCACGAACACGTTCACGGGGAAGCCCGCGCGCTGCTGATCGATGAGCGCGGTGTACCCCTGGATCAGCCCCGATTCCTCCAGCGCGCGCACACGGCGCAGGCAGGCGGACTCCGACAAGCTCACCTTACCGGCCAGCAACGTATTGGTGATGCGCGCGTCCTGCTGCAGCAGTCGCACAATGGCGCGATCGTAGCGGTCGAGTTCCATCGGCGCAATAATCCTTCTCAGACCGGTGCTTTCGCGGCAGATTCTGCCACAAGTACCCTCCGGCGTCGCCAGTACGCAAGTCGCCGCCGCGGCTGGAAATCTAAGCTGGCGCAAAAGCAACCGGGGGATATGCGTCATGCGTATCGGCGTTCCGCGGGAAATCAAGGTTCAGGAGTACCGCGTCGGCCTCGTGCCCGCGGGCGTGCGCGAGCTGATCGCCGCCGGGCACCAAGTGATCATCGAGAGTGGCGCCGGCAATGGCATCGGTGTCGATGACGCGCAATTCCGGGAGAGCGGTGCCGCGATCGCACCCCGCGCGGCGGAGGTATTCGAGCACGCCGACATGATCATCAAGGTGAAGGAGCCGCAGCCGGTCGAGTGCCAGATGCTGCGCCCCGGACAGGTGTTGTTTACCTACCTGCATCTGGCCGCCGATCCGGTGCAGGCCCAGGGACTGATGAAGTCCGGCGCCACCGCCATCGCCTACGAGACGGTGACGGCGCCCAACGGCTCGCTGCCGCTGCTCACGCCCATGAGCGAGGTGGCCGGCCGCATGTCGATCCAGGTAGGAGCCGCCAGCCTGCAGAAAGCCAACGGCGGCCGCGGTGTATTGCTCGGCGGTGTGCCAGGCGTGCCCCCGGCGAAGGTAGTGATCCTCGGCGGCGGGGTCTCCGGCACGCACGCCGCGGAGATGGCCGTCGGCTTGCGCGCAGACGTCACCGTGGTCGATCGCTCGGTGGATCGGCTGCGTGAGCTGTCGGCAATGTTCGGCGCCTCGCTCCGTACCACATACTCCACCACCGAAACGATCGAGCGCCTGGTGCGCGAGGCGGACCTGGTGGTCGGCGCGGTGCTGGTGGCCGGCGCCGCGGCGCCGAAGCTCGTCACCCGCGCGATGGTCAAGACCATGAAGGCGGGCGCGGTACTGGTCGACATCTCCATCGACCAGGGAGGTTGTTTCGAGACCAGCCACCCGACCACGCATGCCGAGCCGACTTTCCTGGTGGACGGCGTGGTTCACTACTGCGTCGCCAACATGCCGGGCGCAGTTCCCCGCACCTCGACGTTCGCACTGACGAACGCAACGCTTCCCTACGTGCGCGCTCTGGCGGATCTGGGCTGGCAGGCGGCCTTCAGGCGGGATGCGGGGCTCGCCGCCGGGCTCAACGTGCACGCCGGGGAGATCACGCACGAGGTCGTGGCGAGAGCGCTCGGGCTCAAGGCCCGGCCGGCCGCCTGAGCGGTTACCCCAGGCAGCGCCGCCGCGTGGCCGCGCGCGATGCGGTCCCCATAAAGGGAGGTGGCTCGGCCTGCCGGGGGTCGCTACGCTAGCGCCCCATTCGTCCCTAGTTGCGGAGGTTCCCGTGATGAAGATTGCGCTCTCGGCGGCGGTGCTGGCATTCCTGGCAGGCTCTGCGCTTGCCGAGCCGGTGAGCTACCCGATCGATCCGGCCCACACCTTTCCGAGCTTCGAAGCGGACCATTTCGGCGGCCTGTCAATATGGCGCGGCAGGTTCGACAAGACCTCCGGGACCATCGTGCTCGACCGCGAGAAGGGGACCGGCACGATGGAAGTGACGGTGGATACCTCTTCGGTCAACTTCGGTAACCCGAAGCTCAACGAGCACACCAAGTCCGCGGAAATGTTCGACGTGCAGAAATACCCGACCGCGACCTACAAGGGCAAGCTCACGGACTTCAAGAACGGCGTGCCGACCAAGGTCGTGGGAGAGTTCACCCTGCATGGCGTCACGCATCCGCTGACACTCACGATCAATCAGTTCAAGTGCGTCACGTTTCCGATGGACAAGAAAGAACACTGCGGGGCGGATGCCTCGGGGACTCTCAATCGTGCCGATTACGGCATCAGCTACGGTGACAAATACGGCTTCAA
>DASZHQ010000173.1:0-28365 GCA_035937715.1 Steroidobacteraceae bacterium | reverse complement strand
CTGGCGTTTTTCGCCATCTTCAAGGTGCGCGTCGGGATGGGCAACCTCCCGGCAGTTCTGACCTGGAATACCTACGAGTGGTTCAGGACCGAGGTCACCATGCTGGTGATGCTGCTCATCAGCGCGCTGTGGTATGCGCCGATCGCCGCGGCGCTGCTGGTGCTGTCGGTGGCGACGCGCCGGCCGCTCCTGTGGGCAACGCTGGTGCCGGTGGTAGCGCCGATTATCGAGCGCGTCGCGCTCGGAACCCACTACCTGCGTGACTTCATCGCCTACCGCGCTTTCGGTATCTGGGGCACCCTGGCACTGCCTCACCAATCGGTGATTTCCCGCCACTACCGGCTGCACCCCGTGGGCTCGCTCCTCGAGGATCTCAACTTCCGCGGCGCCTTCACCGACATGGACCTGTGGCTGGGGCTGGCGGCGGCTGCGGCTCTCACCTACGCCGCCGTACGGCTGCGCCGTTACCGCGACGACACCTGAAGCGCGCCACGCCCGTGGTGCGCGAAAAGTTGCCGGCCGAGGGTAGCTGGCAGAGGGTCCCTTACCGCCCGCCATAGATCACGCTTATCATCCCGCCCGCATGGCCGTCGAGGTTCGCCGCACCCCGGACACACTGCAGCTCGAGCTGACCGGCGAGTGGGGCGCGCGGCAGTTCACGGCCATACAGTCCCAGCTCGCGGCGGTGGATCTCACGGGCGCCCACCGTGTGCTGATCGCCAGCGACGCCCTCGAGGTGCTCGAGCTGTCGGCGGCCTGGGCGCTGCGGGAGTTCGTGCAGCGGGCACGGACGGCGGGGATCGAAGTGGCCTTTCGCGGCCCAGCGCCCGACCAGCTGCGTCTCCTCGATGACACCCTGAAGGAGGCGCAACCGCCTGCGGGCGCGGCCGGCGCGGCGCCCGCGGAGGAGGCCGGGGCAGGTGCGCTCGCGGCGATCGGCCGCTATGTGGTGGATGCCGGCCAGGACCTGCTAGAGGCCTTGGCGTTCTTCGGCCGCGTGAGCGTCACGCTCTTCGGGAGCCTAGGGAGCGTCAAGCGCCTCAGGCCGATCTCCATCGCCCGCCACGTTTACGACACCGGCATCACCGCCATGCCGATCGTGGCGCTCATCGCCTTCCTCATCAGCGTCATCATTGCGTACCTGAGCGCGCAGCAGCTGCGCGGGCTGGGCGTGGACATCTACGTGGTGGACCTCGTGACCATCGGCGTGCTGCGCGAGCTGGGTGTGCTCCTCACCTCCATCATCGTCGCCGGCCGCTCGGGAAGTGCCTTCGCCGCCGAGCTCGGCTCGATGAAGCTCAACGACGAGGTCGATGCGCTCACCGCCACCGCCGTCGATCCGTTCGAGGTACTGGTGTTGCCGCGGGTGCTGGGACTCACGATCGCGCTGCCGCTGCTCACGATCGTCGCCGATCTCATCGGGCTCACCGGCGGGGCGCTGCTGTGCCGCTACCTGCTCGACATGCCGCTCACGCAGTACGTCACCCGCGTCAACGAGTCGATCTCGCCTACCACCTTCTGGGTCGGGCTCATCAAGGCGCCGGTATTCGCAGTCCTGATCGCGCTCGCCGGCTGTTATCACGGCATGCTGGTGCGCGGCTCGGCGCGCGAGCTCGGTCATATGGTCACCGTCGCGGTGGTGCAGGCGATCTTCCTGGTCCTCCTGGCGGATGCGCTGTTCGCCATCTTGTTCATGAAGATGGACATCTGATGAAGGACCCGATACTCGAGGTGCACGGACTCGTCAACCGCTTCGGTAGCGAAGTGGTCCACGACGGGCTCGACATGGAAGTCGAGAAGGACGAGGTGTTCGGCATCGTCGGCGGCTCGGGCGCGGGCAAGTCGGTACTGCTGCGGAGCATCCTCGGCCTGCAGCGCCCGCAGGCCGGGGTGGTGCGCATCGAGGGCAGCGATATCACGCGCCTCACCGCCGCACAGCTGCGGCCCATCAAGGCGCGCTACGGCGTGGCTTTCCAGCAGGGAGCGCTGTACTCGGGGCTGACGGTGTTGCAGAACGTGCAGCTGCCCATGCTCGAGCATCTCGATCTCGAGGGCCGCGTGCGCGATGAGCTCGCGCTCCTCAAGATTCGCCTTGTGGGACTGCCTGCCGACGCCGCCGGCAAGTACCCCGCGCAGCTCTCCGGCGGCATGGTGAAGCGTGCGGCGGTCGCCCGCGCCCTGGCGCTCGATCCGGCGCTGCTGTTTCTCGATGAGCCGACCTCGGGACTCGACCCGGTGAGCGCGGCGGCCTTCGATGAGCTGGTGCTGTACCTGCAGAAGCAACTGCGGCTCACCATCGTCATGATCACGCATGATCTGGACAGCATCTTCCGTACCTGCAATCGTGTCGGGGTGATCGTGGATCAGCGCATGGAATCGGACACCCTGGAGCGTATCGTCGAGCATCCGCATCCGTGGATCCAGGCCTACTTCCACGGCGAGCGGGCGCGTGCGCGCCTCGGCGGAGCCGCGCATGGAACGTGAAGCCAACTACGCCGCGGTCGGCGCCTTCGTGCTCCTCGTGGGGCTGCTCGGGGCGCTGTTCGTGTACTGGTATTCCGATACCCGCGAGCACCGCGACTACAACCGCTACGAGATCTACTTCACCGGCAGCGTCAGCGGGCTCGACAAGGGGGCGGCGGTGCGCTACCTCGGCGTCGGCGTGGGACGCGTGGTCGACATGCGCATCGACCCGCGCGATTCGAGCCGCGTGGAGGTGATCGTCGACATCGATGCGCGCACGCCGATCTCGACGCACACCGTCGCGCAGCTGAACCTGCAGGGGGTGACGGGCCTGCTGTACATCGACCTGCTGGAGGAGCACGGCAACAAGAGCCCGGGCCTGGCAGTCGCCGGCATCAAGTACCCCGTGATCCGCTCGGCTCCCTCGCGCTTCGACGTGTTTCTGGCGAGCCTGCCGGAGCTGGTGGCGGAGGCCGGCAAGGTGGTACAGCAGGCCAACAACCTGCTGAGCAACGAGAACCTGGCGGCGGTCGGCTCGGCGCTGGCGAGTCTGAACAAGGCGAGCAGCGGACTGCCCCAGACCGTGCGCGACCTCAACGCGCTGATCGCGCAGCTGCGCGAGGCGAGCGCCGAGCTCGGCGCCTCCGCGCGCAGCGTGCACACCGTGATCGACCAGGTGGAGCCGGACGTGCGCGCCATCGCGCAGCGCATGCATGTCATCGCCGACAACCTCGCCGCTGCGACCGGTCAGCTCGACAAGGTGATCGCCGAGAACCGCGGCGACATTCGCTCGTTCACGCGCAACGCGTTGCCGGAGATCGAGCGCTTCGTGCGCGAGGGACGCGCGGCCGCCCAGGATATCCGCGCGCTCTCGAGCAGCCTGCGCGAGAATCCGACGCAGCTGCTCTATCAGCAAGCGGAGCGCGGCGTGGAGATTCCCAGGTGACCGGCGCGCGGCGGGAGGTGTGCGCGGTGGCGCTGCTGTGCGCAGGCTTGTGCGGCTGCACGGGACTGTTTCAAAGCCGCGCGCAGCCCGAGCAGATCTACTACCTGCGTGCGCCGCCGGCTGGCGCGGCGGCAATGCTGCCGGCGCCGGGCGTGTCGCTGCGGGTCGGGCATCCGCTCGCGACACCCGGGCTCGACTCCCCGCACATCATGCTGGTGCAGCCCGATCACCGCATGAACTTCTATACCGGCAGCCGCTGGCCGTCGGCGGCCTCGGACGTGCTCGAGGCACTGGCAGTGCAGACCCTGCGCGCCTCGGGAGCGTGGGCCTCGGTGCAGGACACCGCGAGCCCCTTCCCCACCGATTACCTGCTGCAGCTGACCGTGCGGCACTTCGAGGCCGACTACACCTCGGGCGACGCTGCGCCGGTGGTGCTTGTGACGCTCGACTGCACCATTGGCCGGGGCGGAGGGCGCGAGGTGGTGGCTACTTTCGCCGCTTCGGGCAGCGCACCCGCTGCCGCCAACCGTCTGAGCGCGGTGGTCGCCGCCTTCGAGCAGGCCAGCGGCACGGCGCTCGAGGCGCTCGCGCAGCAGGCCGCGCAGGTGGCGCGCGCCGACGTACAGCCGGCTCAGAACATCGCGAGTCCCGCGCCCTCGAGCAGGCGGCCGAGCCAGTAATCCGACTGCGCCGGGTTGGCGAATACCGCGTAATCCGCGGTGTATTCGACCCCGAGTGATGCGCGGTTGGCCCACAGCGTGTCGAAGTACTGCTGCGCCTGCTGCGCCAGGACGCTCCCGGGCGCCAGCTCGATGGCGAGATTGGCCTCGAGGTTGTAGTCATCGAGGGCCCGGCGCGTCAGCTGCGCAGAGCCCAGGGTCAGCCAGGTGCGCTGCGCACCGTGGATCAAGACCAGGGCGGCGTGAAAGCGCTCGCCGTGCGTGCGGTACCAGCGCACGCGTATCGCGCCGCCGCTGCGCGCGACCAGCTCGCTCGCCACCGGCTGGTTGGGAAGCCCGGCAGTCCCGCCGCTCGTTGCCGCTTCGTTGGGATCGAGGATCAGGCGCACGTCGACCCCGCGCCGGGCAGCCGCCAGGAGTGACTCCACTACGCCGCGCTCGGCGAGGTGAAATACGGCGACGTCGATCCGGTCTCCGCGCAGCGTCGTATCGAGACGCGTGAGGAGCTCGGCGCGGATCGCGCCTTCGGTGAGCACCTGTAGGCGCGAGAGCTCATTGCTCGCACCTCCCGCCGGCAGCGCCGCCGTCGTTGCGCTGGCGCAGCCCGGAAGCGCCCGCGTGGGCGCCCCGGACGGTGCGAGAAAAGGCTCGCTGCTGCCCGCCCATCCCGAGAACTGCGCCACCGCCAGCTCGCTGGCGAGGAGTGCCTCGAGCGCACCGCCCGAGGCACGCGCCGCCACGTTCGACCAGCCGCTCTCGCTGTCGCGCGGCGTGGCGGAGCCGACGACGGCGGCGAGACCGCCGCGCCCATCGTCGGCGATCACGAGCCGGCGGCCATCGCTCTTGAAGTTAAGGCGCCGCGTCGCGACGCCCATCGGGCCCGAAGGCGTGTCCCACCAGCGCAGGGCCAGTCGCCACAGGCTCGAATAGGCGAGGTTGGAATCGCGCAGCCGATCGAGCTCGGCGAGGACTACCTCAACGCCGGCCGCCCGCAGCAACTGCAGCTCGGGCGAGCGCGCCGCCCCGTAGCTCTCGTTCGCCGGATCGGTGATGAACAGCACCCTCAAGTCCGGCGCGCTGCGGCGGGCCTCGATGAGCGCGTCGGTGAGGGCGGCGCTCGGGCGTCGCTGCGGGGTGCCGGTGGCGACATCCGCTCCGAAGCCGGAATAGTCGAGGACGATGAAGCGCCGCGCGGTTCGCACCACCTGCAGCACCGCGTCGAAGATCCCCTGGCTCACCGTCGGGCGCCCGTAGGCATCCGCGGCGGTGATATCGGCCAGGAACGTCACCTCGCCGGCGGGCTGCTCGCAGATCATCGAGGCGACATGCAGCCCCGGCGGCAGCGACTTCACCGCCTGGCGCCAGGCGACGCCGATCCAGGCGGCGAGTACGCACAGCAACGCGATGCGCCGCCAGCGCGCCGTCATACAGTGAGCAGCCGCGCCGGCGGGCCCGGCCGAACGCGGGCTTGAGGCGAGGGAAGCAAGCTGACAGCTTCAGGCCGAGCGGGAGGTGGCTTCGTCGGCCTCACGCAGCAGGTGCGCAAAGGGGGCCGCGCCGCCGGGCCCGGCAGCGAGGAGCGCCAGCAGCTCCTGCGCCGTGCACGGCTCGCCGAACAACCGTCCCTGCCCGTAGTGACAGGCGTTGCTGCGCAGGAACTGCAGCTGCCGCCGCGATTCCACGCCCTCGGCGATCACTTCCATCCCGAGGCTGCGTCCCATCTCAATGATGGTGCGCACGATGGTGGCATCGCCGGCATCGTCGGTGGCGTCGCGCACGAAGGACTGGTCGATCTTGAGCGTGCCAATAGGGAACTGCTGCAGGGCCGAGAGCGAGGAGTAACCGGTGCCGAAATCATCGATCGACAGGTGCAGCCCCATGGCGTACAGCTCATCGAGCAGCCGCACGGTGCGCTGCGGATCCGCCATCAGCGTGGTCTCGGTGATCTCCAGCTCGAAGGCGGTCGGCGACACGTGGTGGCGCCGGAACACCGAGCGGCAGCGCAGGATGAAGCTCGCCTGGCGCAGCTGCTTCAGCGAAAGATTGAGCGAGATGCGTCCCGGATCGCTCCCCTCGGCGCGCATCTGGCGGTAATCGAGGCACACGCGATTCAGCACCCACTCGCCGATGTCGAGGATGAGGTTGGTCTCCTCGGCAAGCGGGATGAAATGCGCCGGCGAGATGTCGCCGTGCCCGGGCAGCCGCCAGCGCAGCAGCGCCTCGGCGCCGATGATGCGCCCGGTGCGCAGATCGACCTTGGGCTGGTAGCGGATCTCGAGCTCATCGCGCTCGAGCGCGCGGCGCAGCTTGCTCTTGAGCATCAGCCGCTCCACCGCGGCCGCATTCATCTCCGGGGAATAGAACGCGAAGGTATTGCCGCCGTTCTGCTTGGAGTAGTACATCGCCGCATCCGCGTTGCGGATCAGGTCGATGACGTTCTCGGCATCGCGCGGGCAGAAAGCGATGCCGACGCTGGCGGTGAGGAACACCTCGTGCTGATTGAGCTGGAACGGGCGGCTCACCTCGGTCAGCAGCGAGCGCGCCATTTGCGCGATCGGGCCGCGGTTGTCGGCGTCCGCCGGCAGCCCCTCGACGAACAGCGCGAACTCATCGCCCGCCAGCCGCCCCACCACGGTCTCCTTCGGCACCGCTCGTGTGAGGCGCTCGGCGAGCACCTCCAGCACGCGGTCGCCTGCGCCGTGGCCGAAGGTGTCGTTGACCTCCTTGAAGCGGTCCATGTCGAGGTACAGCACCGCCACCACCTGGCCGGCGCGCAGGGCGCGCGCGATGGTCTGCTGCAGCACGTGATGAAACTGCATGCGGTTGGGAATCTTGGTGAGCGCATCGTAGCGGGCCAGGTAGCGTATGCGGCGCTCGGCGCGCTTGCGGTCGGTGATGTTGCGCGCCACGAAAATGTTGCCCTGGAACTGCGGATCGTCGCTGTCGATGCGCGATCCGGTGAACGACACCGGGATGGTCTGGCCGGAACGGGTGCGTACCAGCGTCTCACGCGTTTCCTGCGAAGCCTGCTGCAGGTCGAAGTCGGCGCGCTCGCGCTCTTCCAGCACCACGAGGATGCTCTTGCCCAGCAGCTCCTCCTCGCTGTAGGCGAGGAGCTTGCAGCTGGCGGTGTTCGCCACCTTGATGATCCCGTCGGGGGAGGTGACGAACACGGCATCGGTCATGCTGTTGAGCACGCTGTGCAGGTAGTTCTTGTTGATGGTGGTCTGGCGCAACCGCCCGCGCATGTGCTCGAGTGCCTGCTGCAGATCCGCGAGCGCCTCCTGCTTGACCACCTCGAACGGACGGGTGTAGTCGCCCTGGCCGATGCGCTCGGCGCTGCGGATGAGCGAGCCTACCGGTCGTTGCAGGTAGTTGATGGCGCGCCACAGGAGCGCGGCGGCGGCGACTGCGCCGGCGGCCGCCAGCGCGAGCGCCACCCACCAGGTGAGGCGCGTGCGCTGCGCGGTGGCCGCCTGCAGCCGTCCGGCGAGCGTGAGCGCGGGCACCGGCGCCGCCTGATCGAGCACCACCGTGACGCTCGCGAGAGTCTCTGGGGTGAGGGCCCCTGAAATGTCGACGAAGGTGCGCACCGGCGCCTCCGCCCGCGTACTGAGAGCGCCGGGCTGCGGGGGGAAGCCGCGCTGCCAGCTGAAGAGCGTCTGCCCGGAGCGCGAGGTGACCGTGAGGGCAGACACCGTGGCGTCGTCCACGAACGGTTGCAGCCGGCGCGCGGTGCCGCTCGCATCGCCGGCGCGCACCGCCCCTGTGATCGAGTCCGCGGCATGCGCGGCGATGCTGCGCGCCCGCGCACCGAGCTCGGGGTCGACGCGCTCGCGCGCGGCGTGCTCGGCAAGGGTGCTGAGGGAGCCGGTATCGGCCGCATGGCGCGCCAGCAACAAGCCGGCGATCGCCCCTGCGGCAAGCAGCCCCACGAGGAAGGCGCCCCCGGCGTACCTGAATTTGAAACTGGCGGCAGTCACGTACATACCCGCCCCCGGGGCGTTCCATGTCCCCCGGACGGGTTGATCCCCTTGTTATCTTGGATCGATCTTAACCGCCGTCGCCGACCGAAGGCTACTTTGGGCCTGGGCGCGGCCCTCAGCCGCCGGACCACACTCTCTTTATATGTCCAAGCATCAGCCCCCGCATGGTGGCCATGGGGTCGGGGGTGGCGGCGAAGATCGGCGGCCGGCGCCGCAGCAGTTGCCAGTTCTCGCTGCGCAGGATCTGGCGCAGGTACTCGACGTTGCGGTCGATCGCATCCAGGTAAGGGTTGCGGCCGCCGTAGAGGATCTCCAGGTAGCGGTAGGCCCCGTGGAAGTCGCCGTCGAGGCGGCGGGTGCGCACCTCCATCACGAAATCCGGCGTCTGGCGCAGCAGGTCGAGTCCCGAGGCGTACTTGACCTGCGGGTTGCCGCCGCTGAATGGCAGCGCGACGCCCCCCAGCACGAACTCGGCATACAGGCGGTCGCGGCACTTCTCCAGATAACAGCGGTCGGCCATCTGCGCGATCATGTCGGCGGTGCCGAGCAGGTGACCGACGCTGATGTCGCGCGGATCGGAAACGCGCTCGGCGATGCGCTCGAACGGCATCTCATAGCCGGTGAAGTGGATGATCTCGGTCGCCACCGGCACCCAGGCGCCCAGGCCGAGCACCGGCAGGTACTCCTGGAGAAAGCGCGCGCCGCGCGAAACGTGCGTGCGGGTGAACTCCGCACCGTTGGATTCCCGATCATCGGCGCGGCGCAGGTAGCCGACGTCGTGGAACAGCCCGGTGAGCAGTCCCATGATCGCCCGCGCGCCGCCCAGGCGATGCGCCTCATCGGCCTGCCGCTCGTAGCCCACCAGCAGCCGTGCCAGCGCGAGCGTTATGTCGAGTGAGTGCTGGCGGTCGTGGTAAACCGTGTCCACCCCGTGAAAGCCGCTCACCTCGCCGGCGAATAGTCGCTCGAAGTGCGTGAACGCGCGCTGCAGGGGATCGAGCGACAGTCCCGGCCAGGTCGGGCGGTAGAGCGCTTCGACGGCGGCAAACACCGCACGCGGCGAGCTCACCTGCACGCTGTTGGTTACATCGAAATCGCTGCGCCGGAAGGTGTTGTTCATCGTTGAACTTATGGCTTAACGACCAGTCTAGGCAGGTCCGGCCGCCCCCTGCCGAGACACGGCGCACATTTTGACCTGCCGATGAGGGCTGCGTCTCATCAGTAGATCCGCAGTCCGCCGTACTTGCGACGGATGTGGCGGTCGAGCACCAGTGCACCGAGCACGAAGCCGACGCCCAGCGACAGGAGCACGCTCCCCAGGGCCCATGGCCACAGGCGCCGCGCCGGCTCAGCGCCGCCGGGTGTCAACAGCGTCGCGGGCATCAGCGCCGCCGGGTCCTCGCCCGCTGGCGCCGCGCCTGCTGGAGCCCCGCGTGCCGCGTCCGAGCCCGGGGCTGGAGCAGGCGTACGCTCGGCCCTCAGCTGGGCCATCAGCCCGCTCACCTCCTGCTGCAGCCGCGCCACGTCTGCATCGCGTTGCGCGAGACGTGCGCGCAGCGGCTCCTCAGCCGAGAGGTAGCTGGCGCGGATCCAGCCGTCGCGGCCGCCGTTGAGGCGCACGTGCACCTGATCGCGCACACGCTCGATCACCTCCACCCGCTCGCCGCTCTTGACGGTGGCGATGCGCTCACCACTGGCATCCGGCGCACTGTTGACATTGACCATGACCTGTTCGACGACGTAGAGCGACTGCGCCGGGGGTGCGGCTGCGCCGGTCGCGGGAGGAGCGCCTGCGGGAGGAGCGCCTGCGACGGCGGCGGCGAGCGCGTGCCCGGCGCTGAGGCCCGTGAGCACGAGCGCACCGAGCCAGCCGCGCGCGCGACGTACCGCGCTCACGCCGGCTGGCCTGCGGCGGCGATGCCGTGCTGGCGCAGGAGTGGGCGTACGTCGGGGCGGCGCCCGCGGAAGTCGATGAACGCCTCGAGCGGATCGCGGCTGCCGCCACGGCTGAGGATCGCCTCGAGGAAGCGCCGCGCGGTAGCAGGGTCGAACACGCCGTTCTCCTCGAAGGCCGCAAACGCATCGGCGGCCAGCACCTCCGCCCATTTGTAGCTGTAGTAACCGGCCGCGTAGCCGCCGGCGAAAATGTGTCCGAAGCTGTTGGGGAAGCGGTTCCACTGCGGCACCGGCACCACGGCGACCGCGCGGCGCACCTCGTCGAGGATCTCCCGGATGCGCCCCCCGTGCGCGGGGGAGTACTCGGCGTGGATGCGGAAGTCGAAGAGCGCGAACTCGAGCTGCCGCATCATGGCAAGACCGGCGTGGAAACTGCGCGTGGCGATCAGGCGCGCCTGCTGGTCCGCCGGCAGCGGCGCACCGCTCTGGAAGTGCCCGCCGATGCGCTGCAGCACCTGCGCGTGCCAGGCGTAGTTCTCGAGGAATTGGCTGGGCAGCTCCACCGCGTCCCAGGCCACACCGTTGATGCCGGCGATGCTCGGGTAGTCGACGCACGTCAGCAGGTGATGCAGGCCGTGGCCGAACTCGTGGAACAGCGTCACCACGTCGTCGTGCGTGAGCAGTGCCGGCCGCCCCTCGCCCGGGGGAAGGAAATTGCACACCAGGTACGCAACCGGCAGCGCTGCTCCCGAGGAGAGGCGTTTCCTGCCCACGCACTCGTCCATCCACGCACCGCTGCGCTTGTTGGGGCGGGCATAGGCGTCGAGATAGAAGCTGCCGACCGGCTCGCCGCCCGCCATCGTGAGGGCGAAGAAACGTACATCTTTGTGCCAGACCGGGACGTCGGTGCGCTCAGCTATGCGCACCCCGAACAGCCGCGCGGCGACCTCGAACAGCCCTGCCAGCACGCGCGGGAGCGGAAAGTAGGGGCGCAGCTCCTCCTGCGATACGCGGAACTGCTCGCGCTGCAGTCGCTCGGCGTAGAAGCCCACGTCCCAGGCCGCGAGCGCCTGCCCGGCAAAGGCCTCGAGCTCGGCGAATTCGCGGCCAGCGGCCGCGCGGGCGGCGCCGCTCAGCTCGTGCAGGAAGCCCAAGACCTCCTCCACGCTGTGCGCCATGCGCGTCGCCAGCGCGTAGTGCGCATAGCTCGGGAAATCGAGCAGTCGCGCCGCCTCGTGCCGTCGCCGCAGGATCTCCTCCATCAGCGGCGCATTGTCCCAGCGGCCGGCGCTCGGGCCCTGGTCGGAGGCGCGCGTGGTCCACGCCTCATAGAACGCGCGGCGCAGGCTCTCGGACTCGGCGTCGGTGACCACCGCCACGTAGGTCGGCTGATCGAGGCTCAGGATCCAGCCCGCCGCACCCTTCTCGCGCGCCCGCCGCTGCGCCTGCTCGATGAGCATCTCATTCAAGCCGCGCAGTTCCGCGGGATCGGTAACGTGGCGGGTCCAGCTGTGGGTGGCATCGAGTACGTTCTCTTCGAACTTCGCCTGCAGTTGCGCGAGCTCCAGCATCGCGGTCTTGAAATGTTGCTTGCGATCGGCCGGCAGGTGCACGCCAGCCAGGCGAAAGTCGCGCACCGCATGCGCGATGAGCTCGCGCTGTACGGGCGCGAGCGCTGCCCCCTCCTGCTCGGCGATGGCGCGATAGGCGTGGTACAGCGGCTCGCTCTGCGCGAGGTCGGTCTGATACGCCGACAGCAGCGGCAAGCAGGCGTTGTAGCTCTCGCGCAGCGCCTCGGAATTCATCACCGCATTCAGATGACTCACCGGCGACCAGGTGCGCGAGGTACGGTGGTGCAGCTCCTCGAGCGGCTCGACCAGCGTGGTGAAGGTCGGCCGGCTGAGGGTGGCGAGCTGCGCTATGCGTGCCCGGTTCGCGCTCAGGAGCTCGCGCACCGCCGGCTCCACGTGCTCGGCATGGATCGCCATGAACTGCGGCAGAGGCTCCGGATCGTGTAGCGGGTTCGGCATGCGGGCTTGGTCGCGTGGAACGGCGCCATTGTAGCGGCCCGCGCGGCGGCAGCGCTCGGCTGGCGGGGGTATGGAAGGCTGCGGTGCCCGCCCCCACGCATATAACATGCGCTCGGGGCGAGCCGGCGAGGGTGGCATGGCGGAAGAATTCGATCTAGTGGTGATCGGTGGCGGCAGCGGCGGACTGGCTGCGGCGCAGCGCGCCGCCGAGTACGGCGCCCGGGTGGCAGTGGTGGAGTCGGGCCTGCTCGGGGGCACCTGCGTCAATCTCGGCTGCGTGCCGAAGAAGATTATGTGGAACGCCGCCGAGCTCGGCAGCGCGCTGCACGATGCCCGCGATTACGGCTTCGCAGTGGAGTCGGGCGGGGTCGATTGGGCGCTGCTCAGGCACCGGCGCGACACCTACGTCCAGCGCCTCAACGGCATCTACGCCGCCAATCTCGCCCGCCACCACGTGCAGCTCGTTCGCGGCCGCGCTGCCTTCGCCGCCGAGCATGCCGTGGGTGTCGCGGGCCGCACGCTCAGCGCCCCCCACATCATCCTCGCCACCGGGGGCCGCCCGCAGGTGCCGGAGCTCCCCGGAGCGGAGCTCGGGATCACTTCGGATGGGTTCTTCGCGCTCGCCGCGCCCCCGGCGCGCGTCGCCGTGGTCGGTAGCAGCTACATCGG
Source organism: Steroidobacteraceae bacterium (assembly GCA_035937715.1). Classification (GTDB taxonomy): domain Bacteria; phylum Pseudomonadota; class Gammaproteobacteria; order Steroidobacterales; family Steroidobacteraceae; genus 13-2-20CM-66-19. The sequence continues at coordinate 15,695 of DASZHQ010000173.1, read as the reverse complement.
CATCGAGCTGGCCGGTATTTTCGCCGGTCTCGGCTCGGAGACCACCCTGGTGCTGCGCAGCGAGCGGGCGCTCCGGACGTTCGATGCGATGCTCGGGGAGACGACCCTGAAGATCCTGCGCGAGCAGGGCGTCGAGATCGTGACCAACGCGGCGCTTGTCTCGTTGAAGCGCGGCGCGCACGGCGCGCTCGAGCTCGAGGCGGGGGCGACGCGGCGCCTGGGCCCCTTCGATTGTGTGCTGTGGGCAATCGGGCGCGTGGCGCAGCTTCAGGACCTCGCGCTCGATCGGGCGGGGGTGAAGCTCGATGCGCAGGGCTACATCGCGACCGATGAGTACCAGGCGACGAATGTGGCGGGCATCTACGCTGTCGGTGACGTTACCGGACGGGCGCAGCTGACCCCGGTGGCGATTGCCGCCGGACGGCGCCTGTGCGATCGGCTGTTCGGCGGACAGAGCGGGCGGCATCTCGACTACGAGAACATTCCGACCGTGATCTTCGGCCACCCGCCGATCGGCACCGTCGGACTCAGCGAGCAGGCGGCGCGCGAGCGCTTCGGCGCGAACAACGTCACGGTGTTCAGGTCGGGCTTCGTCGCGCTCTATCACGCCCTCACCACCGCCAGGCCGCGCTCGGAGATGAAGCTCGTGACCGCCGGACCCGAGCAGCGCATCGTCGGAGTGCACATCGTCGGGCAGGGAGCGGATGAGATGCTGCAGGGGTTTGCAGTGGCGCTACGCATGGGTGCCACCAAGAAGGACTTCGACGACACCGTCGCGATCCACCCGACCTCTGCGGAGGAGCTGGTCACGATGCGTTAGCCGCACTGCGGCACCGCAGCCCGCTGTCGCGTATCAGCGGCCTGCCACGAAAGCATGACTCCGACCTGACCCGTAAGGGAGAGGCCGGGCGATGCGTTTCCGCGACGAAGAGTTCGTAAGCACCGATGGGGTTTGGCAAAATAGCTGCCCCCTGCGAACGGATTGCATTGCAAGGGAACGCGTTGGCTCACCCGGTCGCCGCCGCGCGCACGCCGTGCCACGGCAACGTGAGCGCGGCCGTCAACATGACAACACTGATGGAGGGCCGCGCATGCAGCAGCGCGTCGCAGACGCAGAAAGGCCGAGCACCAGGCGGCGCATGATCTACACGGTCCTGGCGGTGCTCGGGCTGATCGCCCTCATCGCCGGGATCAAGGTGCTGATGATCATGAAAATGATCTCCGGCCAGAAGCCGCCGCCGCCGGCGGTCGTCAGCACCGCGAAGACCACCTACCAGGAATGGCAGCCGCAGCTGCGCGCGGTCGGCACGCTGCGCGCCGCGCGTGGCGCGGATCTGGCGCTCGATATCGCGGGGCTCGTCACGCACGTGAACGTCCAGTCGGGTGACGAGGTGAAGCAGGGCCAGGTACTGCTGCAGCTGCGCGACGCCGAGGACGTGGCCTCGCTCCTGCAGCTGCAGGCCGCAGCGGCGCTCGCCGAGGTCACCTTCGAGCGCGTCAAGCGCGAGCTCGCCGTGCAGGTGATCGCGCGGGCCGATTACGACCAGGCCGCCGCCGACCTGAAGGTGAAGCAGGCCGCGGTGGCGCAACAGCAGGTCAACGTCGCCAAGAAGCAGCTGCGGGCGCCTTTCGCGGGGCGTGCCGGCATCGTGACCATCAACCCCGGCACTTATCTCAACTCCGGCACCGTGGTCGTGACCTTGCAGCAACTCGATCCGGTGTACGTCGACTTCTACGTCCCGCAGAAGATGCTCTCCGACATCAGGGTCGGCCAGAAGGCCGCCCTGACGCTCGATGCCTTTCGCGGCCGCTCGTTCGCGGGCACGCTGAACGCCATCAGCCCCAAGGTCGAGAGCGACACGCGCAACGTGCTGGTGGAGGCGATGGTGCCCAATCCCGATCGGCTCCTCACGCCCGGGATGTTCGCCAACGTGAGCGTGGATGTCGGCACGCAGCAGCGCAATCTCACGCTGCCGCAGACCGCCGTCGTCTACAACCCCTACGGGGAGACGATCTTCATGGTGATGAAGAAGAGCGAATTCGACCGGCAGCAGGCGGCCGAGGCGGCCCGCGCGCCCGATCCCGGGGCGAGGCCGCCCGCGGCCAAGGCGGCGAACAAGGGACCGCAGTTGCCGCCCGATGCCCTCGTCGTGCACCAGGCCTTCGTGACGACCGGTGCCACCCGCGGCGATCAGGTCGCGATCACCGGCGGCGTGGGCGAGGGGGTCGAGGTGGTCACGAGCGGTCAGATCAAGCTCAAGAGCGGTACGCCGGTCCGCATCGACAACAGCGTGCAGCCCTTGAGCAACCCGAACCCGACCCCCCAGGAACACTGAGCGCGGCGCGATGAACTTCACCGATACCTTCATCAATCGTCCGGTGCTGGCGATCGTGGTCAGCGCGCTGATCCTCGTGCTCGGCCTGCGTGCGCTGACGGAGCTGCCGGTACGGCAGTACCCCAAGACGCAGAACGCCGTGGTGACGGTGACCACCACCTACTACGGTGCCGATGCGCAGTCGGTCGCCGGATTCATCACACAGCCGCTCGAGCAGGCCATCGCGCAGGCGCAGGGGATCGACTACCTCTCCTCGACGAGCGTAACCGGCGTCTCGACGATCACCGCGACACTGCGGCTGAACTACGACGCCAACCGCGCGCTCACCGAGATCCAGACGCAGGTGACCTCGGTGCGCAATCAGCTGCCGCCGCAGGCGCAGCAGCCGGTGCTCAACGTGCAGGTGGGCGAGACGATCGATGCGATGTACATGGGCTTCCGCAGCGATGTGCTGCCCTCCAACAGCATCACCGATTACCTGGCGCGCGTGGTCAAGCCCAAACTGGACGCGCTGACGGGGGTACAGACCGCGGAAATTCTCGGCGGCCGCCAGTTCGCGCTGCGCGCCTGGCTCAGTCCCGCGCAGCTCGCTGCGCACGGCGTCACGGCCGCGGACGTCTACCAGGCGCTCGCGGCCAATAACTACCTGGCCGCGGTCGGTACCACCAAGGGCGAGATGGTCAGCGTCGATCTCACCGCCGGCACCGACCTGCACACGGTGGAGGAGTTCAAACAGCTCGCGGTCAGACAGAAGAACGGCGCCATCGTGCGCCTGCAGGACGTCGCCACCGTCGTGCTCGGCGCGGAGGACTACGACGCCAACGTCTCCTTCAGCGGCAAGCTCGCGGTCTTCATCGGCATCAAGACGGCCCCGGATGCGAACCTGCTGCAGGTCGCGCAGCGGGTGCGCGATGCCATGCCCGACATCCAGTCGCAGCTGCCGGGCGGACTCACCGGGGAGATCGTCTACGACAGCACCAGCTTCGTCACCGCCTCGATCCGCGAGGTCGTGAAGACCCTTGTTGAGGCGCTGCTGATCGTCACCGTGGTGATCTTCCTGTTCCTAGGCAGCCTGCGGGCGGTGATCATTCCGGTCATCGCCATGCCGTTGTCGCTCATCGGCACGTTCTTCGTGATGCTGGCGTTTGGCTATTCGATGAACCTGCTCACGCTGCTGGCGCTGGTGCTCGCCATCGGGCTGGTCGTCGACGATGCGATCATCGTGGTCGAGAACGTCGACCGCCACATGAAGGAGGAGGGCAAGAGCCCGCTGCAGTCCGCGCTCCTGGCGGCGCGCGAGCTCGGCGGCCCGATTCTCGCGATGACCGTGGTGCTGGTCGCGGTCTACGTGCCAATCGGCTTTCAGAAGGGCCTGACCGGGGCGCTGTTCACCGAGTTCGCCTTCACGCTCGCCGGCGCCGTGACCGTGTCGGCGGTGGTCGCGCTCACCCTGTCACCGATGATGTGCTCGCGCTTCTTCACCAGCGAGCAGGAGAGCGGACGGTTCGTGCAGTTCATCGACCGCCAGTTCGCACGCGTGCGCAACGGCTACCAGCGTGTGCTGCACGCCAGCCTCGCCACCTGGAGCGTGACCGTCGTGATGGGCCTGCTGCTGTTCGGCGCCACGATCCTCCTCGGCACGACGGCCAAGTCCGAGCTCGCACCGGATGAGGATCAGGGGTTCCTTTTCTACCAGCTCAAGGCTTCCCCGGATGCGACCGCGCAGCAGATGCTCGGCTACGCGCAGCAGATGTTCGCTATCGGCAAGACGCTGCCGGAATACGAAATGCTGTTCCAGATCACCACCCCCGGCACCGGGTTCGGCGGCATGCTGTTCAAGCCCTGGAACGAGCGCACCCGTGCCGCGCCCCAGCTGCAGCAGGTGCTGCAGGGCATGTGGGGCGCGATCGCCGGCGGCCAGATCTTCGTATTCCCGCTCCCCTCACTCCCGGGGGCGCAGGGCGCCCCGGTGCAGGTGGTCATCAACACCACCGAGCCGTTCCAGAACCTCAACGAAGTCGCGCAGGCGGTGCTGCAGAAGGCGCGCGACAGCGGCAAGTTCTGGTTCATCGACACGGATCTGAAGATCGACAAGCGGCAGTCGACGGTGGTCGTCGATCGCGACCTGATCTCGACCCTCGGGCTCACGCAGCAGGATGTCGGCAGCGCCCTCGGCGCCGCGCTCGGCGGCGGCTATGTCAACTACTTCTCGATCGCGGGGCGCTCCTACAAGGTGATCCCGCAGGTGCTGCAGGCCGACCGCCTCAATCCCGATCAGGTGCTCGACTACTACGTGCGCGCGCCGGGCGGCGCGGTGATCCCGGCAGGAACGGTGGCGAGCCTGAAGACCGGAGTAGTGCCGCAGTCGATCAACCGCTTTCAGCAGCTGAACTCCGCGACCCTCTCGGGCGCGAGCGGCATGTCGCAGGGGGAGGCGCTGAAGTTCCTGCGCGATGCGCTGCTGCAGGTGGCACCGAGCGGCTATCAGATGGACTACGCCGGGCAGTCGCGCCAGTTCGTGCAGGAGTCCGGCGGCTTCGCCACGACGCTGCTGTTCGCGGTAATCATCGTGTTCCTGGCGCTCGCGGCGCAGTTCAACAGCCTGCGCGATCCGATCGTGATCCTGGTGTCGGTGCCTATGGCGCTCTTCGGCGCGCTGATCTTCGTCAATCTGATCTCGAGCCTGAACATCTACACCCAGGTCGGGCTGGTGACACTCATGGGATTGATCTCCAAGCACGGCATCCTCATCGTGCAGTTCGCCAACGAGTCGCAGCGCGCCGGCATGCGCAAGCGCGAGGCGATCGAGCACGGCGCGGGCGTGCGGCTGCGTCCTATCCTCATGACCACCGCGGCGATGGTGCTGGGCGTGTTTCCGCTGGTCATCGCCAGCGGCGCCGGAGCCGCCGGACGCTTCGCCATGGGCCTCGTGATCACCACGGGCCTCACGATCGGCACGCTGTTCACGCTGTTCGTGGTGCCGGCGTTCTACATGCTGCTTGCCGCGGATCACCACGCCGAGCGGGCGCAACTGGGTGCCGGCGCCGCGCCGGAGAGTGCTCCCTCAGCTCCGTGAGCTCACCGAGGATGCGCCCTCGGCGGATGCGCCGGCACGCTCTCTCAAGGCGGCCAGCACGTGCGCGGTCTGCGGCCGCACGCCGCGCCACAGGTAGAAGGACTCGGCGGCCTGTTCCACCAGCATTCCCAGGCCCGACACGGCCCGCGCACATCCGCACGAGCGGGCCCAGGTCACGAACGCGGTGGCCGAACGGCCATAGGCGAGGTCGTAGCACACCGTGTGCGGGCCGATCGCTTCCTTCGGAAGCGGCGGAATCTCCCCCGAGAGACTCGCCGAGGTGGCGTTGATAATGAGATCGAACGCTACCTTGCCGACCTGCGCGAAACCCAGCCCCTCGCTTGCGCCGCAGGCTGCGAAATCAGCGGCGAGCGCCGCGGCACGCTCGACCGTGCGGTTGGCGATGGCGAGCGCCGCGGGCGCAAGCTCCAGGAGCGGCCCGAGCACCCCGCGCGTGGCGCCGCCGGCGCCGAGGATGAGGATGCGGCGCCCGGAGATGACGAAATGCAGGTTGTCGCGCAGGTCGCGCACCAGCCCCACCCCGTCGGTGTTATCGCCGCGGATCTCATCGCCATGGCGCGCCAGCGTGTTGACCGCCGCGGCACGCGTGGCGCGCTCGCTCAGCTGATGCGCCAGGCCGACGGCGGCGAGCTTGTGCGGCAGGGTGATGTTGAGCCCGCGCCCCCCGGCGGCGAAGAAGGCGCGCGCCCGCGCGACGAAGTCCGGCGCGCTCACGTCGTAGGCGCGATAGCTCATCTGCTGCCCGGTGTCGCGCGCGAACAGGCCGTGAATGAACGGCGAGAGGCTGTGGCCCACCGGGTGGCCGAAGACCCCGTACTGGTCTGGAGCGCCGCTCATGCGCGCGATTCTGACACCATTCGCGCGCTGCTGCCTCCGTCGGCGCCAACGGCGAGGCAGGCCTGAAGCTCCGGCAGCCACACCTGCATGCGCTCGAGGATCTGCCAGGGAGGGTTGACGATGAGGAGCCCCGAGCCGTTCAGCGCCACGCGCGCATCGCGCGGGTACAACCACAGCTCGCTCGCGAGCAGCGGCGCAGGCACGGCCTGCGCACACTCCGCCTGCCACGCGTCGGTGTAGCGCGCGTCCTTGATGGGGTACCAGGCGGCGAACACTCCGGTCGGGAAGCGGCGCACGCCTTCCGAGAGCGCGCGGGTGAGCTGCGCAAAATCCTGCTGCGTATCCTCGTAGGGCGGATCGAGTAGGGTCAGGCCGCGCCGCTCGGGCGGGGGCAGCCAGGCGCGCAGACGCGCGAAGCCATCGCCGCGCTCGACGTGCACCCGCGGCGCCGCGCCCGGTTGCGCCGTGTCCTGTGGCGCCAGCACGGCCTTCACGGCCTGCTCAAGGGCGTGCGCCTCGGCAGAGAGGGCCTCGATCAGCACCGCGCGATCCTGCTCTCGCAGGTTGCACACCGCCAGGAGCGGCGAGCCCGGATAGTGGTGCGGTTGGCCGAGGCGCTCGCGGCAGCGCGCCAGGAGCGCGGCGTAGTCATGTAGCTCCGCTGCCGTGTATGAAGCGGCGGCGAAGCGCCCGATGCCGGCCAGCGCCTGCGCGGAAGGGCTCGACAGGTCGTAGCTGCCGCGCCCGGCATGGGTCTCGAGATAGAGGAAGCCCTTGTCCTTCTTCTTCAGTGCGCCGAGGAGCGCCAGCAGCGTCACGTGTTTGTGTACGTCCGCGAAGTTTCCGGCGTGAAAGCTGTGGCGGTACTTCATTTTCCCTGTTGAGTATGATCCTTAGGAGTCACTCCCGGAGAACAGATGCCCCCTGCGCAGTACTGGTTCAACAGCCACGACGGCCTACGCCTTTTCAGCCGCGTGTACGCGGCCCCGTCCGCGGGTGCGCCGGTGGTGCTCTGCCTGCACGGGCTGATGCGCAACAGCCGCGACTTCGAGGAGCTCGCCACGCACCTCTGCGCGCGCGCTCGTGTCATCGTGCCTGACATCCGCGGGCGCGGCTTCTCGGCGCGCGACCCGGATCCGAACAACTACCAGATCCCGATCTATCTCGGGGACGCGCTGTTGTTGCTTGCCGGCCTCGGCGCGGAGCGCGTGACGGTCATCGGCACCTCCATGGGCGGTCTCATGGCCATGGTGCTGGCGGTCATGCAGCCGCAGCTCGTCGCACGCATCGTGCTCAATGACATCGGGCCGGAAGTGGACCCGGTGGGCCTCGAGCGCATCCGCGGCTACGCCGGGAAGGACGCCCCGGTGCACAGCTGGGGCGAGGCCATCGCGCAGGTACGCAACACCTACGCCACAGTCTGGCCGGACTTAAGCGAGGAGCGCTGGGAGAAAATCGCCCGCCTGAGTTACCGGGCCGGCGCGCAGGGCGTGCCGGAGGTGGACGCGGACCCGCGGATCGCAGAAGTGGCGCGCAAGTCCCAGAGCATCGCGCCGGACCTGTGGCCGTTGTGGGGCGCACTCGCCAAGGTGCCAATGCTGGCGATCCGTGGCGCGCAGTCGGACATCCTGAGCGCCGCGACCCTGGCGCGCATGCAGCGCGAGAAGCGGGATCTCGAGGTGCTTACCGTCGCGAACCGCGGCCACGCGCCCATGCTCGATGAGCCGGAGTGCCTCGCGGCGATCGATAAGTTTATCGAGGTGCAGGCTTAACTATCGCGAAAAGGCGGTACAGCGCGCGGGTCGTCGTCTGGCGATGTCCGAGGCCGTCTGCCGGGTGCACTGCGCTTTATTTCACGCCGCGTACCCGCGGCGGCGCGGGGCGTGCAGCCTTGGCGCGCGGCTTCCCTGTCGCGCTCTTTCTTGTAGTGGCCTTGCCTGCCGTCGTTCTTGCGCCGGTGCGCGCCTTGCGGCCCAGGTGCGTGGGAGCCTTGGCTCGTATGTGCAACGGCACCGCGGCCGATGCTGCCGGGGGCGAAGGTCGGCCTTGGGCTGCGTGCGCAGCCCCCTCGGCGGACGGCGGCACCGCGCTGCGTGCCGCTTTTTTTCGCGCGCCTTTGCCGGTGGCAAGGGGACCTTGCGGCGCTGCGTCCTGCGCGCCCTCCGGCGCGCCAGCCGGTGCGGCAGCTTTCCCGCCGCGACGGAAGCGGCCGAAACGCCCGCCACGCTCGGGCGCGGCGGCGATCATCTCGCGGCACTCATCCAGTGTGAGTGACTTCGGGTCGCGCTCTTTCGGCACCTTGGCGTTCTTCTTCTTATCGGTGATGTAGGGCCCGTAGCGCCCGTTCAGCACCTGGATGCCCGCGTCGGGGAAGTCCTGGATGATGCGCAGGGCGTCGGCCTCCTTCTTTTGCCGGATGACCTCGCCGGCGCGCTCGAGGGTGATGGTGTAAGGGTCGTCTTCCTTGAGCGATGCGTACTTGCTGCCGTACTTCACGTACGGACCGAAACGCCCGACGTTGGCGACGATCGTCTCACCTTCGGCGGTCGCGCCGAGGGTGCGCGGCAGCTTGAAAAGCTCCATGGCATCGGCGAAGTTGATGGCGTCCATCTTCTGCCCCGGACGCAGCCCCGCGAAGCGCGGCTTCTCCTCGTCGTCCTTGGTGCCGATCTGCACGAACGGCCCATAGCGGCCCATACGCACCGTCACCGGCTTGCCGCTACCGGGGTCCTTGCCGAGCTCGCGCGCCTGCGCGACCTGCTCGCGGGTGACCGTGCGCTCGATCTTCTCGACCTGGCGGATGAAGGGCTTCCAGAACTTCTCCAGCGGCGTGGTCCACTCCTCCTCACCGCGTGAGACGGCATCGAGCTCATCCTCCATGGCCGCCGTGAAGCCGTACTCCACGTAGCGGTGGAAGTGATGCGTCAGGAAGCGGTTGACGATCTTGCCGATGTCGGTGGGGACGAAGCGCCGATTGTCCATATCGACGTATTCGCGGTCCTGGAGCGTGGAGATGATGGTGGCGTAGGTCGAGGGGCGCCCGATGCCGTGCTCCTCGAGTGATTTTACCAGCGAGGCCTCGCTGTAGCGCGGCGGCGGCTCGGTGAAATGCTGCGTGGCGGCGAGCGCGGTGAGGCTCACGGCGTCGCCCTCGTTCATCGGCGGCAGCACGTGATCGGCATCGTCGGCCTTGGGATCGTCGCTCCCCTCCTGGTACACGGCGATGTAACCGGACTTCACCAGCGTCGAGCCGTTGGCGCGCAGCAGATGGCGCTGCGGCCCGTCGGCACCGGCCAGCAGGTCGACGGCGACGGTGTCGAAGATCGCATGGCTCATCTGCGAGGCCACGGCGCGTTTCCAGATGAGGGCGTACAGCCGGTAGAGGTCGTCGTCGATCTTGCCCTCGACGTCGGCGGGCGTGATCGCCGCCGAGGTCGGGCGGATCGCCTCGTGTGCTTCCTGCGCGTTCTTCGACTTGGTGCGGTAGATGCGCGGCTCGTCGGCGACCTCTTGTGCACCGTAGAGCCGCGCGGCGACTTCGCGGATCTCGTGCACCGCCTCCGCCGCGAGCGACACCGAGTCGGTGCGCATGTAGGTAATGAGTCCGACGCTGCCTTCGCCGATGTCCTGCCCCTCGTACAGCTGCTGCGCAAGACGCATGGTGCGGCGGGCGTTGAAGCCGAGCTTTCTGGCAGCTTCCTGCTGCAGCGTGGAGGTGGTGAAGGGCGGCGCGGGGTTGCGGCGGCGCTGCTTGCGGTCGATGGCGATGACGCGCAGCGTGCCGGGCGCACCGGCGGTGGCGCCGGCGGCCGACTGGAGGGTGCGCTCGACCTCGCGCGCCGCGCTCTCGCTGGTAAAGCTGAACTGCTCGACCTTCTGACCGCGATACTCGAGGAGCTTGAGCGGAAACGCCTGGCTGCTGTGCTCTCCCTCGCCCTCGATGGTCCAGTACTCCTGCGCCACGAACGCGGCGATCTCTTCCTCGCGCTCGCAGATCATGCGCAGCGCCGGACTCTGCACGCGCCCGGCCGACAGCCCGCGACGCACCTTCTTCCACAAGAGCGGGGACAGGTTGAATCCGACCAGATAATCGAGCGCGCGGCGCGCCTGCTGGGCGTTCACCAGCTCGAGGCTGAGCCCGCGCGGCTGGCTGACTGCCGCGCGGATGGCGTTGCGCGTGATCTCGTAGAACACCACGCGGTGCACGTCCTTGCCATCGAGATCACCGCGCGCCCTGAGGATCTCGCGCAGGTGCCAGGCAATGGCCTCACCTTCGCGATCCGGATCGGTGGCGAGATACAGGGCCCGCGACTTCGCGAGCGAGCGGGCGATGGCGTCCACGTGGCGCTGGTTCTTCTCGAGCACCTGGTACTTCATGGCGAAGCCGTGGTCCGGGTCGACCGCGCCTTCCTTGGGCACGAGATCGCGCACGTGCCCGTAGGAGGCGAGCACCTCGAAGTCCCGGCCCAGGTACTTCTTGATGGTCTTGGCCTTGGCGGGCGATTCGACGATGACCAGGTTGTCTGCCATGAGCGAAAAAAGTTCGAGCCTTAAACAAAAAACCGCGGACGAGCCGCGGACCTAACTGAAACCACGCGCGCGCTGCGGCTCAGTGCGGCGCATCGACCCGCACTTCCGCTACCAGGCTGCCGAGCCGCTCGAGCGACTGCAGGCCTCCCGGCTGACTGGAGAGCACCATCAGCACGACCCATTTGAGCTGCTCGGTACCGGCCTCATCGGCATCCAGCGCAAGCAGCCGCTCGATCACGAGCTCGCGCTGTGCTGCGTCGAGTACCTGCGCGCGCTCGAGCGAGAGGAGCATCCCCCGGCACTCGGTCGACAGACGTGCCAGCTCGCTGTCGGCAAAGACCCGCACGCCCGCGCGCTGCGTGTCGGTGCGCAGCACCCCTTCGTGCTCGTGCCCGAGGGCGAGCTCGGTGAGCCAGTCGAGCGCGCGCTCGATCTTCGCCGTGGCGAAGCCCGCGCGCTTGAGGTCGCGTGCCAGGCGCTCGCGCCGCGGCACCCGCTGCGGCTCATCGAGCATGTAGCGGTCGAAGACGTAGATCAGGATGTCGAGAACGCTGTCAGTCGTCATGATCTAAGGTATTCGGCCATAACGGCCGCCCGGGAGAGCCGCCACACGGCCCCCGAGCTCGAGTATCAGCAGCATCGAGGCAACTGATTCGGCCGGCAGGCGCGTGCGCGCGACGAGAGTGTCAACGGTCGCCGGTTCAAAACCGAGCGCATCTAACAGCATTTCATACTCATTGTCCAATTCGCCGCCGTCGTCGGCCTCGCCTGGCGGCGCCGTAAGTTGTTCTTTCGGCACCGAAATCTTGAGCTCCGAGAGCACGTCCGCGGCTTCCTCCACGAGCTTGGCGCCGTCCCTGATGAGTTGGTGGCACCCGCGCGAGACGGGACTGTGGATCGAGCCGGGGATGGCGAACACCTCGCGCCCGGCCTCCGCCGCCAGGCGCGCCGTGATCAGCGAGCCGCTCTGGCGCGCCGCCTCGACCACGAGCGTGCCGAGCGATAGAGCGCCGATGATGCGGTTGCGGCGCGGAAAGTGTTGGCGCAGCGGCGCGGTGCGCGGCGGCAATTCCGACACCAGCGCGCCGTGCGCGCGGATGCGCTCGGCGAGCGCGGCATGCTCGGCAGGATAGGTGCGATCGAGTCCGGTGCCGCACACCGCGATCGTCGAGCCGCCGCCGGCGAGCGCGCCTTCGTGGCTGGCTGCATCGATCCCGAAGGCGAGCCCGCTGGTCACGGTGAGTCCGGCCCGCGCAAACCACGCGGCGAATTCACGCGCGGTGGCGCGCCCGGCGGGAGTGGGATGGCGTGAGCCGACCATGGCGAGCTGCGGGGACAGGAGCGCCGCCGTCGAGCCGAGCACGTACAACACCGCCGGCGCCCCGGAGCTCTCGCGCAGCAGCGGCGGATACTCCGGATCGGTGCACAGCAGGATCTGTGCGCCGCTGGCGGCCAGCCAGGCGAGGTCGGCCTCGATGGCGGCTTCGTCCGGAGCGGAGAGAAAGCTGCGTGCGGCAGGCGGCAGGTCCACGGCGCGCGCACTGCGCGCCTCGCTCGCGCTCTCGACCTGCCCGCCGGCGACGCCGATCAGCGCCTCGAGCTGGGCGCAGTTGAGCCCGGGGGTTCGCGCCAGCACGGCGCGCGCACGCTCTGCCTCCATGGGCGCGAGCATAAAGGAAGCTGCGTGCGCGGCAGCGTCCGTTAAAGGCACGCAAGCAGCACCGCGACGCGGGGGCGCCGCGGTGCGGGGAGAAGGCTTAGGGGTTGCGCACCACGTCGTTGATGCGGATGACGTCGGAGGCCCCGACGATGAGCCCGAAGCTGACCCGATCGTAGACCTTGAACACGAGCAGGGTCCCGGAGCGCTCGTCGGGCAACTTCACCTTGGGGGCGAACGAATAGCCCGCACCGGCGGTATCACCGATCTGGCGCCCGTTGCGGTACAGGTCGCGCACCACATCGCCCGCCTGCTCGACGGCGAGCACGCTCCCGGGCGCGAGCCCATTGCGTGTCCCGCGATTGATCACGATCACCTCGTACTGCCCGGCGACGTCCGTGCCGGCGACCACTCCGATCACGCGGCCGCGCACCTCACTCGAGGGCGGGCGCGGGGTGAAGGTGGTCGGCACGTCCTTGCTGTCGGTGGACAAGAGCCGATCGCCGCGCAACGTCTCGCGCGCCGGATCGATGAGCAGCGCCTTGGCGGGCTCGCCCGGGCGTTGCACCAGCGCGGTGGCCGTGTAGATGCCCTCGTAGCCGACCACCTTGCCATCGTCCGGATCGCGCAGCGGGCCTGCGACGTGCATGACGGCGTAGCGGGCGTTCTCTGCGCCCGGGAGGTTGCGCACGTAAACCTCGATGCCTGAGCCTGCCACCTGGTGCATGTCACGGAAGGCCACCACATAGGGTGCGTGGCGGATCTCCTCGGAGCTCATGACGGTCGGGCGCGACAGGAACGCCGCGATCGCCGTATAGGGAATGGTCGGAATCGCGTTATCGAGCGGGGTGCTGCGCAGTCGCGGGTCGAGCCGTACGGCCCCAGCCTGCTCCAGGCGCACCTGCGGCCGCCCGTCCGCGCCATAGGCGAGCGCGAGTGTGTCACCGGGATAAATGAGGTGCGGGTTCGGGACCTGCGGATTGATGATCCAGACCTCCGGCCACAGCCACGGGTCCTTCAGGTACATCGAGGCGATGCCCCAGAGCGTGTCGCCGCGCTTGACGACGTAGTGCTTGGGCGCCCCGGGGTTGACCATGACGCGCGTCGCGCCGCCCTCGGTGGCGGCGGGAGCAGGCGCCGCACCGCCAGCGGCGATGGCCGCCTCCGTCGCGGTCATGTCCTGAGGCGCGGGCGCGGCTGAGCCTGCGGCGCCGGAGGTCGCCGCAGCGGGCGCCGGCACGGGCTCAGCCTGGCGCGTATGCGCGCAGCCGAAAAGAACGACGGACAGGACCCATAAGCCCGCGGCGGCGCGAGCTCCAAGTGCTTGATTTGAGACCATCCTCCACTCCTCAATTGCGCGAGGTGGACCGGACCTGCGCGCGAGATTCTAGGCGTTATACTGGCACGGCGCCCGGTCGGTACACGAATTAATGTCAACTTTGTGCGCTGGATCACGGGCGGCTGCGCCCCCATACAGATCGGCACCATGGCACTGCGAACCGTTCTCGAATATCCCGATCCCCGGCTGCGCACCCGGGCGCAGCCTGTCACGCGCTTCGACGCCGCTCTCGGCACGCTGATCGACGACATGCTCGAGACCATGTATGCCGCCCCGGGCATCGGCCTTGCGGCGACGCAGATCGATGTCCACGAGCGCCTGATCGTGATCGACCTGTCCAGGGAGCACAACGAGCCGCTGGTGCTCATCAACCCCGAGATTCTCTCGCGCGAAGGCGAGGCGAGCACCGAGGAAGGATGTCTCTCGGTCCCGGGGATCTTCGACGAGGTGAAACGCTCCGCGAAAATACGCCTGCGCGCCTACGACCGAAACGGCGAGCCGTTCGAGCGCGACTACGAGGACATTCTCGCCGTGTGCATCCAGCACGAGATGGACCACCTCGAGGGGAAGCTCTTCGTCGATTACCTCTCCGACCTCAAGCGCGAGCGCATTCGCAAGAGACTCGTCAAGGAGCGCAGGGAGCGCGCGCCGCAGAGCGGCGCGGGCGCAAGCGGCGCGCGGCGCGCCTACTGACGTTGCGCGTCGCCTTTGCGGGGACACCGGAATTCGCGCTGCCGGCGCTCGAGGCGCTGCACGCGCGCCATGAGATCGCCGGCGTACTGACGCAGCCCGATCGCCCGAGCGGGCGCGGACGCAAGCTCACCGCGAGTCCCGTGAAGCGCGCCGCGCTCGCCGCTCACCTGCCGCTCGCACAGCCGCACGCCCTTAAGGGCGAGGCCGCGCGCGCGCAACTCGGAGCCTGGCAGCCTGAGGTGTTGGTGGTCGTCGCCTACGGACTGATCCTGCCGCGCGAAGTGCTGCAGCTGCCGCGCCTCGGTTGCATCAACATTCACGCCTCGCTCCTGCCGCGCTGGCGCGGGGCTGCGCCGGTGCAGCGCGCGCTCCTCGCCGGCGATCGCGAGAGCGGGGTCACGATCATGCAGATGGACGAGGGGCTGGACACCGGACCGGTGCTGCTGCAGCGGCGGCTGCCGATCCGCGCCGATCACACCGGCGGCTCGCTGCACCAGGAGCTCGCCCCACTCGGAGCTGCGGCGCTGATCGAAGCGCTCGAGGGGCTCGCCGCGGGGACGCTGCGCGCCGCAGCGCAGCCGCTGGACGGCGTCACGTACGCCCCGAAGATCGACAAGGCCGAAGCGCGCATCGACTGGAGCGCCGATGCGTCCCACATCGAGCGTCAGATCCGCGCCTTCAATCCACGGCCCGTGGCGGAGACGGCCCTCGGGGGCGAGAGGCTGAGGGTCTATAGGGCACACGCTCTGGCCAGTGAGGGACGGGACGGCAGGGTCTCGAAGCAGATCGTCGACGAACAGGACGCTAAAAATACAGAATCTGGCACGATCGTCGCCGTACAGGACGATTGCATGCTCGTCAGGTGCGGTCGGGGGTATCTGGCAATTACCGAGGTCCAGCGGCCGGGGCGGCGGCCGGTGCGTGTACGCGACTACTCGCAGGGGCTGACGCTTTCGGGTCGCCGGCTTGGGTAGGACGCGCTGGGCGCCCGGCGCCCCGGCTCTCGCGGCTGCGGCGCGGGCGGTCGACGCCGTGGTCGCGGGGGGTGAGTCGGCGGACGCTGCACTCGCCGCGCCGGGCGCGCGCCCCGGCACCCCCGACCGCGCGGCCGTCCGTGCCATCGCCCTCGGGACGCTGCGATGGTATCTGCGCCTGTTGCCCGCGCTCGGGCTGCTGCTCGAACGCCCGGCGGCCGTCGCGCACGCC
>DASZHQ010000172.1:0-10331 GCA_035937715.1 Steroidobacteraceae bacterium | reverse complement strand
GTCGCAGGTCATCCGCCCCGCCCTGGTGGTGGAGGGGGAAGGATTCGAACCTTCGAAGGCGTAAGCCGGCAGATTTACAGTCTGCTCCCGTTGGCCGCTTGGGTACCCCTCCGCAAAATGAGCCGCGTATTCTGATTTCGCCCTGCCGGGGTGTCAATGCGCGACTGGCCCGATATTTGCTTGGGGCCGTCCGGGGGAAGCCCGCCCTCCAAGGCCATCCGCACCCTGCGCCGGTCCCGGGCCCTCCTTCCGGGGGCTGAGACCCACCCTGAGCAGGTCCGACCGCCCCACGCACCCGCTCCCGGACCGGTCACCGCGACGCCAGGGTTTCGTCGTCGCGCAGAGCCCTCGCGATTCAGGGCCCGCGCGCCTGAGGAGGCGACGCCGGCCCGCCTTGCGCCTGGGCGCTGAGCCGCTCGATCAGCTCCGGTCCGGCCAGGCGGCTCATGCCGGGGCGCAGATCGCGCGGCAGATCAATGGGGCCGTACCGGATGCGCAGCAGACGGCTGACGTCGAAGCCCACCGCGTTCCACAGCCGCCGCACTTCGCGGTTACGGCCCTCGTGGAGCACTACTCGGAAGCTGCTGTGACTGTCCCCCGCATCGCGCACCGCAGCCACGTCGCCCGCATCTGCATCGCCCGTATCCGCGCCGCCCGCAGCAGCATCGCCCGCATCCGCATCCGCGCCGCAGCCACCCTCGGTGCACCCGGCCGCTGCGCCCTGGGCATCCCGTTGCGCCTGCTGCGTTCGCACCCGCGTGATGCGATCGAAGCGTGCCGGCCCGTCTTCCAGTTTCACGCCTGTGAGGAGCGTGCGGATCACGTCCTCTCCCGGCCGGCCGCGAACGCGCACCAGGTATTCGCGCTCGAGACCTGAGGACGGGTGCATGAGGCGGTGCGCGAGTGCGCCGTCGGTGGTGAAGAGCAACAGACCCGAGGTATTCACATCGAGGCGTCCGACGTTGATCCAGCGTCCGTGCCGGGGCGGGGGCAGCCGCTCGAACACGGTCGGGCGCCGCTGCGGATCCCGTCGGGTCGTGACCTCGCCCACTGGCTTGTAATAAAGGAGTAGCTCGGCAGCGGGCGGTATAACCTGAAGCTCGAGCTTCCTGCCGTCGAGGCGGACGTCGTCGCCCGCGCTGGCACGGTCGCCGAGCTGCGCCACGCGCCCTGCCACGCTCACGCGCCCGGCGCGTATCCACTCCTCGATCGTCCGGCGTGAGCCGAGCCCCGCCTGCGCCAGCAGCTTCTGCAGTCTGATCATGCGATCATAACTACAAAGTCTTACACCCCAACTGCGTCTTCTTGTCCGGTCAACCCAAGGGAGCGTAGAAGAGCATCATGATCTACGACAGCATTCTCGGCACGATCGGCAAAACCCCGGTCGTGCGCATCCAGCGGCTCGCGCCGAAGCACGTCACGATGTATGTCAAGTGCGAGTTCTTCAATCCGCTCGCCTCGGTCAAGGACCGCCTCGCCATCGCCATCATCGAGGACGCCGAGCGCCGCGGCACGCTCAAGCCCGGCCAGACGGTGGTGGAAGCCACTTCCGGCAACACCGGCATCGCGCTCGCCATGGTGTGTGCGGCCAAGGGCTACCCGTTCGTTGCCGTCATGACCGAGACCTTCTCGGTCGAGCGGCGCAAGATCATGCGCATGCTGGGTGCGAAGGTCATTCTCACCCCGGCGGCCGAGCGCGGCACCGGCATGGTGAGAAAGGCCGAGGAGCTCTCGAAGAAGCACGACTGGTTCCTCGCCCGGCAGTTCGAGAACGAGGCAAATCCCGCCTACCATCGCAATACCACCGGGCCGGAGATTCTCCAGGACTTCGTAGGACGCCGGCTCGATTACTTCGTCACCGGCTGGGGAACGGGCGGCACGCTCACCGGGGCGGGCGAGATGATCCGCCTGGCGCGGCCGGAAGTGCAGATCATTGCCTGCGAGCCCGCGGGGGCCTCGCTCCTGGCAGGCAAACCCTGGGCGCCGCACAAGATCCAGGGGTGGACACCAGACTTCGTGCCGGCGGTGCTCAAGCGCGAAGTCGCGCACCGCATTCAGCCGGTGTCCGATGGCGAGGCGGTTGAAACGGCGCGGCGGCTCGCCAGCAGCGAGGGCATTTTCTGCGGCATCTCCTCCGGCGGCACGTTCGCCGCGGCACTCAAAGTCGCGGCGGAGGCCCCGCAGGGCTCGGTGATCCTGGCGATGCTCCCGGATACCGGCGAGCGCTACCTCTCGACGCTGCTCTTCGAGGGCATCGCCGAGGGCGGCGACCCGGAGCCTTGAGCTTCGCGATCGCACCCCGCGCGCTCCGCGCGATGCCCCGCTGATCCGATGGATGCGCGCCAGTACGCAGCGTTGCCCGACCCTTTTCCGATGTGGCGCGGGGGGGTGCTGCACGGCGCACGCATCGCGTACGAGACCTGGGGCACGCTGAACGCGGCCCGCGACAATGCGCTGCTGCTGTTCACCGGGCTCTCGCCCCCGGCACACGCAGCCGCCTCGACGAAAGATCCGAGCGAGGGGTGGTGGCAGGGGATGGTGGGGCCGCAGCTCGCCATCGACACCGAGCGATACTTCGTCGTGTGCGTCAACTCGCTCGGCAGCTGCTTCGGCTCGAGCGGGCCGGCGTCCGCGGATCCCGCCACCGCGCAGCCCTACCGTCTCAGGTTTCCCGATCTCTCCATCGAGGACATCGCCCGCGCCGGCTTCGAGACCGTGCGCTCGCTCGGCATCACGCGCCTGGACACAGTCATGGGGCCCTCGCTCGGCGGGATGGTCGTGCTCGCGTACGTGGCGCTTTTCCCTGAAGCCGCGCGGCGGCTGGTGTGCATCTCGGGCACCGCGGCGGCCGCACCCTTCGCCATTGCGCTGCGCTCCATCCAGCGCGAGATGATCACCACCGACCCGGACTGGGCGGGCGGGGATTACACCCCCGAGCGGGGCCCGGTGAACGGACAGCGCCTGGCGCGCAAGCTCGGCACGGTCACCTACCGCTCCGCCGCCGAATGGCAGCAGCGCTTCGGCCGCGAGCCGATCCGCGCCGACATGCGCCGGGACAATCCCTTCGCCTCCGAGTTCGCGGTGCAGGGGTATCTGGAAGCGTTGGCGCAGCGCTTCGTGCGCGCCTTCGATGCGAACTGTTACCTCTACATCTCGCGCGCCATGGACCGCTTCGACCTCGCCGCGCACGGCGATCCGGTCGCGCTGTTCCGGCGCGCCGGCCTCGCTCACGCCCTGGTGATCGGCGTGCAGTCGGACCTGCTGTTCTCGCTGAGTGAGCAGCAGGCCGTGGCGGCCTTCCTCGAATCCGCAGGCGTCGCGACGCACTTCGTGTCGCTGCCCTGCATCCAGGGACACGACTCCTTCCTGATCGACCTGGAGACGTTCGGGCGCGAGATCGGTGCGTTCCTGCGCAGCTGCTGAGGCATATTAAGTTCAGTGCGGTGTGCAAGATCCCGCGACCGAGGCATAATCCCTCACGCTGCAACCCTAAAATAAGAGAAAGGTCCAAGGTCAGCAGTGGAACGTCGACTGCACACCAGGCATCGCGCCCGCACGATCGTGTACATCACCGTACCGGGCGGTCGGCGCAAGCTCTGCAAGGCCGTGAACCTCAGCGCGACCGGTGTGTTCATCGAGACGACGAACCTGGGTCTGCGCAAGGGACAGCAGGTGGTGCTGTCTTTTGCCATCAATCTCGGGGCCATCACCAAGCTGCATCGGCGCACGGCCGTGGTCGCGCACGTCTCGCATGGTGGTACCGGTCTCATGATGGAGAGTTTCGCGCAGTCCTCGGCGTAGCTGCCGCAGGCACGCGGAGGCGCGCATGCCGCCCAACACTTCCCGGCGAGCGCTCGCGAGCGCGCTGAACAGCGCGCCTTCTTCGGGATGACTGCCTTGCTCTCTCGCAGGCGGCTCGTTCAACGCCTCGCGCTAGCTGCGGCGCTCACGCCCGTGGGCACGGCCGCGTGGCGCTGCGCGCTTGCCGGCTCAGCACCGCTCCTGTCGGTGAGCGCGCCCGAGGCGAAAGCGGTGAAATACGTGCAAGATGCGAAGGACGCGCAGGGCGCGACCCCGGGCAGCACCTGCGCCAATTGCGCCCTCTACCAGGGCCCGGACGGCTCGGTACAGGGACCCTGCCAGCTCTTCCCCGGCAAGGAAGTGAAGGCCGCCGGCTGGTGCAGCTCCTGGGCGCCGCAGATGTAGAGGTAGCGACCCGCTACTCGTAGCAGGGACCCACCTCGCGCACTTCGATGGCGGCCCATTCGAGCGCGGGACATTCACTGGCGAGCCGCAGTGCCTGTTCGCGGCTGCCGCAATCGAGCAGAAAAAATCCGCCCACCAGCTCCTTCGACTCCGTGAACGGCCCGTCGATCACGCGCGCCCTGCCCTCGCGCGCATCAAGGCGCACCGAGGCCTCGCGCAGCGAGTTGCTCGCCAGCAGCAGCCCTTGCGCCTTGAGCTTTTCGGTGTAGTCGAGCATGCGCTGATACACACCCCGGCCCTGTTCCGGCGAGCGGGTGCGACGCTGACCCGGGGGCTCCACGATCAACAGCATGTACGACATCTATTGCTCTCCTCGCAGACAGGCGGCGGCGCGAGCGAGCAGCAGGCGGCTCTCGCGCGCATTGTGAGTGAGTCCAGCGGCACGCTCGAATTCACCGCGCGCTTCGCCGTAGCGGCCGAGCCGCGCGAGCAGGTCGCCGCGCACGCTAGGCAGCAGATGATAAGAGCGCAGCGTCCCCTCGGCCGCGAGCCGGTCGGCGAGCTCGAGGCCCGCCGCAGGACCGTAGGCCATCGCGACCGCGACTGCGCGGTTCAGCTCGATGACGGGCGAGGGCGTCAGGCGCGCGAGCTCATCGTAGAGCGCGGTGATGTTCACCCAGTCAGTGTCGGTGGCCGTCGCGGCGCGCGCGTGACAGGCGGCGATCGAGGCCTGCAGCAAATACGGGCCGCGGCTCTCGGCGAGGCCCTCGCCGCGCCCGAGCGCCAGCAGCCCGCGGTGAATGAGCAGCCGGTCCCAGAGCGCGCGGTTCTGCTCCATGAGCAGGATCGGCTCGCCCTCGGGCCCGGTGCGCGCCCGCATGCGCGAGGCCTGGATTTCCATGAGCGCCACGAGGCCGTGAACTTCCGGCTCGCGCGGCGCGAGCTCCGCGAGAATGCGTCCCAGGCGCAGTGCCTCCTCGCACAGGGCGGGCCGCATCCAGTCCTCGCCCGCGGTCGCGGAGTATCCCTCGTTGAACACCAGGTAGATGACCCCGAGCACCGACGAGAGGCGTTCGCTGAGCTCATCGCGGCGCGGAATCTCGAACGGCACGTGCGCCTCGGCGAGCGTGCGCTTGGCGCGCACGATGCGCTGCGCGATGGTGGCTTCCGGGACGAGGAAGGCGCGCGCGATCTCGACGGTGGTGAGCCCGGCGAGAAGCTTCAGGGTGAGCGCGGTGCGCGCTTCCGCGGAGAGCAGCGGATGGCAGGCGGTGAACATGAGCCGCAGCAGGTCATCGCCGATGTCATCGTCTGCCCCCGCCTCGGGCGTGCCGCCGTTGATCTGCTGTTCCATCTCAAGCTCGTGCCCGAGGGCTTCGTGTTTGCGCGAGCGCATACGGTCGTGCCTGAGATGGTCGATGGCGCGATTCCTGGCCGTCGCCATGAGCCACGCCCCGGGATTGTCGGGGATGCCTGAGCGCGGCCATTGCTCGAGTGCGATCACCAGGGCATCCTGCGCCAGCTCCTCGGCGTGGCCCACATCGCGTACCACGCGTGCCAGCCCGGCAATGAGGCGCGCGGACTCGATCCTCCATACCGCGTCGATGGTGCGATGGACATCCGTGGCCGTCATGGCCACGGATGACACCATCGCGAGAGGGGCTGCGCAAGCCAAGGGCGTCCAAGTGTGCTCGCAGAGCGACGGAGGGAGGCCTCAGGCGCTCTTGCGGGCCCCCCCAGCCACCGCCTCGAGGGGCTTTTCGCAGTTGACCATCCACGGGACGCCGAAACGATCGGTGCACATTCCGAAGCCCTGCGCCCAGAAGGTCTCCCCGAACGCCATGGTGATGGTGCCGCCCGCGGCGAGGGCCTTGAAAAGGCGCTCCGCCTCGGCGGGCTTGTCCACGGCAGCCATCACGTTGAAGCCCTGCGGCGCATGATAGTGATCGGGCGACGCGTCCATGCCCAGCAAGAACTGGTTCCCGAGATTCAACCGCGCATGAATGATCTGGTTGCGCATTTCCGTGGGGGCATGCTCCGCGCCGGGGGCTTCGCCGTAAGTCATCGCGAACTCGATCCTGCCGCCGAAGGTCTCGGCGTAGAACTTGAAGGCTTCGCGGCAGGTGCCCTTGAAATGCAGATGGGCGCTCGTTTGCATGAGATTTCTCCGTTTGATGTGGTTAGGGACGTCGCGGTCTCAGTTCTTGCCGGCGAGTGTTGCGCGCTGGCGGGCTTCCTGGGCGCGAAGCTCCGGCGTCAGGTTCGCGCCGAAGTCCTCGGCTTCGAACACCCGGCGGATCTCGACCTCTTCTTTACCCTTGATGAAGGGCGAGCGGCGGATCCACTCGATCGCCTCCTCGATGGACTTCACCTGCCAGAGCCAGAAGCCGGCGATCAGCTCCTTGGTCTCGGCGAACGGTCCGTCGGTTACGGTGCTCTTGCCGCCACCGAACTTCACGCGCACGCCCTTCGAGCTCGCATGCAGCCCTTCGCCCGACAGCATCACGCCCGCCTTCACGAGCTCCTCGTTGAACTTGCCCATTTCGGCCAGAAGCGCGGGGCTGGGAAGCACGCCGGACTCCGACTGCTCATTGGCCTTCACGATGACCATCACGCGCATGACTCATCTCCTTCTGTGTGATGCCGGGGCGACGCGGCCGGGTTTTCTTCCAGCACGAGTTCGCTTCTGGGGGTACGACGAATGCAGGCGTCGGAAATCGACACGGCCGGTGTGATATTTTTGCCGTCCGCTCGGTCGCTCGCTAAGTTACTGAATGCTCAAAGCTTTGGGGGATGCCCAGCTGTCGACGACCCTGACCGCCCCGCACGCCCGCCACAAGACCCTATGGCCGTTGCGCTTCATCGGCGTCGAGGCCGCGAGCGGCACCGTGCTGCTGCTAGCCGCCGTAATCGCGCTGGGCTGTGCGAACTCCCCCCTGGCCCCGTTCTACGAGGCGCTCTGGCACCTCGAGCTGGGCCCCGGGCTCTCGCCTTACCTGCCGGCGCGCGATCTGCACTTCTGGGTCAACGACGGGCTCATGGCCATTTTTTTCCTGGTGGTGGGACTCGAGATCCGTCGTGAGATGCACGATGGCGCGCTCTCCGATCCAAAGGTCGCCACGCTCCCCATCGTCGCCGCGGCGGGGGGCGTCGTGGTGCCGGCACTTCTCTACGTCCTCCTCAACAGCACGCCGGAGCTGCGCCGCGGTTGGGCGATTCCGACGCCCACCGATATCGCCTTCGCGGTCGGCGTGTTGTCACTGGTGGGGAGCGGGGTGCCGGCGGCACTGCGCATGCTGCTGCTCACCCTCGCGATCATCGACGATATCGCCGCGATTCTCGTGATCGCGTTCTTCTACTCGGGTGGCATTGCGGTGTCGGGACTACTCATCGTCGCCGCCGGCGTTCTGCTGGTGCTCGCGCTGCAATGGCTCGGCGCGCGGACCGCGCTCGCCTACGTGCTGCCGGGAGCGGCGGTGTGGTTCGGCATGCTGCGCGCAGGAGTGCACCCGACACTCGCGGGCGTGCTGCTCGGGCTCCTGACACCTGCTACCGCCGCATTCGGACGACGCGGACGTGCGGCTTCCGCAGTGCCCGACGGCGATTCGCCGCTGGAGCGCCTGGAGGCGATGCTGCTTCCCTGGGTGGCCTTCGGCATCATGCCGGTCTTCGCGCTCGCCAACGCCGGAGTGAGCCTCGCGGGACTGACCTTGAGCGCCGGGGCGCCGCTCGCGGTCGGCTCGGGAATCGTCCTCGGTCTCGTGCTCGGCAAGCCGCTCGGTATCGTGCTCGCATCGCTCGGCGCGGTGGGGCTGAAGCTCGGCGCCTTGCCCGAGGGCGTGCGCTGGCATCACACGCTGCTGTTGGGTCTTCTCGGTGGGATCGGCTTTACGATGTCGATCTTCATCGCGAATCTCGCCTTCGACGATCCGGCGTTACTGGCCGCGGCGAAATTCGCCGTGCTCGTGGCCTCGGGCACCGCGGCGACGCTCGGCCTGATCGTCGGGCGGCTGCAATCCGCACTGGTGAGGCGCAGCGCCGGAGCGTGAGCCAGCTCCGGAGCGTGGGCTCACGCCAGAATCACAACAGGTGCAGCGCCGCGGCGAGCAGGATCAGGAAGCCGATCACCGCGACGCTCGCGTGCCCGAGCACGTACCCCCTCGGCAGGCTGCGGCCGCGCGCGTGAAACCCGAACGCGAGCACTGAGCCGCCGAGCGCCGCCAGCACGAAGAACCCGAGGGCCCAGCGCGGCGCGCCCATAACGCCGCGCATGAAGACGCCGTAGAGAAGCAATAAGAGTCCCGTGGCCGCCAGCACGCCATGAACGACGGCGCTCGCGACGGGCGGGAACCTGCCCTGGAAAGCGGCCATGGCCATCGTGAGGCCTACTCCGGCGGCAACCGCAAAGACCACGGTCGTGGCCCACATCGTCGTTCTCCTTATTCATGCAAGTTACAGCCTGCTTGTCGTTATGGCTCTTCTGCAGCTTGAGCGCAACTTCTGTGGGAACGCCGTCCCGCCCACGTCGTCCGCGAACAGTCTTGAGCCCGGCATGCGGACACGATTGCGCGAGCTTCCCCGCTACCGCAGACTTTGCCTCGGCCGCAGGCTGCGCCGCTGCTGCAGGCGTGGCCATGACTGATCCTCGTCCGATTCTTCGGAGCTGCGCTGCCTATACAACCATGCTCAAACGTCCTGCTCCCCTGCTGTCGCTCCTGGCTGCGCTGACCTGCTCGCCGGCTCCGGCCGCGACGACAGCAGCGCCACCCATTCATTGGCACACGCAGTGGAGCGAGTCTCTGTTCGCGCAGGCGGCACGCGAGCATCGCTTCGTGCTGCTCGATCTGCACGCGGTGTGGTGCCACTGGTGCCATGTCATGGACGAGAAGACGTATGCCGACCACACGGTCGTCGCGCTGATCGATCAGCGCTATCTGCCGGTCAGCATCGATGCGGATTCCGATCCCGCTCTCACCAGCCGCTACGGGGACTGGGGATGGCCGGCCACCATCGTTCTGGCGGCCGACGGCACGGAGATCGTCAAGCGGCGCGGCTTTCTACCGCCGGAGCAGATGGCCTCGCTCCTTCAGGCCATCATCGATGATCCCACGCCCGGGCCATCGGTTCGTTCGCCTCTCCCCGTGGCGCACGCCGCGGCAGGGGCGGCCCTCGGCAAAGGGCAACTCGCGGCGTTGCGCAAGACCTATGACGAGGCCTATGACAAGCAGTACGGCGGCTGGGGGAGCGGCCAGAAATTCATCGACGCGCCGACGATGGAATACACGTTCGCGCTCGTCGTCGAGGAGCGTGACGCGCTCGCCGAGCAGCGTGCGCGACAGACCCTGGACGCGAATCTCAGGCTTTTCGATCCGGTCTGGGGCGGGGTCTATCAGTACTCGGCCACCGCCGATTGGGCCTCACCCCACTACGAGAAGCTTCTGTCCTTCCAGGCCGATGACATGCGCCTCTACAGCGAGGCGTACGCGCGCTGGCACGATCCGCGCTACCTGCAGGCCGCCCTCGCCCTGCAGCACTACATCGATGCTTTCCTCAGGTCCCCGGACGGCGCCTTCTACGTGAGCCAGGATGCGGATCTCTCGCCGCAGATGACCGGTCATGAATACTACCAGCGCGATGACGCCGCGCGGCGGCAGCGCGGAACTCCAAGGGTCGACACTCATGAATACGCGCGCGAGAACGGCTGGGCGATTCGCGGGATGTGCCGGCTCTACGACATCACCGGCGACGCCGCGGCACTCGCCGAAGCCGCGCGCGCTGCCGACTGGGTGCTCGCTCATCGTGCTCTGTCGGGCGGCGGCTTTCGGCACGACGCCGCCGACCGCACGGGTCCCTACCTCGACGACACGCTCTCGATGGGGCAGGCGTTCGTGTCGCTGTATCGCTCCAGCGGCGAGCGGCGCTGGCTCGCCGATGCCCGGGCGGCCATGGACTACATCAGCGCGCATTTTCGTGATGCGCAAGGGGGCTTCATCTCCGCACCGGCGCCCGCCGGTGCGCGGGGTGTGTTCAGCGCTCCCGCGCGCACGCTGGAGCAGAACGCCGCCGTCGCACGCCTGGCGAACCTGCTGCATCGCTACACCGCGGATGCGCGCTATCGCCGCGCC
>DASZHQ010000171.1:0-34011 GCA_035937715.1 Steroidobacteraceae bacterium | reverse complement strand
TCCACCACCCGAGCGCCGCCAGCACCGCGGCGATAGCGATGATGGCGAGCGCGGGGCCGCGCGCGGTGATCCCGGACAGCCGCCTCCACAGGGGCGCGAGCCAGTGTTGGCGCCGCGCCACGCGCTCGTGATAACCGGCATCGAAGTGCACGTAGGACACCAGCACCGGCAGCAGCACCAGGTCGGTGAGAATGACGATCGCAACGCCGATGCTCGCGGTGATCGCCATCTCGCGAATCACCTGCACCGGTATCATGAGAATGGTGACGAAGCCCACCAGGTCCGCGAGCAGCGCGATGATGGCCGGCGCCAGCAACTGCCGGAACGTGCGGCGCGCGGCCTCCATGCTCCCGAGGCCGGCGAACGCCGCATCGCTCACCGCGCTGATCTTCTGCACCCCGTGGCTCACGCCGATCGCGAAGATCAGGAACGGCACCAACAGGCCGATGGGGTCGATGCCGTAGCGCAGCAGCACCAGCGCGCCGAGCTGCCAGATAACGGCCACACCCGAGCACAGCACCGGGACGAACGCCACGCGCCAGGACTGGCAGTACAGGCGTACCGCCAGGAGCGTGAGGACCACTGTGATCACTGCAAACTCGAGGACTGATGCCGCGCCGTCGGCAATGTCGCCCACCACTTTGGCGAAGCCGATCATGCACACTTCGATCCCGTGGCGCGGGAACGCCGCCGTCTCAATCCCGCTGCTCGCGCGGGCGCGCACCTCGATGCCCGCCGGAGATTCGAGCGCCTGGCGTACCTTGTGCTCGAGCTCGTGGGCGACCGCAATCGGATCCACGGGCCTGCCCTGCGCGTCCTGATCCAGCACGATGGCGCTCACCAGCGCACCGGAGAAATCGTTGGCGACCAGGCGGCCGATGATGCCGGCCTTGCGGATGTTGTCGCGCACGCGCGCCATGTTCTGCGGCGTGGGCGTGAAGTCCGCCGGAATCACGTTGCCCGCCTCGATGCCGTCCTCCACCACCTCGAGGTAGCGCACGTTCGGGGTAAAGATCGATTGCACCTGCGTGCGGTCGATGCCGTCCATGACGATAACTTCGTCGCTGGCGCGGCGCATCGCCGCGAAGAACTGCGGCGTGAACATGTCGCCGTCGCGCGCGATGAGTGCGATCAGCACGCGGTTGGCGCCGCGAAAATCCGCGACCTTTGGGTCGAGGTAGGTCCGCATGTACTCATGCCGGACGGGCAACGTCTTGTTGAAGGAGGTGTCGATGCGCAGCCCGCGCACGGCGATCGCCGCGAGCAGCGCGGTGCCGAGGGCGAACACCGCGAGAATGCCGGTGCGGTGCCCGAAGATCAGCCGCTCGAGGCGGCCGGCCACGGGAGCGAGTGTGCCGTTGCCGGGTTGGGACATCATGGTCCGGCCCCGGCGCTCGAGCGCGCACCGCTCAGGCTGATGAGCTTCGCGCCGCCCTCTCCGACCACCGCGAGCCTGGAGTTCCCCGCCTCCACTGCCGCGGAAAGTCCGGCGCGGTCGGCCTGCTGCACCAGCGTGAACGTGCGCCCGCCGTCGCGGCTGACGAGCACCACGCCCGAGAGTCCGACGATCGCCACTGCGCCGCTCTCGAGGCGCGCGGCGCCATCCAGCATCGCCACCGTGCCGGTGTCGATCCGCCGCCAGCTCGAGCCGGCGTCTTCGGAGCGGAAGAGATTGCCGCGCAGGCCGAAGGCGAGCACTGTTTCGCCCGCAAGCGGCAGCACACCGAAGAACGAGCCCTCGTAAGGCGAGCCGAGCGTGAGCCAGCTGGCCCCGCCATCTTCCGAGCGATACAGGTGACCGGCTTCGGCGGCGATGTAGAGCCGGGTGTCGGTCGCTGACACGATGCGGTTTAGATGGTAACCCCCGCTCGCGCCCTCACCCGCTGCTGCAGTCCCGGCCGCGCCGCCCACAGCGACAGCGCCCGCGCGGCTACCGGCACCGGCGCGAGCCGAACGTGCCGCCGCGGGTGCCGCGCGCGGCGCTGCGGGAGTAAAGGCGCTCTCCTGCCAGCTTGCGCCGCCGTCTTCGCTTTTCAGGTAAGCCGCGTATGCGCCGACGGCGATCACGCGCCCGCGCGCACCGCACCAGACATCGAGCAACGGCCGTTGCGCCTCGGGGGCGTAATGCCTGCGCTTCCAGGTGCGGCCGGCGTCGGCGCTCGTCAGGATGACCTCATCGTGCCCCACCGCCACGCCATGCTGCGCGTCCAGGAAGCACACCCCGGTGAGCAGTGCCTGGGTGGGAACCTCGGCCGCCTGCACCCAGCTCGCGCCGTGGTCGTCGGAGAGCACGACGATGCCGCGGTCGCCGACCGCCACCAGTCGTTCGCCCGCCCGTGTGATGGCGATGAGCAGTGACTGCGCAGACAGTCGCGCGGGCTCGGCCGAAAGCGGCGGCGGCTGCGCGGCGTGCACCGACGCACTCAGCGCCAGCGCGACCGCGAGTGCACTTACGGGCGACAGCGTCAGCGCCGGAACCCTAACGGATACCGCGCCGGTCGAGTACGCTGGGCTGATAATCGGAGGGCGTGCGCTTGATGCTGAAATCGTACGAGTGCGGCTCCTCGCTCTGCAGTCCGAGCGCCAGATAACGCCCGTTCGACAGATCCATCACCAGCTCCAGATCCGTCCATAACGAGGGCAGGTTGTAGTAGTTCATGGCATGCCCTTCCTGCACACGATACAGCTTGCCACGGGCGTCATAACAGTCGACGGCGAGGATCTGCCAGGAGTCCTCATCGACATACAGGGTGCGGCGGCTGTACAGGTGGCTCACCCCCGGCTTGAGGGTCGAGTCCACCACCCAGACGCGATGCAGCTCGTAGCGCGCCAGGTCCTGGTTGATGTGATTCCTGTGCAGCAGGTCGCCGTACTTGAGCTTGCCATCCTGCAGTCGGTAGGCGTTGTAGGCAACGTACATCTCGCGCTTGCCGACCAGCTTCCAGTCGTAGCGCTGCGGGCTGCCGTTGTACATGTCGAACTGGTCGGCGGTACGCAGGTTGTCGGAGTTCGTGCCGGGGTTGTCGAAAGCGACGTTCGGCGCGCGTCGCGTGCGCCGCTGGCCGGGGTTGTAGACCCATGCGCGGCGGGCTTCCGTCGCCTGATCGATGGTCTCCTGCACCAGCAGCACCTCGCCCGCCAGGCGCGCCGGCGCGGTCGTCTCCTGGGTGAAGAACAGCAGGATGTTGTTGAGCGCGGCTTCGGTGATGCCCGGCTCGTAGTACTGGAAGTAGAACTCCTCCTTGAAGTTCACCAGTGTGTAGCTGCCGCCGGTGGTGAGCGGCGCCTGCCCGACCTGCAGCCCCGCGGCGATGCCGCGATAGCGCGTGACGTGGTTCCAGAACACCTCCACCCCCGACTGCGGAATCGGGAACGGAGTGCCGCCAAGCGCCCCGCTGAAGCCGTTGCCGTCCGGAACGAGCCGGGCGCTGGTGGCGTTGCGCTTGGTGGCCTCGTAGACGCGCTCCGGGGAGGCGCCGCTGCGATGCGTCGGGTACACCACCATCTTGTAGTCCGGGTAGATCTTGAACAGCGCCTTATGACCTTCGGTGAGCTTCGCCGCGTACTGGCCCATGTTGGCTGCGGTGATGGTGAACAGCGGCTTGTCGTTCGCGTAGGGATCGGGGTAGTGATCGGGGGAGTGGTAGTTGGGGAAGCCGGCCTCGGCCGCCGACTTCAGCCCGCCGGTCCACGCCGGGATGCTGCCGTCGG
Source organism: Steroidobacteraceae bacterium (assembly GCA_035937715.1). Classification (GTDB taxonomy): domain Bacteria; phylum Pseudomonadota; class Gammaproteobacteria; order Steroidobacterales; family Steroidobacteraceae; genus 13-2-20CM-66-19. The sequence goes on along the minus strand of DASZHQ010000171.1, from coordinate 30,300 downwards.
CGTTGCCCGCTTTCTCGCCGCCGAGTGGTGTCAGGTCGGCACCCAGGCGCGCGGCCTCCTGTGGGCTCACGGCCGCCCATGCGACCGAGCCGAACAGCAGTCCCGATGCGGCCAACCGGATCAGCGTTTTCATTGCAGCCCCTCCATAATTCGCACTTCCCGCCGCGCGCACGCCGCGTCAGAACGAGAACTTGATGCTGGCTGCAACGAAGCTGCGATCGTTGAGCAGGTTGTACTGGCCGGCGCCACCGTACCCGGTGTAGGAGACGTCGAAGTCCCACACCGAGCGCAGGCTCGCACCGAGACCTGCCGTCACCGCGTGACGGCCCGCGACGAAATTGCCGCCGGGGCCGGGCGACACGCCGGCAACGTCGTGGGCCCAGGTGAGATGCGGCAGCAGGTTCACTGCGGCGAACACGTTGTCGTACTCGAGCCGGCCGGCGATGACGTACCCCCACGAGAACTTGTCCGCGAACGCATGGCCGGGCTCCACCAGGTTGGGGAACTGCGGGTAGCCGCCGAGATTCGGATTGCCGCTCAGGTTCGTGCCGGGACCGTCATAGCGCAGTCCGAAGCCCTGTGGGCCGCCGCTCAACTTGCTCTCGAGCCCCGGGACGTAATCGGCCGCGGTTTCAAAGAGCAGCACCGCCTGCGAGGCCTTGAGAACGTTGGCGAACACCTGCGTGGCGGTGAAACCCGCCTGCCAGGTGTTCTTCAGCTCCCAGCCACGGATGGTCTGCCCGAGCGCGAAGGCACCGAGCTGGTTGCATCCGGTGATCGGAGTGGCCGATGCCTTGATGCAGGTGCCCGCCGGGGTCACCGGCTGCCCGAGCAGCTTTGCGATACCCGACTCGAAGGGGGTGAGCGAAGCGTAGATCAGCTCGACGTCATCGATCTGCACCGGCACGTTGTGGCGGAACGCGACCTCGCCCTGCAGCGCGGTGCCGGTCTTCTGGATCTGCGTGTTGAACGACAGCCCCAGCATCTTGATGTTCTGGGGGAATTCCTCGAACAGGCCCTGGGTCTTGCTGTATTCGGAGGTCGCGATGTTGCTCGCCTGGTTGTTGACATTGCCGCCCGCGAGGAGCGTGTTGGCGCCGATGGTGGCGTACTGCTGAGCGGTCGCGGCGCTCAGGTTGCCGCCGAGCGCCGCGGCGCGCTGCTGGCCGACGGCGGCGCCGGTGGCCACGGCGGCCGCGAAAGGCAGGCCTGCTGCGAGCGCCTGCGCGGCACCACCCACGGCGTTGACCGCGCCCCAGGCGTTGCCAAAGCCCGCCTGTGTGCCGGTGTTGAGCGATACCACCGGAAGGCGGCTGGTGTAGTTGAGGAAGTAGGCGCCGAGCTGCGTGCCCTGGCTGAAGTTCGGAAGGTACAGCTTGAAACTCACCCCGTACTGGCCGGCATCGGGCGGCTTGTGATCGGGCAGGCGAGGTATGGTCTGAAAGTCGCTGATCAGTGTGCCGCCGAGAGAGCTGAAGTCCACGCCCTGGTCGGAAATCGCGCCGAAACCCAGGACGACCTTGTTCCCGCCCGGCCCGGCCACATCGTTGGTGCTGAAGTACGCGCCGGTCGGCTCGATGATGTCCTCGTGCCAGTCGAACAGGTAGAGCAGCTGGGCGCTCGCGCTCTTCGAAAGCTGCAGGTTGAACACCGCCATCTCGTCCGGCAGCAGTGCCTGCTTGAGCTCCGACCCCGGCACCTGCAGCGCCGTCACGTCGAAGTGGTTGACCTCGTTCAGCCCCCCCGGGATGTAGGTGCTCTCGCCCCAGTCCACCACCTGCCTGCCCAGACGCAACTCCGCGGGCCGGGCGGCGAGATCGAAGCGCAGATACCCGAATGCGTCCAGCAGGCGTGTATAGCTGCCGACCACATCTTTGGCAGCGTGCGTCAGCGGCGTGCGCTGGGTGTCGTAGTCCATCACGTAGTAGTCGTACAGGGCGGAGCCGCGTACGAACACGCCGGCCTTTTCCTTGTAGTTGAGCGTGAACTCCGTAACTCCCGTGACCGCCTTGGTGAAGGTTCCTTTCCCGTAGTTGAGATCACCGTCGTCGATGTTGGGGGAGTACCCGCAGCCGCCGTTGGCGATCGCGATGAGCCGGCAGTCCTTGCCGGAGACGCGCCAGCCCTGGCCATAGCCGATGGTCGTATCCCAGCTGCCGCTCCAGTCGCCCGACTCGCTGTGGAAACTGACCGCATGCGCGGTGGGCGCAGCGCCCGCGGCCACGCCGGCGGCGAGCGCCACCATGGCCAGACCACGCCCGGTACGAACTTTGCTCATTTATCCCCCCTGCTCCCTTGGCGGCCTGCACGACGCGCAGACCGTCGTCGGCTCGTTGAGCCTCAAAGCCTCAGGGCCACTGCCAATCCAGGTGATCGCGCCGGTTAGGCACAGCGCGCAGCGAAGCTACCTCGCATTCTTGTTTGTTGCCGCAACACAAAGCCTGCGTCCGGGGAGTCTATTACTCGGCGACGCAGCGCGGCAAGCCGTTTCAGCCGCGCATTATGGGCACGATGCGCTGGCTGAGCTGCGCGCTCTCGGGACGAGCTGTGCGTCCGGCGCCACACGTTATGATGCCGGCTGGCCGCCGCGCGGCCTGAACGCTCGGGAGCGGTGTGCAGATGGACGCGTTTGCCGGCAAGACAGTGTTGATCACCGGGGCGTCGGAGGGCATCGGGCGGGCGCTGGCACTCAGGCTCGCCGCGCAGCGTGCGCACCTGGCGCTGAACGCGCGCAACGAGGCGCGACTCGCCGCGACCGCGCGTGAATGCGTGGCACGCGGCGCGCTGGCGCTCGCGCTGCCCGGGGACGTGTCGCGCCGCGAGGAGTGCGCGCAGCTGGTGGCGCGCGCCGTGGAGCGCTTCGGCGGTCTCGACGTTCTGGTCAACAACGCCGGCATCACCATGTGGTCGCGCTTCGATGCCATCAGCGATCTGACGGTGTTCGAGCGCTTGCTGGCGGTCAACTACCTCGGCGCGGTGTACTGCACGGCCGCCGCGCTGCCGTATATCAAGGCTGCGCAGGGCCTGATCGTCGCCGTGGCCAGTCTCGCAGGGCTGACGGGGGTACCCGAGCGCACCGCCTACGCGGGAAGCAAGCACGCCATGGTCGGCTTCTTCGAGTCGCTGCGCATCGAGCTGTCCGGCAGCGGCGTCGGGGTCACGATCGTGGCGCCGGATTTCGTCCTCAGCCAGATTCACCGCCGCGCCCTCGGCCCCGACGGCGCCCCGCTCGGCAAGAGTCCGATGCAGGAGTCGCACATCATGACGGCCGATGAATGCGCGGCGCTCATCGTCGGCGCGATGCGCCGCCGGCAGCGGCTGCTGATCACCTCCGCACGCGGGCGCCTCGGCCGCTGGGCGCGGCTGATCGCGCCTGCCGTCGTGGATGCTCTCGCGGCGCGCGCCATTCGCGAGCGCCGCTGAAGCCTTACTCGAAGGCGATCGCCGGCAGATCGAGCGCGATGAGGAAATATTCGAACAGGTACTGGATCACCCGGACCTGGTTGTGCAGCCGATGATCGCTCTCCACCAGGTGCAGGGCGGCCTTGTGGGCCTGTGCAAAGCGCACGCTGTGCTCGAAAGGCACGACCTCGTCGCGCCAGCCGTGCACCACCGCAGTGGGGCAGTCGAGCACGCCGCTGCGCAGCTGCGGCAGTCCCTCCAGGTACAGCGCCGGCGCCATCAGGAACACCCCGCGCGCATGCAGGAGCGATGCGGAGGCGACCGCAACGTATCCGCCGAGGCTGGAGCCGACGAGTACCAGGTCGCCGGCGAGCTCCTTGCAGAAATCCACCAGACGGGCGACGCGCGCGCGCGGCTCATCGACGCCGCGGTAATCGACGGAGTGGGCATCGTAGCCTTCCGCACGCGCCACTTCCGCCAGGGCCGAGATCTTGCGCCCCCACGGGCCGCTCTCCAGGCCGTGCGAGAAGACCACGTGGCGGGCGGTCACCGGCGCCTGCATGGCGGGGCGTTGCGCGCTGGGAGCTTCGACCGCATGCGCGAATAATGCAGGCAATGGAAACCTTAAGCCAGACGTTCGCGGAGGCTGCGCCGCCGGAGGCGGGGTGGCAGTTCTGGATCGATCGCGGCGGAACCTTCACCGACGTCATCGGCGTGTCGCCCGAAGGCGCGCTGCACGTGCGCAAGGTTCCCTCGGTCGCAACAGCAGGCGCGGGCGACCCGGGGCTCGCCGCCGCGCGCGCGATCCTCGCGGACGCCGCTCCCGGCGCACGGCCTGCCGGCAGGGTCAGCGCCGCGGTGGCGGCGGTCAAGGTCGGCACGACCGTCGCCACCAACGCGCTGCTCACCCGCGGCGGCGAGCCGGTGGTGCTGGTGACCACCGCGGGTTTCGCCGACGCCCTGCGCATCGGCTACCAGAACCGCCCCGACATCTTCGCGCGGCATATCGTGCTGCCGCAGCGGCTGTACGCGAGCGTCATCGAGGCCCGCGAGCGCATCGACGCTCAGGGCACGGTGCTCACGCCGCTCGATACAGCACGCCTGAGTGAGGACCTGGCGCGCGCGCGCGCCGCCGGACGCCGCGCCGTCGCCATCGTGTTCCTGCACGGCTGGCGTCACCCGCAGCACGAGCGCGCGGCCGCCGAGTGCGCTCGGCAGCTCGGGTTCGAGGAGGTGTCGGTGTCGCACGAGCTATCGCCGCTGGTGCGCTACGTCACGCGCGGGGATACCACGGTGCTCAATGCCTACCTCGCAGCGCCGCTGCGCCGCTACGTGGGGGCGCTGCGCGAGGAGCTCGCGGCACTCGACGCCCGCACGCACCTCACCCTCATGCAAAGTAACGGCGGCCTTGCAGACGCGGCGAGTTTTCGTGCCATGGCGAGCGTGCTCTCGGGGCCGGCCGGCGGGCTGATCGGAGCGCGCTGGGTAGGCGAGCGCCTGCACTACCCGCGCCTCATCGGCTTCGACATGGGCGGCACGTCGACCGACGTGTCGCTGATCGACGGCGAGCTGCCGCAGCGCTTCGAGCACCTGATCGGCGGTGTGCGCCTGGTGCAGCCGATGCTCGACGTGCACAGCATCGCCGCCGGCGGCGGCTCGATCCTCACCTACCGCGACGGCCGCTTCGCCGTGGGTCCGGCCTCCGCCGGCGCGGACCCCGGGCCTGTCTGCTATGGGCGCGGCGGCCCGCTTACGCTGACCGACGTGCAGGTGCTGCTCGGTCATCTGCGTCCCGACACGCTGCCGGCGGTCTTCGGGCGCGACGGCCGCGCACGCATCGACGTGCGGGCGGCGCAGCAGAACTTCAGCGCGCTGGCGGCGCGCGCCGCGGCTGAAGGCGCCGGCGGCTGTAGCGCCGAAACGGTCGCCGAGGCTTTCCTCGAGGTGGGTGTCGAGTCGATGGCCAACGCGATCCGCCAGGTCAGTACCCGCCAGGGACGCGATGCGGGTGACTTCACGCTGTTCTGCTTCGGTGGCGCCGCCGGCCAGCACGCCTGCCGCGTGGCGCGCGCGGCCGGCATGCGCCGCATCCTCGTACATCCGCTCGCGAGCGTACTGTCGGCCTTCGGCATCGGCGTGGCCGATCGTCTTGCGGTGCGCCGCGCCAGTCTGCGGCAGGAGCTGAACGAGGCGGGACTCGGCGCGGCGCGCGCCGCGCTCGGCGTCCTCGCCCGCCAGGCGCGCGCCGAGCTCCCCTCCGCCCCCGGCGAAGGCGCGGCCGTGCGGCTGGCGCAGTGGCTCGAGCTGCGAGCCGGCGACAGCGACATCACCTTCTCAGTACCGCTGGGAGAGCTCGAGGAGGTGCGCGAGCGCTTCCACGCGGATCATCTCAGGCGCTTCGGCTTTGCCGCGCATGCGCTCGCCGTGATAATCGAGGCGCTGCGCGTGGAGGCGCGCGCTCCGAGCGTCGACCCGGAAGCGCTCACCATACCCTCCCCCGCCGTGGCGCCGGGACTCCCCCGGCGCGCGCACGCCTGGTTTGGCGCGTGGCGCGAGGTGCCGCTCGTGCCGATGAGCACGCTGCGCGGGGAGCTCGGGGGGCCCGCGCTGATCGTCGAGCCGCACAGCACCGTGGTCCTCGAGGAAGGCTGGCGCGCGCAGCCACTCCCGGGCGGTGAGCTGCTGCTCACCGACGAGGGCGGGTCCCAGGGCGCGCCGGCGACCACGACCTCAGCGACCACGACCTTGGCGGCGACCGCCGATCCGGCGCGCATCGAGATCTTCAACAACCTCTTCATGCACATCGCCGGGCAGATGGGGGAGGTCCTCAAGGCAACCGCTCAATCGGTCAATATCCGCGAGCGTCTCGACTATTCCTGCGCGCTGTTCGACTCGTGCGGCGGACTGGTCGCCAACGCCCCCCACATGCCGGTGCACCTCGGATCGATGGGCGCGAGCGTGCGCGCGGTGGTGGAAGCGCAGGAGCGGCTGCCCGCCGGAGACTCCTGGCTGCTGAACAGTCCCTACCGCGGCGGCACTCATCTGCCGGATATGACCGTCGTCACCCCGGTATTCATGAGCGCAGGCGTTCGACCCGACTTCTTCGTCGCCTCACGCGCGCACCACGCCGACATCGGCGGCGTGACGCCTGGATCGATGCCGCCCTTCAGTCGCAGCATCGAAGAGGAGGGAGTTCTCTTTGAGTGCTTCCGCCTGGTAGCCGGCGGCAGCCTGTGCGAGCGCGAGCTGCGCGCGCTGCTCACCGCCCGCCCCTGGCCGGCCCGTAACCCCGCGCAGAACGTCGCCGACCTGCGCGCCCAGCTCGCCGCCAACGCGCGCGGCATCGCCGAGCTCGAGCGCGCTGTGCAGCGCCATGGGCTGGCCGCCGTGCAGCAGTACATGCGTCACGTGCAGGACAACGCCGCGCGCTGCGTGAGGGGCGTCATCGGACGGCTGCGAGCCGGGAGCTTCTGCTACGAGATGGACGATGGCTCCGTCGTCGCGGTGCGCGTCGGAATTGACCGCGAGCGCCAGCGCGCGCACGTGGACTTTACCGGTACCTCCGCGCAGGGCGCGCACAACTTCAATGCGCCACGCGCGGTGTGCATCGCGGCGGTGCTGTACGTGTTCCGCACCCTGATTGATGAGCCAATTCCGCTGAACGAGGGCTGCCTCGAGCCGCTCGACATCGTGGTGCCGCCGGGCTCGATGCTCGATCCCCGCCCACCGGCGGCGGTGGCGGCCGGCAATGTCGAGACCTCACAGTGCATCGTGGATGCGCTCTACGGCGCGCTGGGCGTGCTCGCCGCCTCCCAGGGCACGATGAACAACCTGACTTTCGGCGATGCGCAGCTGCAGTACTACGAAACCATCGCCGGCGGCGCCGGGGCGGGAGCGGACTTCGACGGTTGCGACGCGGTGCAGACCCATATGACCAATTCACGTCTCACCGATCCGGAGATTCTCGAGGCCGAGTTCCCGGTGCTGGTGCGCGAGTTCTCGATCCGGCACGGCTCCGGCGGCGTCGGCCGCCACCACGGCGGCAACGGCATCGTGCGGCGGCTCGAATTCCGCAGCGCGCTCTCGGGGGCGCTGCTGGCCAACCACCGCCGCATCGCGCCCTTTGGGCTCGAGGGCGGCCAAGCCGGCGCACGCGGCGAGGCTTACATCCGCCGGGCAGGCGGCGCGGTGGAACGCTTGAGCGCCACGGCGCGCTTCGAGATGGCGGCAGGGGATGAGCTGACGATCCTTACGCCCGGCGGCGGAGGCTTCGGTTCACGGTCATAAGCGCCGCCGCCTTATCTGAGTATGGAGGTCTCGATCTCCCATTCCACGCGGTCGCGGGAGGTCGCCGAGCGGTTCACCGAAACCGGGCGCACCCGGCTTGCGCCCGCGCGATGCGTCACCAGCCAGGTATCGAATTCGCCCGGTTTGCTGGTCGCAAAGCCGAACAGCAGGTTGAATTTACCCTCGGCGAGCGTTTGCGGCCGGTTGACCCGCTCGTCGGCGATGACGAAGTGAGTCTCCTCGGCGGCAGCTCCCGCGAAAGCCCCCTGCACGGCGAGCGCGTCGAGAAAACTCTCCACCTGCGCCCGCGCACGTTCCCAGGTCGCCGGCCCGTTATGCTCGAGCAGCACCCAGCGCGTGCCCTGCTCCACGCTGGCGGCGACAAACAGAGCCAGCCGCCGCGCCGAGAGATACTTCCAGTCCGAGGCACCGCTCCCGCCGGGGGCGAGGGTGCGCGGGCTTACCGCGGTGCGCGAGCCGCTGCGCACCGACTGCAGCGTATTGACTCCCGCCTGCGCCAGGCGCACGCGGTCGGCATCCGACACGGGGACAGCAGGCCGCAGCCCGGGGCGCAGGATCGCCTCTTCGCTCTCCGCGGCCGCCCAAACCGGCCAGGCCTCGTCGGAGCGGGCGATCATGCCCGCGGCGGCGCCACAGGAACCGAAGATCTCCACCCGTCCGCGCAGCCGATCGAAAGCTTGCACCCGCGGGAAGTACATGACAGCGCTGTCGCTGCGGAACGGCCAGTTGCGCAGGTTGTCGAGCGCCGCTTGCGCGGAGATCCAGGCCGCCGGCGGGTCGACGATCAGCAACGCGTGGCGCTCGTGGCACAGTCGTGCCGCGACCAGCAGCGTCGAGAGCCCCACGTCTCGATCGCGCGCGAGCGGCGGGATGCACAGCAGGTTGAAGGCCGTCACAGCCGCGAGGGCGAACAGCCCCGTGCCCTCGCTCGCCGCGCCGATGATGTCGTAGTCGGTGAGCGGTGCACCGTCATCGCCGTCCGGATTGGAGAGGGTGTAGCCCACGGCCACGCCGCCGGGGCCGCCGGCGGAGCGATCCGGGCGCTGCGTCGGAACCGCGCCCAGCACACGCACCAGGCGCGATTCGAGCAGCACGTCGGTCACGAAGCGGCCGGAGGCGGGGGCCACCGATACGCGGCGGTAGATTTCCTGGTCCTCGACCAGCTCCGAGCCCGCAGTGCGCACGCGCTGCACCACGAGGTTGAAGCGCTCATGCTCGGCCGCGGTCAGGCCATCGTAGTCGACCGAGGCGCGCAGATATTCGCGCGAACCGGGATTGACCGCTGTGAGCTTGAGCGCGCCGCCGCCCGCGGGCAGGGTGATGCTGGGCGGGCGCGCACCGTTGGCGACGCGCACGATGCGCGCCTCGCGGCCGCCGTTCTCGAAGAATTGCTCGACCGCGTAAGACAGCGTGGAAGGCTGCCACAGGCCGCCGAAGTGCTGCTGGAACTCGGCGAAGCTGCGTACCGGCACCGCCAGGTTCACCGGGCCCTTGAGGGTGCGGCCGACGAAGGCAGCGATCGCGGTCGCCACGCGCTCGATCGCGTGACCGTCACGGCTCTGGGGAGCGGGTTCTGTGCCGGACGCGGGGCTGTCGGCCACTCGAGCGCCTCTTGGGATCGGCCCGGCCGACTCTAACACAGCGTATCCGCCGGTTGGCAGTCGCACGCCGCGGGGTAGGCCGGGTGCATCATCGGCGCGCAGGGGGAGCGCTCGGCTGCGTCGGTGCGTGCCCAGCCTCACTCCCGGTGTGCTCGCCGCGCGCATCGCCTGTGCGCTCGAGATCGCGCCGGGCCTGCTCACTGCGTGCGCGCTCCTCCTCCTCGCGCTTGCGCGCGATCTCCGCCAGCATCAGCTCGAGCCACGGCGAGAGCGCCACCACAGGGCGCTCCGGTGCCGGTAAGGTGCTCGGGGTCCTCAACCGCCGTTCTTGCGAGCGACGGGTGAGGTGCGCTTGGCCGCGCTCTCCGCCGATGCTCCTGCGGCCGAGCCGCCCGCCCCTGGTTCATCCGCGGCGATGCCGCCGGGTTCAATGTCCGAGAGGATCTGCCTGAAGGAAGCCTCGTCCATCGGCAGGTCCGACTTGCCATCCCAGGTCGAGCCTTCCGGCAGCACATTCTGCACGCGCGCCGCTGCCGCCAGGACCGCTTCCACGCTCGCGTCCGCCACGGTGATCGGCACCGGCACCCCGCGCGGGCGCGCGGTCAGGCTCGACACCAGGTTCCAGTCGACCTGCGCGTGATGCGCCTGCAGCTGCTGCTGCAGTCTCACCGCCAGCGAGTGGGTGATGAGCTTCTTCTGCGCGTGCTTCCAGTCGCGCGTGTCGTCCTCCAGCACGTCGAAGGGCTGCAGGTACAGCTCCCCGTCTCGCCAGCCGAACACGAACGGCTGGTTGACGACGCGCACCTGCGTGCCGACGGGCACCAGGGCGAAGAACTGCGCAATGTCTTCAGGATAAAGACGGATGCAGCCGTGGCTCGAGCGCAGTCCGACGCCGGCGGGTTTGTTGGTCCCATGGATCAGGTAGCTCGGCCACTGCAGGTAGAAGGCGTATTTCCCCAGGGGATTGTCCGGGCCGGGGCCGATCACCGGATCGAGATCCTCACCGTTGTCGTGATGCTCCTTGCGCACCGACAGCGGCACGCGCCAGGTGGGATCCTGCTGGCGGCGCACGATCTTGGTCACTCCTTCCGGAGTGCGCCACCCCACCTTCCCGATCCCGATCGGATGGGTGAGCACCACTTGGCCGTCGCCGTGCTTCACCGGAGCTGGGTAATAGAAGATGCGCATGGCCGCGATATTGATCACGAGGCCGGTGCGCGGGGCGTCCGGCAGGATGAACTGCGTCGGAACGATGATTTCGCGCCCCTCGCCCGGCAGCCAGGGGTCGACCCCGGGATTGGCGCGCAGGATTTCCTCGTAGCCCACGTTGAAGCGTCGCGCGATGTCGGTGAGCGTATCGTCCCTGCCCGCCGTCACCACCTGCACCATGCCCACGATGTCCTGCCCCGGGACGAGCTCGAAGCGCTCGTTTGCGACCGGCAGCGGCTCGGCCGGCGGCGCCGGCGCAGGCTTGGGCGGCGCAGGCGACGGTGAGCCGTAGCGCCCAAATATCGAGCAGCCCGCGATCGCAAGACAAAGGAGTGTCGCGGTCGCGGCGCGGGAGAGCTTCATGCCTACGGATTATGACCGATGTCGCGCGAGCCCGGACGTCGGGAAGATGCGCTACAGCAGCACCGGCTGGTTCGGCAGCTCGTGGTCGCCGTGCCGCTTGCCCGGGAAGTGCCGACCGAGGATCGCGCCCACGCCCTGGACGCCGGCGATGGAGCCCTCCTGGAACTTTCTCTCCTTGTAATACCGCTCCATCTGGCGGCATACCCCCTCCCACTCCTGCTGCTGAACACGCGCGGCGATACCGCGGTCGGCGATGATCTCAACGGCGCGATCGGCCATGAGCACGTAGATGAGCACCCCGTTGTTGTGCGCCGTATCCCATACGCCGAGCTGGCCGAAAAGCTGCAGCGCCCGCTGACGCGCGGAAAGATCGTGCCACAGCTCGGGCAGATCGAAGGCCGTTTCAACAACGAAGCGGATCTCCCCGGCGTGGTGCGCTTCGCACTCTGCGATTGCCCGCTCGATGGCGTCGCGGACCTGCGGCGTGAAGTGCCGGCGCGTGCTCCAGCGCGTGGTGACAACGTGACGCATGAGACGCAGGAGTTTCACGGGAGTCCTCCTACCAGCTTCCACCCGCACCGCCACCGCCGAAGCCCCCACCGCCGCCGCTGAATCCACCTCCGCCACCACCGAGCCCACCCCCGCTACCCAGCCCGCCCCCAAAGCCGCCCCACCCGCCTCCCAATCCGCCGGAGCGCGGATAGCTCGACCAGCCGCTGCCGCGCGCAAGTCCCGCCACCAGAGCAAACACGAAGGCAGCGAGGGCTGCGAGTCCGGCCAGGTACAGTACGTGAACCGTGAACCAGACGAGGCCCCCTGCGACCGCACCGGTCAGGGCCGAGCCCACCGTGCGTCCGAAAATCGACCGCAGCAGCGCCGAGCCGATGATCACCGCGAAGAACAGCAGCACCAGCGTATTCGATCCGCCGCGGTGGCGCCCCGATTGCCCCTCGTGCTGAGGCGGCGGCAGGCTCTCGCCTTCGATGAGCTTCATCATCTGAGCGAGGCCGGCGTCAATTCCACCGTAGAAATTTCCCTGGCGGAACGCGGGTGTGATGATCTCCTCGATGATGCGCTTCACCCTGGCGTCTGTCAGGACACCCTCCAGGCCATAGCCGACCTGAAGCCAAAGGTGCCGATCGTTTTTGGCGATGACGAGCAGCGCTCCGTCATCCACCTTCGTCCCGCCGACGGCCTTACGCCCGAGCTTCCAGGTGTCCGCGACCCGAAAGGAGTATTGGAAGATGTCTTCAGGCGCGGTGGTGGGGACGATGAGCAGCGCGAGTTGCGAGCCCTTGCTAGCCTCGAATGCGGCGAGCTTGTGCTCGAGGTCGCTCTGCTGCTGTGCAGTCAACGTGCCGGTGAGGTCGATGACGCGCGCGGTGAGCCGGGGGATCGGCTGCAACCCTTGCGCAGGCGCAGAGGTCTGCGCGACCGCACAGACGCTGGCGGCCAGCAGCAGCGCAAAGCCCGCCCCGCGGCGAGCCCGACAGGCGCGCTCACTCATTTCGTGGCGGGCTGTCCTTGAGGTGGGGGTGCGTTGCCGGCGGGCGCTGCCGGCGCACTCGTATCGAAGCTGACCGGCGGGGCGCCGGAGATCTGCTGCTCGTTGGACACGGTGAAGTTCGGCTTCACCTGGAAACCAAACATCTTCGCGGTCAGATTGACCGGGAAGGAGCGCACCGTCACGTTGTAGTCCTGCACGGCCTGGATGTACCGGTTGCGCGCGACGGTGATGCGGTTCTCGGTGCCCTCGAGCTGCGACTGCAGTTCGCGGAAGTTCTGGTCCGACTTGAGGTCCGGGTAACGCTCCACCACCACCATGAGGCTCTTGAGCGCCTGCGTGAGCTCGCCCTGCGCCGCCTGGTACTTCTGGAACTGGGCCGGGTTGTTGAGCATCTCCGGGGTCACCTGGATGGAGCCGACCCGCGAGCGTGCCTCGGTCACGCCGATCAGCACTCTCTGCTCCTGGGCGGCATAGCCCTTCACCGTGTTGACCAGGTTGGGTATGAGATCCGCGCGGCGCTGATACTGGTTCACGACCTCGGACCAGGCGGCCTTGACGCCCTCGTCCTTCTGCTGCAGGGAGTTGTAGCCGCAGCCGGAAAGCGCCAGCGACGCGGCAGCCAGAAACGCCACACACCATGCACGCATCGGATTCTCCTCATGCCACCGATTTCGCCCCGCGGCCGCGGGGCGGCGTGAATTGTCACATGCTGGAGAAAGCCGCGTCGACCGTCACGTGGGAGCCTGGTTTTCGCCGCGCTGCGATCCTCGTGTCACGCCGGCGTTGAGTGGCGCCAAAAAAAACCCCAGGTTTTGAGGCCTGGGGTTGTAAGGGCGGACCTTCGATGAAGGGAAGGAAGTCCGCCAGGGGATACTCAGTGCAATCGAGCCCAGTGCAGGATTCGGATCTCGTCCGACTCCAGGTCGAAACTCTGTGCCAGCAGCACGCGCAATTCGCGGCTGGCGCGCGCCGTGGTCAGCGGCTGCCGCAGCTCCACCACACCGCTCCACTCGCTGCTGCAGCCGGCGCTGCGCGCCTTCCCGGTGTGCGTGACGAAGTGCGTGTAGTACTTGGTAGCCACGGGTAAAAGGTTAGTAGCGCCGCGCAGGAAGTGTCCGTGAGATGTTCCACAGAAAGGCGGATTTCTGTAAAAGCCAGTGCGACATAATTCACAGGACTCTGAAGCGCATGGGACGTTTCCGGCCGCCCCCGTCGGCGGGCTCGAAATACATCACCCCGACCGGGGAGCGCCGGCTGCGCGAGGAGCTCGAGCGGCTGTGGCGCGAGGAGCGCCCCCGGGTCACCCAGGCGGTCGCCGCCGCGGCCGCCCAGGGTGATCGCTCGGAGAATGCCGAATACACCTACGGCAAGCGGCGGCTGCGGGAGATCGACCGCCGCGTGCGCTTCCTGCGCCGCCGGCTCGAGGGCATGGTGGTCGTGGATCGGCCCCCGGCCGATGCTGCGCGGGTGTTCTTCGGGGCGTGGGTGCTACTCGAGGCCGAGGACGGCGCGCGCTCGCGCTACCGCATCGTGGGCCCCGACGAATTCGACATGGCGCCGGGCTACATCAGCATGGACTCACCGCTTGGGCGCTCGCTCATGCGCCGCAGACTCAACGAGGAGGTGACGGTCGAGGCGCCCGCCGGGCGCTGCGTGTACCTGATCGTCTCGATCGAGTACGAGGGCACGGGGCCCCCGGCCGCAGCGCCTACCAGATGACCCTGACGTTCTTGAACTGCCAGGGGTCGCTCTTGTCGATGTCCTCCGGGAACAGCCGCTCGCGCTCGTGCAGCGGCGTCCAGTCGGTGTACTCCCCGACCACCGGCCCCAGGTACGGCAGGCAAATCTCGAGGTTGCGCCGGTAGTCCATCTCGTCAGGCTCGACAACGCCCAGATTAGGGTTCTCCATCGCCCACACCACCCCCGACAGCACGGCCACGCACACCTGCAGGCTGGTCGCGTTGTTGTAGGGGGCGAGCTGGCGTGCTTCCGCGATCGACAGCTGCGAGCCGTACCAGTAGGCGTTCTTCTTGTGCCCGGCGAGCAGCACACCGAGCTCGTCGATACCGGAGGTGATGTCGTCCATCAGAATACGCTGGCGTTGCTGCTGCACGTAGTTGCGTCCGGCGAGCTCGTGCACCGACATGACCGCGGCGTCGCAGGGGTGATAGGCATAATGCACCGTGGGGCGGTAGGCCACCTGCGCGCCCTCGCGCACCGTGAAGTAGTCGGCGATAGAGATCGACTCGCCGTGGGTGATGCAGAAGCCGTGAAAGTAGCCCGCCCGCGGCGTCCAGGTGCGCACGCGCGTGGCGGCGCCCGGCTGTGTCAGGTAGATGGCGGCCGTGCAGCCGAAGTCGTGGCGCTTGCCATCGCGCGGAAAGTTGCGCTCGTGCGTGCCCCACCCCATCTCGCTCGGCTGCGAGCCCTCGCTCACGAAGCCGTCGATCGACCAGGTATTGACGAACTCGCCTGGCTCTTTCGGAATGCTCGAGACCTGCGTGTCGCGCTCGGCGATGTGTACCACTTTCACCCCGAGCCGGCGGGCGAGCTCGCCCCATTCGGCGCGCGAGCCAGGCTTGCCGGCGGCGAAGCTGGTGTCGGCGGCGATGTTCAGCAGCGCCTGCTTGACGAAATGCGATACCAGCCCGGGGTTGGCGCCGTGGGTGAGCACGGCGGTAGGTGCGCGCGTATTGCCGCTGCGCAGTGTCAGGGCCTCCTCGCGCAGCACGTAGTTGGTGCGCCGGGCCGCCGGCACGGTCGGGTCGGTATAGCCGCCGGGCCAGGGCTCGAGGCAGGTGTCCAGGTACATCGCGCCCTTCTCCCAGCACAGCTTGATCAGCGCGATGCTCGCGACTTCCACCGACACGTTGATAAGGAAGTCGCCGCGGCCGAGCAGCGGATTGAGCACGCGGCGGTAGTTCTCGCGCGTCAGGCGCTCCTTGACGAACCTGCTGCCGTACTTGGCAGCCTCCTCGCTCCCCTTGTCTTCCGCCGTGACGATGGTGATGCGCGCGGGCGCGATGCCAATGTGCCGCAGCACGAGCGGCAACACTCCCTGTCCGATGCTGCCGAAACCTATGATGAGGATGCGCCCGGGAAACTCCACGTACACCTTGTGATTTTCGCTCATGATGCTCGCTTAGCAACCTGACCAGTCGCGGCACAACGGCACGCGAGGTGCGCGCAGGGTATCAATCGCCGGCACCGGCAGCCAGGCGACTCAGTTCCCGCGCCAGTGCGGCGGGTAGGTGCGCTCGTAACCCGGCAGGGCGGCGACGCGCGCCAGCCAGCGACCGAGCGCCGGATAGTTCACCTCCACCGGCATGAAGCGCGAGGACAGTGCGGCCGCCTGCGGCTTCTCGAGGGCGCGCTTGAGCAGCTGGATGCCGGGGAAGATCACCATGTCGACCGCCGAGCAGGCATCCCCGACGATCCACTCGGATTTCGACAGGCGGCCTTCGATGGTGCGCGCTTCGCTCGCAAGCGCGTGCATCGCTGCCGTGATCTCATCGCCCGCCAGGTCCGCATCGGCGTAGAAAATGCCGCTGACGATGCTGGTGAGGTGCGGCTCGATGTAGGCCTGGTACTCGCAGATGACGCGCATGATGGTGCCGGCTTCCTCCGGTGTGCGGCCGAAGATCGGCGGCTGCGGATACTTCAGGTCCAGGTAGTAGAGGATGGCGAGCGACTCGAAGCACACGTAGTCGCCGTCCTTCAGCACCGGCACCCGCCCGCGCGGGTTGAGCGCCAGCATCTGCGGGGACTTGTGCTCCTGCTTGGAGAACTGCAGCAGGTGGCTGACGTAGGGGAGCCGCTTGAGCTCGAGCGCCAGTAGCACCCGCCAGGCGAAGGGACTGCCGCTGCCCCAGTAGACCTCGATTGCCATCATTGCCCCGCGGGAAGTGCTGGCGCGATTGTAACGGCAACCCGCCGGCGCCGAAAATGCGTGCCGGCTGGGCTGCCAGGAGACAGGCCATGTTCACGACGCTGATCGAGCCGCCCGAGCTGGCGGTGCATATCGAGGATGCCCAGTGGGCCATCATCGACTGCCGTTTCGACCTCGCCAATCCCGACTGGGGCGCACTTGCCTTCTCTGCCGGCCACATTCCTCATGCGCTGTACGCCGATCTCGAGCGCGACCTGTCCGGCGCGCGCACACCGCAGAGCGGCCGACACCCGCTGCCGCAGGTCGCGGCGCTCGCAGCCACCCTCGGGCGCTTCGGGATCGACGCCGGCGTGCAGGTCATCGCCTACGACCAGGGTGCCGGCGCCTTCGCCGCGCGGGTGTGGTGGCTGCTGCGCTGGCTCGGGCACCGCGCGGTGGCAGTGCTCGACGGCGGTCTCCCCGCCTGGGAGCGCGCGGGGCTGCCGCTCTCGAGTGCGGCGCAGGGCCGCGCCCCGCGCCGCTTCAGCGCGGCCCCGGACAACTCCATGCTCGCCAGCACCGCTCAGATCGCCGCCGCAGTCGACTCGGACGCCTTCGCGCGCGCCGCGCTGCTGCTGGTCGATGCGCGCAGCGCCGAACGCTTTGCGGGCGAGAACGAGACCCTCGACCCGGTGGCGGGACACATTCGCGGCGCGCGCAACCACCCTTACGCCCGCAACCACGACGCGCAGGGGCGATTCCTCAGACCGTCGCAGCTGCGAGACGCCTGGGCGGAGACGTTGCACGGCCAGCCGCCGCAGCAGGTGATTGCCATGTGCGGCTCGGGGGTGACTGCGTGCCACAACCTGCTTGCGCTCGAGGTCGCAGGATTCGCCGGCGCACGGCTGTACGCTGGCTCGTGGAGCGAATGGATCCGCGATCCGGCGCACGCGGTCGCGCTCGGGCCCGAAACCGGCTGGTGCGGTTGATCCTTGAGATGTGCGTCGAGCCCCTGCGATTCCGTGCCTCCGCAGTGATCGGCTGGTGCGGTTGATCCTTGAGATGTGTGTCGAGCCCCTCTTGCCGGACACACAATTTTGATATAAACGCGCCCGTGGCAGCTGATCCGAAGAGCGCCGTCAACGGGGCTCGCAAGTTCAATCCCGCGCAGCCCTGGCGCATCGAGGACTCGCTCGACCTGTACCACGTGCGCGCCTGGGGCAAGGGCTATTTCAGCGTGAACGAACGCGGCCACGTCGTGGTGCGTCCCGACACCACGGAGCGCAACGAGATCGATCTGTACGAGGTGGTCGAAGGTCTACAGGCGCGTGACCTGACGACCCCCGTAGTGGTGCGTTTCTCGGACATCCTGGCGCACCGCCTGCGCCGCCTGCACGAGGCCTTCGCGCAGGCGATTACCGAGAACGACTACCGCAATCGTTACGCCGCGGTGTACCCGATCAAGGTGAACCAGCAGCGCCTCGTGGTCGAGGAGGTCTATCGCTACGGCAAGGAGTTCGGCTTCGGGCTGGAGGTGGGCTCCAAGCCGGAGCTGCTCGCCGTGATGGCCATGACCGAAAACGCCCCCGAGCGGATGATCATCTGCAACGGCTTCAAGGACGACAGCTACATCGAGGCGGTGACGCTCGCCACCAAGCTCGGCCGTACCATCATCCCGGTGGTGGAGAACTTCGAGGAGCTCGGGCTGATCCTCAAGCACGCGAGCGGCTATCAGGTGCGCCCGCGCATTGGGGTGCGTGTGAAGCTCTTCAGCGAGGGTTCCGGGCGCTGGAGCGCCTCCGCAGGCGAGAAGTCCAAGTTCGGCCTGTTCATCACCGAGATCCTGGACATGTTCAACGTGCTCAGGGCACACGGCATGCTCGACTGCCTGCAGCTGGTGCACTGCCACCCCGGCAGCCAGCTGCAGGACATCCGCCGCATCAAGGAGGCGATCAACGAGCTCGCCCACGTGTACGCCGAGCTCAAGCTCATGGGTGCGGGACTGCAATACATCGACGTCGGCGGGGGACTCGGCGTCGATTACGACGGGAGCGGCACCAATTTCGCCTCCTCGATGAACTACACGCTGAACGAGTACGCGAACGATGTCGTCTACCGCGTAGCCAGCGTGTGCAACGCGCGCGACATCCCCCATCCGATGATCGTGAGCGAGTCAGGGCGTGCCGTGGCGGCCTATCACAGCGTGTTGGTATTCGATGCGCTCGGCTCCTCCGTGCTCGACAAATTCCGCGTCACCGGCGACCGTGCCGAGGACTACGACGGCGCGGAGGAGCTGCCCCAGCCGGTGCAGGACCTGTTCGAGGCGTACGGTGCGGTGAGCGAGCGGCGCCTGGTCGAGTGCTATCACGATGCGCTCACGGCACGCGAGCAGGTGCTGCAGATGTTCAACCTCGGGCTCCTGTCGCTCGAGTTCCGCGGCCTCGCCGAGCGGCTGTACTGGGCGACGTGCGCGAAGATCCGCGATTCCTGCCGCAAGCTCGAGCGGCTGCCGGAGGAGCTCGAGGATCTCGAGTCGATTCTCTCCGACACCTACTTCTGCAATTTCTCGGTGTTCCAGTCGCTGCCCGACAGCTGGGCCATCGACCAGCTGTTCCCGATCCTGCCGATCCACCGCCTGGATGAGCGTCCGACGCGCACCGCCGTGCTGGCAGACATCACCTGCGACTCCGACGGCAAGATCGACCACTTCGTGTCGCTGCGCGACGTGAAGCGCACCCTCGAGCTGCACGAGCTCCACCCCGGGGAGAAGTACTACCTCGCGGTTTTCCTGGTGGGCGCATATCAGGAGACCCTCGGTGACCTGCACAATCTCTTCGGCGACACCCACGTGGTACACGTGCGGCTGCACGACGAGGGTGGCTGGTGGATCGAGGAGATCGTCAAGGGCGACACCGCCAACAAGGTGCTCGAGTACATGGAGTACGACGTCGCGGAGTTATATCCGGCGCTGGCGCGCGACTGCGAGCGCGCCATTCGCGATGGCCGCATGACGCTCGCTGAGAGCCAGGCGCTGAAGCGCTTCTACGAGAGCGAGCTCGACGGCTACGCCTATCTCGAGCCCCCCGGGGCGTGAGGCCGCCGCCCGCGCCTCCCGGTGGCACCGGCCGCAGCGCCGCCGGCTGCAGCGCGTGCCACGGCGCCGGGTGGCGAGCGGTCCCGCACGCGAAGCGCAATGCACTGCATCAGAAAGGCGCGCCGCTCGCACCGGGGCCGGGAGTTGTGTTGCCCGTAGTTTGCGTACCGGTTGGGCCGGGAGTAGCATCTGGCGTGCGTTCATATCCGTCGTGGATGAGTGCGCTTTGTTTGACCGTGTTGACTTCCTTTCCCGCCCCGCGCCTCTCATCCATGCGCGAACGCAGGTGCAGGCCGCCGGCCCAAGCGCTGCGCATTGACTGAAACTGCCGATCGTGTGCCTTGAAGCCTTGACCTGTTTGATCGTTCACGCGGTACATGCGACCGACGCGTGCGGATCGCCGCTGTCCGCTTTTCCAAGAGAGACTTCCGGATGACGACGATTTACGTGGGGAATCTGCCCTTCAACGCGACCGAGCAGGACGTGAAAGCCCTGTTCGAACGCCATGGCAAAGTGGAATCGGTGAAACTCATCAACGACCGGGAAACCGGCAAACCGCGCGGGTTCGGATTCGTCGATATGCCGCAGGCCGAGGCGCAAACTGCCATCCAGGCCCTCAACGGCTTTCAGATGAACGGGCGGCCGCTGCGTGTCAACGAAGCCCAGGAACGCCCACAACGCCCCCGCCAGGGCGGCGGTCCGTTTCGGCGCTGACGGCGCGGCCAGGCCCAACGGAAAAACCCCGCCTCGCGCGGGGTTTTTTTGTGCCGCACATCGGGTAATGTGCGCACACTCGAGGTGGGCTCGCCAGGCGCCACGGCGCCCGTGAGGACGATGCGATGTTAGCCAAGCAGAAACTGGCCGCAGCGGCCATCGCCTGCGCGATGCTGCTCGCGGCCTGCGCCGCGGGGAGCTCGCGGCAAACCACGGCCGAAGCTCTCACCGCCATACTCGCCGGCAATCAGCGCTCGCCGGAGAACCGCGCGCGCGACGAGTACCGCCATCCGAAGGAGACGCTGCTCTTCTTCGGAATCCGCCCGGAGATGAGCGTGCTCGAGGTATGGCCGGAGCCGGGCTGGTACACCGAGGTGATCGCGCCGCTGCTGCACGACAAGGGCAAGTACTACGCGGCGGTCATCGCCGCCGACCCTGACAACAGGAACATCACGCAGCGCCTCGGGGAGTACCGCGCGAAGCTCGCGGCACGCTCCGACCTTTATGACCGCGTGGCCGTGGTCAGCTTCCCCGCCGACGGGGGCGATGTCGTGCCGCCTGGCTCGCTCGATATGGTGGTGACGTTCCGCAACCTGCACAACTGGATGGGGCGGGATATGGCGCCGCAGGCGTTCGCTACCCTGTACCGGGCACTCAAGCCCGGGGGCGTGCTCGGGATCGTCGAGCATCGCGGCAACCCGGCGCTGGCGCAGGACCCGAAAGCCAAGAGCGGCTACGTGAACGAGGACTACGCCATCAGGCTGATCGAGGCGCAGGGTTTCCGGCTGGTCGCCAAGTCGCAGGTGAACGCCAACCCGAAGGACACCAAGGACTACGAGCAGGGAGTGTGGACGCTCCCCCCCACGTACCGCTTAGGGACCAAGGACCACGACAAGTACGCCGCGATCGGTGAGAGCGATCGGTTCACGCTGCGCTTCCTGAAGCCGGACAAGTAGGCCGCCGCTCACCACATCTCGCGCAGCCGTGCGCTGACGTCAAGCGTGAGCGGCGCGCTGCTCTGCAGGGCGTCGCTCCCGGGGAGCGCCCCGCTCTGGAAGAGCACCGGATCGAGGGTCTTCAGCACCTTGTCGGTCATGAAGCGGCTGCGCCCGCCGTAGACGTGCGCATCGCCCTGACGCGACTGGTGGGTGAGGTGAAACTTCAGCGGCACGATGAGCAGCAGCTCGTTCTGCGCGCGCGTGAGCGCGACGTACAGCAGTCGCCGCTCCTCCTCGATGAGCTCCGCCCGGCCGGTGGCGAACTCGGACGGAAAACTGCCGTCCACCACGTTCAGCAAGTACACCGTGTCCCACTCCATGCCCTTGGCCGAATGGATGGTCGAAAGCACCAGGTAGTCCTCGTCGAGCGCCGGTCGGGCGGCGAGGTCACTGGTGGCGTGCGGCGGATCGAGCGTGAGCTCGGTCAGGAAGCGCTCGCGCGAGGGATACTGCCCGGACAGCACCTCCAGCTGCTCCAGATCCCCGAGCCGGGTGTGGAAATGCTCGTAGAGTCGCTCGAAATGCCGCTGGTACCAATCGCGCACCTCGCGCACCTGCCCGGCCCACGCTCGCTGCGGATCGGCGAGCGCCTGCATCAGCTCGATCAGGCGCCGCCAGTCGTTCCCGGGGGTCTGAGGCGGAGCAAAGCCCGCCAGCGCCGCGAAAGAGTGGCCAGCGGCCTGCAGGTGCTCGATCGCGGCGCGCGCATTCACCGGTCCCATCCCCGGCAGCAGCTGCAGGGTGCGAAACGCGGCCAGGGTGTTGCGCGGGTTATCTGCCCAGCGCAGCACCGCGAGCAGGTCCTTGATGTGGGCCGCCTCGAGGAACTTCAGGCCCCCGTACTTCACGAACGGCACCTTGCGCTTCGCGAGCTCCACTTCCAGCAGGTCGCTGTGACTGGCGCTCCTGAACAGCACCGCCTGACGCTTGAGCGGCACGTTGGCCTCGCGCCTCTTGAGCACCTCGGTGCAGATGAATTCGGCCTGCGACTGCAGTTCCTCGACCGTGACGAGGCGCGGCCGCGCGCCCTCGCCGCGGATCGACAACAGGTACTTGCGGTGCTGCCGCGGCGCCTCCGCCATCACCGCGTTGGCGACGTCCAGCACCTGTTGGGTCGAGCGGTAGTTCTGCGCCAGCGTGACCACCTCGGCGGCCGGCTGGAACGCCTGCGGGAAGCCGAGGATGTTCTCCACCGCCGCCGCGCGGAAGGAGTAGATCGCCTGAGCGTCATCGCCGACGACCGCCAGCCCTGCGCCGTCGGGCTTCAACGCCTGCAGGATCTGCGCCTGCAGGCGGTTGGTGTCCTGGTACTCATCGACCAGCACGTGATCGAAGTGCGCGCCGACGTGCTGCGCGAGGCGCGGCTCGGCCACCATGGCATGCCAGTACAGCAGCAGGTCGTCGTAGTCGAGGAGGCTGGCGTGCTGCTTCTGCTCCACGTAGGCGCGGTACAGGCGGCTGAGATCCGGCTCCCATTGTGCGCACCAGGGGTAATGCAGCTCCAGCGTCTCCTGCAGTGAGGCGCGGGTATTGACGCGATTGGAGTAGATCTGCAGGCAGGTCTCCTTGCGCGGAAAGCGTTGCTCCTTGCCCGCGAGCCCCAGCTCCTCGCGCAGGCTGTCCATGAGATCCGCGGCATCGGCGCGGTCGATGACACTGAAATGCGGATCGAGCCGCAGATGCGGCGCGTAGTGGCGCAGCAGACGGTTGGCGATGGAATGGAAGGTGCCCGCCCAGGTGAGGCGCTGCGCGATGCTCTGGCTCGCCCCTCCGAGGGTGTCGTTGAGCGCCTGGCGGGTGATTTCGTGCGCGCGACGGCGCATTTCCGTCGCCGCGCGGCGCGTGAACGTCAGCATCAGGATACGTGCCGGATCGACGCCATTCAGGACGAGATGCGCGACGCGGTGAGCCAGCGTGTCGGTCTTGCCGGTGCCGGCACCGGCGACGATCAGCAGCGGGCCGGCGCGGTAGCCCTTCTCCGCAAGGGGCTCGCCGTGGGTCACGGCCTTGCGCTGCGGCGCGTTGAGCCGATCGAGGTGCGCTGTGGTGGTCATGAGCCTGCAGCGCCGACTATACCCGCCGCCAACAGCGGCTGGCGAACCAACAGCCACCGCCGCGCTCACATCGGAGACGCGCGTCACGTCCAGCGCTAGGATCCTCACAATGAAACCTGACAAACAGACCGTGCAGTTCACCGGGCGCGTCATCCGGGTGACTACCGACGAGGTGGTGCTCCCCAATGGCCACCGCTCGCTCCTCGAGGTGGTACATCATCCAGGCGGAGCCGCCACGGTGGCGCTCGACGGCGAGGAGCGCATCTGCCTGCTGCGCCAGTACCGCTACGTCGCCGGTGGCTGGCTGTGGGAACTGCCGGCCGGCAAGCTCGAGCCCGATGAGCCGCCGCTGGCTACCGCGCAGCGCGAGTTGGCGGAGGAAGCCGGGGTGCGCGCGCGGCACTGGCGCAGTCTCGGGACGGTACTGAGCTCGCCGGGGGTGTTCACCGAGCGGCTGCATCTGTTCCTCGCCACCGGACTTGCACCCGCCCCGAGCGCGCACGAGGCCGCCGAGCTTATCGAAGTCCACTGGATCGCCCTGGCGCAGGCCTGTGAATGGGCTCTCGATGGCACGCTCGCGGACTGCAAGACCGCCCTCGGCGTGCTGCGCGCGCGCTCTGCCGCCGTGGGACGCAGCACCGTGAAGGTTTCGTGACCCACCTCGCGGATCGCGGCAGCGCGCGCGGCTAACCTGCAGTTCGGGGAATCAGACGCCGCTTGGCGGTTAGTACATAATCTGTGAGCGAGCAAACCAAAAAGAAACCCGCCGACCAGGAAGAGGTCCCGGAGGCGGAGCGCCGTCGGATCGGCACCGTCGTGCACGACGACCGAGGCAATGCCTCGGTCCGCTGGCAGGATGCGCCTCCGGATTTCGAGCGCCCGGTACTGGAGGTTCTCGGCGATCGGGGACTGAGCGTCAAGCCCGAAGAAACCCACGACCCCTACGCGCGCCACGAGGCACGCAAAAGCACCGGCAACACTACGCGCACCGACCTGCGCAAGCTTTCCGCGTGGATCAAGCTGATGCGTGAGCTCGAAGAGCGCAAGCAAAACGGCGGCGGCGGCGAGAGCGCGGGCGACGCGAGCGAGGGCTGAATAGGCTCGCCCCAGGCGGCGCTCGGGTGTCAGCCGCCGATGCCGTCGATGAGTGCGCGCTTACGCGCGTGGGTCAATCGGTAGAACCGCCGCAGCTCGGTCAGCACCTCACCGTCTCCTGCGCCGTGCGAGCGGCTGTGGCGTTTGCGCGCGAGCGTCTGCTCGAGGCGCCGGCAGAACTTCTCCGCGTAGCGGCTCGCCTCGCGGTACAGCTCCGCTCGTTCCGCCGCGACGCGCGGATCGACGCGCGTGCGCGCGAACAGTACCTGACGCAGCTCCGCCGGAAAGTAGCCGGGAAACTGTCGTCGCAGCAGCCAATAGCTGGCGACGTACTTGTCGACCTCCGCCTGCATCTCAAGCTCGAGGAGCGACACGGGCTTGTCGTGACCCGCGTTCCAGGCGAGATACAGGAAATGACTCACGCCCTCGAGCGCGGTCCACCAGTCGGCGACGTTGCCCGCGTGCAGTCGAGTAAGCGGATCCTCGCGCGCCAGGCGTTTGAGGAGCGCAGGATCGAGGTACAGCGACATGGCCACCTCCCCGCCCCCCTCGCTGCTCTGCGCCACGATGAGCTCCTCTTCGGCGGTGCCCGAGCGCGCCGCCGCCGGCAGTCGGCCGCGGTCGGTCACGAGGAAGTCGTACACGTCGTGAGCGACGCTCACGTCATAGATGCCGCCGATCAAATTCTGCAGCCGTGAAAGCAGCATGCGATCAGTGCGTGAACGCAGTGCCGCCGGCGGTGGTGGGATCGACGCCGAGGCGCTTGAGCTGCGCGTAGCAGCGGGCGCTGCCGGTCTTCAGCCAGATCTCGTAGAGGCGCAGGATGTCGCGGTCCGTGTGCGGCACCGAACCCTCGCTGACCTCGTTCAGGGCATCGACCATCGGCTGGAACTTCTCGGACAGCTCGGCGAATACCGCTGCGAGCGCGCGGCCCCTGCCGTGTGAGGTGACCTGCGCAAGCTGGCCGTAGGCCCCACCTCCCATGGCGATGTGATAGTCGATGTCGATCAGCCTCGCCGCAAAGCTCTGGGCGAAAAACCCGGCGACGAACAATGACACGTCTCCCAGGCGTTGCAGCGAGCGGTGGCGTGCGCTGGTCCCGGGCGGCGCTTCGAGCGCCTCGCAGAGCATCGCCACCAGCGGCTTGAGGCGCAGCCCCTCGGGCGTCATCTCGTAGAGCGCCTCCGAGCGGGCGAAGAGCGTCAGGAGGTTGACGACGTAGTGCTCGGTCTGATCGCCGACCGCCAGGTGCTGGTGCTGCAGCGCCCCGCGCAGCGTGTCCTTGAAGAACTCGCGCAGGTCGGCGACCGGAAGTACGCGCTTTGCAGCAGCCTCAGTCATCACTGTTAGCCTCCTCCTCATCCTCCTTACTATATGGAATGGTGTCCACGGAATTTCCGTGATGCGCTACGCTGATCGTGCGCGTCAGCCGGCATTCAAGACTGGCAGCGCAGCACCCACAGTGCTAACAGCTGTGCAAGGGGGCCCGTTTGAATCAGCAGCCGCTCAGCGTTTCGCCCAGCCGCTTCCTCGGGCTCTCCGGCTACCACTGGCTGGTCATCGCGGCCGGCTGGGCGGGGTGGGGCTTCGACGTGTTCGATGCCCTGCTGTTCAACTTCGTGGCTCCGGACTGCATTCCCGCACTGCTGCATCTGCCGCCCGGGTCGCGCGCGGCGCACGAGGCCGCAGTGTTCTGGACCGGCGCCATCACGTCGATCCTGCTGGTGGGCTGGGCGGTGGGCGGCGTGGTGTTTGGATGGGTCGCCGATCGCATCGGGCGCAAGCGGACGCTGTTCGCGACCATCACGATCTATGCCGCAGGCACCGGGCTGTGCGCCCTGGTGGGGAACCTCGGCCAGTTGATCCTGTGCCGCACCATCGCCAGCCTGGGGATCGGAGGCGAGTGGGGGATCGGGGCGGCACTGGTGGCGGAGAGCGTACCCGAAGAGCGGCGCGTGCAGGCGGGCGTCATCATGCAGACCTCATCGCCGCTCGGCATCGTGCTGGCGAGCGCGGTGAACTACCAGATCGCGGGCGTATGGTTCGCGCATCAGCCGCAGAGCTCCTGGCGTTACGTGTTTCTCGCCGGCCTGCTGCCGCTGCTCGCCGCGCTCGGCGTACGGCTGTTCCTGCGCGAGAGCTCGCACTGGGAGGCGAGCCGCGCGCGTACCGCCCCCTCTACGCCGCGCGAGCTGTTCGCTCCCGGCATGCGCCGCGCCACCCTGAGCGGCTTCTTCGTCGCCGCCACGGCGCTGCTCACCTGGTGGGGATGCAACGCCTTCATTCCCCTGCTCGGCAGCACCCTCGCGCACGAGCAGGCGCAGCAGGCAGGACTTGCCGCCCCGGCGGCGCGGCTGCTGGCCGCGGCCTGGCAGGCGCATGCGTCCAATGCCTTCAATCTCGGCGGGCTCGTCGGCGCGCTCGCCGCGCTGCCGCTCGCGCGCGGGCTCGACCGGCGGCGGATGTTCGTGGTCTATTTCCTGTTCTCAGCGGCCGCGCTGCTGGTGACATTCGGGGCCGCGCTGGAGCCTCGCGTGCGGCTCGACATGCTGTTCGCGGTGGGGGCCGGTGTCTACGGGATCTTCGCCACGTTCACGTTCTACCTGCCGGAGCTGTTTCCGGCCCGCCTGCGCGCGACCGGCGCGGGCTTCTGCTACAACATCGGGCGCATCTTCGCCGCCGGCGGCCCTTTCGTGGTCGGCGCGCTGTCGGCCGCGGCGGGCGGATCGAGCGCGGCGATCGTGCGGATTCTCCTGTGGTTCGCGCTCGTGCCGCTCGCTGCCGCGCTCATCGCGCGCTTCGTGATCGTGGAGACCCGCGGCCGCCCGCTGCCTGCGTGAGGGTGACGCCCGGCCGGTGTATTATCGGGATCGCAGGCGATGGCACGCCCGTCGCTGAAGCATCCTCGAGGTAGGTTACCCCTGATGGCGCCGCTCACCCTGGTCATCGGCAATAAGAACTATTCCTCCTGGTCGTTGCGGGCCTGGCTACTGATGAAACACGTGGGGCTGCAGTTCGAGGAGATCGTGATCGCGCTCGACACCCCCGAGACGCGCGAAGAGATCGACAAGCATGGAGCGAGCGGGCGGGTACCGGTGCTGCGCCACGGGGACTTGCGCGTGTGGGACTCGCTCGCCATCTGCGAGTACGTTGCCGAGCTCACCGGCAAGGGCTGGCCGCAATCGCGCGAGGTGCGCGCGCAGGCGCGCTCGGTGTGCGCCGAGATGCACTCCGGCTTCACCACCCTGCGCTCGCTCTGGCCCATGAATGCCCGCGCGCGCAATCGCCGCACCGTCGTCACGGCGGCGCTGGAGGCCGACATCGAGCGCATCGAGGAGATGTGGAACGACTGCCGCGCCCGTTTCGGCAGCGGCGGCCCTTGGCTGTTCGGCGAATATACGATCGCCGACGCGATGTATGCCCCGGTGGTGTTGCGCTTCAACACCTACGGCGCGCGCATTTCCCAGACCGCCCGCTGGTACATGGCGAGCGTACTCGAGGATGGGGCGCTGCAGGAGTGGCTGCAGGCCGCGAAGCAGGAGCCGTCGACGATCGCCGCCGATGAAGTCGGCTGAGGGCGGAAGCTCCCCGATGGCGCTGAACGTGCGCCCGCACCCATGGCTGCTCGTGTGCACGTTGACCGCGCTGGGCAGCCTCGCCTGCATCCTGCCCGCTGCCAGCGCGCTGGCCGCGCAAGGCGCTGCGCCGTTCACACCCGAGGACCTCAATGCTCTCAGGCGGGTCACGGATCCGCAGGTCTCCCCGGACGGCCGCTTCGTCGTGTTCGTGCAGCGCGAGACCGACCTGGACGCCAACAAGGGACGCACCAGCCTCTGGCTGCTGCCGCTCGTCACCCCCGGCGCGCAGCCGCAGCGGCTCATCGACGCCGCCAGCAGCGCCTCCAGCCCGCGCTGGGCGAGCGACAGCCGCACGCTCTATTTCCTCTCGACGGCTTCAGGCAGCTCGCAGGTGTGGCGGCTCATGCTGGGCGACAGGGCCGCGCAGCGCGTGACCGATTACCCTCTCGAGGTCGGCTCGCTCAAGGTATCTGCGCGCGGTGAGCGGCTCGCCCTGACGATGCAGGTATTCCCCGACTGCCCCACCCTCGACTGCACCCGCGCGCGCCTCGAAGCGAGAGGCAAGGACAAGGCTAACGCGCGCACGTACGAGCGGATCTTCGTGCGCCACTGGGACAGCTGGAGCAACGGCACGCGCTCGCACCTGTTCACGGCGCGTCTGACGCCCGGCGGCACGACGGAGCCGCCGGTGGATGTTTCGCGCGGCTTCGACGCTGACATTCCCGGCAAGCCCTTCGGGGGCGACGAGGACTTCACCTTCAGCCCCGACGGGAGGACGCTGGTATTCTCGGCGCGCATCGCCGGACGCGACGAGCCGTGGTCCACCAACTTCGACCTGTTCCTCACCGCCGTGGACGGCAGCGCCGCGCCGGTCAATCTCACCGCCGGCAACCCTGCCTGGGACGCGCAGCCGGTGTTTCTCGCCGACGGCGATCTTGCCTGGCTTGCGCAGGAGCGCCCGGGATTCGAGTCCGACCGCTTCCACATCGTGCTGAAGAGCGGCCGCAGCGGCAAAGTGCGCTCGCTAACCGGCGGCTGGGACCGATCGGTTGCGCATCTTGGCGCTACGCCCGACGGCAAGGCGCTGCTCGCGAGCGTCGACGAGCTCGGCCAGCGACTGCTCTACCGTGTCGATCCCGGCAGCGGCGTGCCGACGCGACTCACCTCCAGCGGCACGGTGGAGGCGTTCAGCGCCGCGCGCGAGCGCGTCGTGCTCGCACGCACCGATCTCGGCGGTCCGGCGGATCTGTACACGGTGCCCTCGCGCGGCGGGACGCTGCAGCGCCTCACCGACTTGAACCACGATCTGCTAACCGCGCGGCACATGGGCGAGTACGAGCAGTTCAGCTTCAGGGGCTGGAACGATGAGACTGTGTACGGCTACGTGGTGAAGCCCTTCGGCTTCGAGAGCGGCAGGCACTATCCGATCGCGTTCCTCGTGCACGGCGGCCCGCAGGTGAGCATGCAGAACCTGTGGACCTACCGCTGGAATGCGCAGGCCTTCGCCGCCGGCGGCTACGCGGTGGTGATGATCGACTTCCACGGCTCGCCGGGGTATGGGCAGGCATTCACCGATTCGATCACCGGCGACTGGGGTGGCAAACCCCTCCTCGATCTGCAGCGGGGCCTGGCGGCCGCGCTGGAGAAATTCCCCTGGCTCGACGGCGGGCGCGCCTGTGCGCTGGGCGCCTCGTACGGCGGCTTCATGATGAACTGGATCGAGGGCAACTGGCCGGAGCGCTTCCGCTGCATCGTCAATCACGACGGCATATTCGACCAGCGCGTCATGTACTACTCGACCGAGGAGCTCTGGTTCCCCGAATGGGAGTTCGGCGGCCCCTATTACCAGAACCCCCAGGGCTACGAGCGCGTCAACCCCATCGATTTCGTCTCGAAGTGGCGCACGCCGATGCTGGTGATCCACGGCGAGCTGGATTTCCGCATTCCCTACTCCCAGGGGATCGCTACCTTCACCGCGCTGCAGCGCCGCGGCATCGAAAGCAAGCTGCTCATGTTCCCGGACGAGAATCATTGGGTACTCAAGCCCGCCGACAGCATCCTGTGGTACCACACGGTGCTGGGCTGGTTAGACGCGCATCTGAAAAATTGACCGCGGCAGCCGAGCACTCCGAAAGACGCGGAAGCGCAAGGGCTCGACACGCACCTGAAAAACTAGCCGCGGCAGCCGAGCACTCCGGGAGCGCAAGGGCTGTGCCGGGGGCCCTGTGCTCGCGTCTGCCGCGACCCTTCCGCGGGGGCTAGCGGGTCCTGCGAAACTGGTAGCCACCGAATGTGAAAAATTCGGCGGTGAGCTCCGCGGCGGGCGTACCGCCGAGGCCGGACGCGGCCGCGCCGGAGGCCGGGCAGCGCTCGGGATCGGCGGCAGCGGTGAAGCGCCCGGCGCCTTTCTTCCACACCAGCTCGCACCCCGGGACGCTGCGCACGTCGTCGGGCTGGGCGCTGCTGAACAGCACGACATTGTTCTGCCCGTCGCGCCAGCGCAGCGGCT
>DASZHQ010000170.1:0-1722 GCA_035937715.1 Steroidobacteraceae bacterium | reverse complement strand
CTCGGGGTTTGCGACCACCTCCAGCAGAATGTCCTCCTCGTCCACGATGCCGACGATGCGTCCCTCGTGCATCACCGGAACCTGCGAGACGTCATACAGCTTCATGCGCCGGTACGCAGCCATCACCGACTCGGTCGAGTTGACGGTCACCGCGGCGTGCTCGGAGTGCCGGCGCGCAATGAGATCGCGCAGGTCACCCAGGTGTTCGCGCTCGAGAAAACCCTGATCCAGCATCCAGTAATCGTTGTAGACCTTGGACAGATACTTGTTGCCGCTGTCGCACACGAAGGTCACGACGCGCTGCGGCCGCTGTTGCGCACGGCAGTAGCGCAGCGCCGCAGCCAGCAGCGTGCCGGTGGAGGTGCCGGCGATGATGCCCTCCCTGGCGAGCAGCTCCCGGCAGGTGCGGAAGGCTTCCGCATCCGGGATGCTGTAGGTGCTGCTGACACGCGAGAAGTCGGCCACCGGCGGAACCGAATCGCCGCCGATGCCTTCGACCATCCAGGCAGTCATCTTGGCGGGGAGCCTGCCGGTGGTGGCGAAGCTCGCCAGCCCCGAGCCCACGGGGTCGGCCAGCACCAGCTGCACGTGCGGCGCGACACGCGCGAAGAAATGCGTCAGCCCCGCGAGGGTACCGCCGGTGCCGGCGCCGCAAACCACGGCGTGCAACTCATGACCCATCTGCTCCCAGATCTCCGGCGCGGTGGTCTCCTCGTGCGCCTGCGCGTTGGCCGGGTTGCCGAACTGGTTGACGAAATAGCTCGCAGGGATCTCGCGCGCCAGGCGCTCGGCGACGTCGCGGTAGTACTCGGGATGACCCTTGCTGACGTCCGATCGGGTCATCACCACGTCCGCGCCCATCGCCTTGAGGTGAAAGATCTTCTCCTGGCTCATCTTGTCGGGGATGACCAGCAGCAGGCGATACCCCTTCTGCGCCGCTACCAGCGCCAACCCTAAGCCGGTGTTGCCGGCCGTGGCCTCGATGAGCGTGCCGCCGGGCTTGAGGCTCCCGGCACGCTCGGCGGCCTGGACGAGATACAGACCGACGCGATCCTTGATCGAGCCGCCCGGATTCTGGTTCTCGAGTTTCAGGAACAGCTGGCACGGCCCGGTATCCAGACGGCGCACCGCCATGAGCGGCGTGTTGCCGATCATCTCCAGTACATTGCCGTACGCCGGATTCGACATGCGCGAGCCTTGAGAGGGCGAATCGCGATTGTACGTCATGGGGCTGCACCCCAGCGGCCCGCTCAGGCAGCGCTGCTGATGAGTCCGGAGCCGACCCAGTCGCGCAGCAGCGCGGCGGCGTGCGCCGGCGCCTGTGCCTCGCCGAGCTCACCGCATAACAGCTCGCACAACTCGCCGAACGGCCAGCCATTGCGCGCAGCATCCAGCACCGCCGCTTCCGTGTGCGGCAACGAGCGGAAGTAAGTCGTGAGCTCGTGACGCCACAGGAGCCATTGCACCGGCGCCGCATTCAGGCTCGCCTGCGGGCGCTCGCTGTCTTCGGTCAGCGCCTGCCAGATCTGCGGCACATTCCAGCTCAAGGCCAGCCGTCGCACGCTCGGGTGCCAGGCAAAGCGCAACTGCGCCCACTGCTGCGGCGCGACGCGTGCCAGCGCCTCATGCGCGAGCGGCGCGGCATCCGCGGCGTCGAACACGCCCGTCATGGTCCACTCCCAGCGGGCGAGCTCGGCGAGCAGCGGGGCCGCGGCGTAGTCC
>DASZHQ010000169.1:0-47297 GCA_035937715.1 Steroidobacteraceae bacterium | reverse complement strand
GAAATACCTGAAGTAGGGCTCGGAAACGAGCTGGCCGCGCCCTGCCCCTACCAACGGTTGCGCAGCTCGCGCAGCTTCACGAACACGGTCTTCGCATCCGGCTGCTCGCCGATCTCCGGGAACTTCTCCCGCAGCCGCGCGATCACCTGTGGGTTCTGCAACCGGAAGAAAGTGTTGATGCGCTTTTCGCGGCCGAGCGTGGTCACCACCGCCTGCGCCGGGTCGTGGTGGCGTGCCTGCGCGAGCAGATCGGTGGCGTCCGCGTTCCCCGGCTCGCGATCGAGCGTGAACTCGAGGTTGCGCGCCAGGTACTCATGTCCGGGGTACACGCGCGTCTCATCCGGCAGGCGCGCCAGCTGCGTGACGAAGGTCTGGTAGAGCGCTTCCGGGTGCCCGCCGTTGTGGCAGTTGCCCGCGCCGGCATTGAACAGCGTATCGCCGCAGAACAGCGCCGGCGGTTCGCTGTGCGACAGCAGGCAGATGTGCGCCATGGTGTGCCCGGGCGTGTCGAGGCATTCGAGCTCGACCGTACGCCCGACGCGGATGACATCGCCCGCGCAGAGACCGCGGTCCACCCCGCCGATGCGTGCCGCGGCTGCGGCGTGCGCTGCGACCTTCGCGCCGGTCGCGGCCTTGAGCCCGGCATTGCCGCCGGTGTGATCGGTGTGCTCGTGCGTGTTGAGGATCTGCGTGATCTGCCAGCCCCGCCGGCGCGCTGCCTCCAGGCACAGCTGCCACTCGAGCGGGTCGACCGCCAGAGCTTCGCCGCTCTCCGGGCAAGCGATGAGAAAGTGAAAGTTGCGCAAGGAATTTCCCGACCAGATGCGTTCGGTCAACATAAGAGCGTCCCCGCTGTCGCTGCTGGGCAACGTACCCCGAAACCGGCCCTGCGCGCCATAATGCACCCATGACCCATACGTTTCTGTTCGAGCCGGCGGTGTGGAACGGAACGGGGACGCTCTGGCGTGCGGACGGCGAGCCGCTCGAGACCATCGCCCGCACCGAGATCGCGCACCGGCCCGAGTGCTGGCTGCTTTCCGGCACGGTCAAGGTGCTCGGCGCGCCACCGACGGAGTTCGTGCACGCCTACTGGATCGAGCCGCCCGGGAAGGATGCCGCGAGCCTGAAGTGGACGTTCGAGAGCGCGACGTTCGGCAAGCTCCAGGGCCGCTTCGCTGTCATCGGCTCCTCAATCCTCTCGGTGTACGGCTGCGAGTCTTCCGGCTATCACGGCTCCGAGCACCTCGGTCAGATCGACCCCGACAATTACCGCTCCGCCGGCGTGCTGCTGCTCAAAGGCCAGATCATCTACTCCTGGCAAATGGCGCTGCAGCGCTCGGACGTGCGACCGCCGAGCGAGAGGCGCCGCGCAAGACGCCCCGCGTGAGGCGCGCGGCGGCCGCCGACCCCTAAGGGCCTGCCGGGCGCAACGCCGGCAGGTAGTGGTCCACCAGCAGCGCCGCGAACAGCCACATCAGGTAAGTCACCGAGAAGCGGAACACCCGCATCGGCAGTTCCTCGCGCGCGGTGATCTTCAGCGCGAGCGCGTGGTAGAGGAACAGCGCGTTGAGCACCAGCGCGGCCGCCAGGTACATCAGTCCGCTCATGCGCGTGAGGAAGGGCAGCAGCGTCATCACCGTGAGAAGCACGGTGTACAGCAACACCTGCAGCCGCGTGTAGGCCACCCCGTGCGTTACCGGGAGCATCGGGATGCCGGCGCGCGCGTACTCGTCGCGGCGCGCGATGGCGAGCGCCCAGAAGTGCGGCGGAGTCCACGCAAAGATGATGAGGAACAGCAGCAGCGCATTCGGATCGACGCTGTCGGTGACGGCGGTCCAGCCGAGCACCGGAGGCGCTGCGCCCGCCGCGCCGCCGATGACGATGTTCTGCGAGGTGGCGCGCTTCAGCCACACGGTGTAGATCACCGCGTAGCCGATGAGGGAAAGGAACGTCAGCACCGCAGTGAGCTGATTCACCAGGAACGCGAGCATCGCCATGGCCGCCACGCCCAGCACGGCGGCGAAGCTGAGCGCGCTGCGCTCGCTGATCTGTCCGCTCGGCAGCGGGCGCGCACGGGTGCGCTCCATCTGCGCGTCGATGCGCCGGTCGAGCACGTGATTCAAGGTGGCGGCGCACGCGGCGGCGAGCGCGATGCCGACATTGCCCCACAGCAACGCATCCAGTGGCGGCACCCCGGGGCTGGCGAGCAGCGTGCCGACGATCGCGGTGAAAGTGATGAGCGCGACGACCTTGGGTTTCGTCAGCTCGAGGTAGCGGCGCCAGAGCGCTTCTCGCTCCGGCGCCAGATCCGTTGTGGTCGCCACGGTACTCGCAGGACAAGGCAGGGGGGTGACCTTAGGGGATGCGCAGCCTAGCAGATCGCGCCGCCGCGCTCACGCGCGCTCGGCGCACGCTGCATCCGTGCCTAGCCGGCAACAACGTCAACATCACCGCGAAGCGAGTGAGTGCAGCAGCGCGAGCGTCGCAAGCAGGAGCAGTGCGGCGCCGGCGGTGTGCGCAGTAGCGAGCCACAACGGGAAGCCTGACGTCACCATCGACATGCCGATGAGCAGCTGCAGGCCGAGCGCCGCCAGCACTGCCCACGCCCCGGCTCGCGCCCCGGGCAGCCCGCGTCGGCGCAGCACCGCCCCCGCTGCGCAGGCGAGCGCGGCGCTGGCTGCCACGGCGCCGAGGCGATGGGTGAGATGGATGGCGACGCGTGCGGAATTGTCGAGCACGCCGCCTTCATAGTCGGTGTCGAGGCCGCGCCACAGTACGAAGGCGTTGCGATAGTCGGCGCGCGGCCACCAGGCGTTCTGGCAGGTCGGCAGCTGCGGGCAGGCGACGGCGGCGTAATTGCTGCTCGTCCAGCCGCCGAGAGCGATCTGCACTGCGAGCGCGGCAAGCCCGAGGAGCGCGAACCCGCGCGCCCTCGTGGTGCGCGCCGCGCCGCCGCGGTCGAGGCGGCCGGCGCGCGGCCCGGCGGCCCGGCTCCACGGACCGGCCGGAAGCGAGAGCCTGAGCCACCACAGCAGGGCGAGAGTCGTCATGCCGAACAGCAGATGCAGTGTCACGACGAGCGGTTTGAGCTGCCATGTGACTGTGAGCATTCCGAGCAGGCCTTGTACGATCACGGTGGCGAACAGAGTGAGCGCCAGCGGCACGCTCACCAGGCGTTGACGGCGGGCCGTGATCGCGAGTGCGCTGATGAGGACGATCACGAGCCCGAGCGTGCCGGCCGCGTAGCGGTGGATCATCTCGCGCCACGCCTTGCCGGGCACGAGCGGCCGGTGGCCGTAAACAGGGGCCGCAGCGCCCTGCTCGGCGCCGATCGGTGTGATGTGGCCGTAACATCCCGGCCAGTCCGGACAGCCGAGACCCGCGGCGCTCAGGCGTACGTAGGCGCCGAGCACGACCACGATGACGCACAACAGCACGCCGGCAGTGGCGAGGCGTCGCATCCAGCGGGCAACCGGCATGGTGGACATTCAACCGATGTGAGACAGCCGCAGGAGCTTCTTCAGATCCTCGAGCAGGCCGTGAGGATCGCTGCGGGCATCGTAGCTCATCACGAGGTTGCCGAGCGGGTCGACGATGTACAGCAGGTGCGCCGGAGCGGGAGCGGAGAGCTCGCGCAGCAGGGGCTGCTCGGCAGCGCTGGCACCATCGAGGACCACGAGACCGGCGTGCTCGCGGGACAGGAACTCGCGCGCGCAGCAGTGAGCGGTGGCGAGGAACGTGCGCTCGACGCGCGTCATGTCGTTGTTGAGCGCCAGGCGGGTCTGTCGCATGACGTGCAGCGCCTCGCGGCATGCCGAATCGCAGGCGCCATCACCGGCGTAGAGAAGCGTCCACTTGCCGCGCGGCAACGCGCTCGCCGGCAGCGGCCGCGGCGGCGTGATCAGGGTTCCATGGTTCACCTGCCCCGCCGGGCGCCAGGCGCTGCCGTAGTAGGTGAAGAACGCGATGAGGAGCGGGGACACGAAGAGCGCCCCGAGCGCCGCCACGGTGCGCAGGTTGCGCGCGCGCAGCTGCCCGGCTGTCATCTGTCCCGCTCTGCCGACGGCGCGGGCGACGGCGTTCGGCGCAGGCTGGTCACGCCCCACGCGAGCAGCGCGAGCGCTGCGAAGCTCCACCACTGTATGGCGTAGGCGAAGTGCCGCAGGGGCGAGAGTCCCGCAGCCTGCCATGCGCGCACGTAGCCGAAAGGGGCCTGCGGGTCGAGGAGCAGGATGCGCGAGCTGAGCGGGGCGCCGAGTGCGCTCGCCAGCTGCGCGATGTCGGGGTAGCTGGTGACTTTCGGCCAGGGCGCCGCCGGCTCAGGCGCCGCGCGGCCGCTCGCGAGCCCGGGGCTGGGAAGATCCGCCACCCGCCCGGTGAGCGTGACGGCGGCCGGAGCGTGCAGGCTGACATCGGGCAGCTGCGCGCGCGTCCCCGGGAACGGCATCCAGCCGCGATCGACGAGCAGCGCGGGAGCGCTGCCGCGCGTGAGCGGCGTCAGCACCTCGTAACCGGCGCGTCCCTGCCAAGTGCGGTTGTCGAGCAGGAACTGGTGCGCGCCGTCGAGGGTACCGCTCACCCGCACGCGCTGAAACAGCGGCACTTCGCTCAGCGCGCGCTCCCCCACGTCGAGCAGCTGGTCGGCGCCGCGCGCGAAACGCTCCCCCTGGGCCTGGCGCTCAACGCCACGGTGCCACTGCCACAGCCCCAGCCGCACGAACAACGCCGCGAGAGCGAGGGCGATGAGCGTGAAGAAGGGCGACGGTGCGAATGTGCCCCGGGTGGCGCTCAAGGCGGGGCACATCGGAAATTGCTCCGCGGCGCGCGCGCGCTACACTCCTTCGCTATGCGGCAGCTGGTGTGGGTGCTCGTCCTGGTGTGTCTGATCGGGGTGGTCGCAAGCCTCGGCTCGGCGCTGTTCCATCTCTCGCGCGGCAGCGGTGGCGCCGGCGGTGCGGAGGCCTCCGCGAAGCTCGCGCGTGCGCTCACCGTGCGCATCACGCTCTCGCTGGTGCTGTTCGGGCTGCTGATGCTGGCGTGGTACTTCGGGCTCATCTCGCCTCACGCACTCGGCGGCGGCGCGCTACCGCGCTAGGCGCCGGCGCGCCCGCGTGGCTGTGGCGCTAGAGCCAGTAGACGAAAATGAACAGGCCGAGCCACACCACGTCGACGAAGTGCCAGTACCAGGCCACTGCCTCGAACGCGAAGTGGCGATTCGGCGTGAAGTGCCCGCGCTGCACGCGCAGCCAGATGACCGTCAGCATGATCGCGCCGATGGTGACGTGCAGGCCGTGGAAACCGGTGAGCATGAAGAACGTCGAGCCGTAGATGCCGGTGGAGAGCCGCAGCCCGAGCTCCCGGTAGGCCTCGCCGTACTCGTGCGCCTGCAGGCCGACGAAGCTGAACCCGAGGAGAAAGGTGAGCGCCAGGAACACCGACAGCCTGCCGCGCTGGCCGGCGCGCAGGGCATGATGCGCGAGGGTGACGGTGAGCCCGCTGGTGAGCAGGATCGCAGTGTTGAGCGCCGGCACGCCGATCGCCGGGATGACGCTGAAGGTGGAATCGGCGCGTCCGCCCACGTGCCCCGGTCCGTTGGTCGGCCAAACGCCTTCGTACTGCGGCCAGAGTACGAAGTTGGTGAACACCTTGACGCCCTGGCCGCCGAGCCACGGCACCGAGAGCATCCGCGCATAGAACAGTGCGCCGAAGAACGCCGCGAAGAACATCACCTCGGAGAAGATGAACCACATCATCCCCATGCGGAAGCTGCGGTCGACCTGCAGGTTGTAGATGCCGTGCTGGTTCTCATCAATGACGAGCGAGAACCAGCCCCAGAACAGGTAGCCGAGCAGCACCGCGCCCGGGAGGAAGATCCAGCCGCCCGCCCAGTCGTTCAGGTAGGTGATGGCGCCGAGCATCATCGCGAAGAGCGCAATCGAGCCGCGGATCGGCCAGGGGCTGCCATGCGGGATGTAGTAGCGGCTGCTGTCGGGGGCGTGTGCGTTGGCCATGTGGGAGTGCTTTCTAGCGCCGCGCGCTCACCTGCGCGGACTCGTCGTAGAAGGTGTATGCGAGAGTGATCAGGTCGATGTGGGCCGGGAGCGCGGGGTCGATGATGAAGCGCACCGGCATGTGGCGCCCCTCGTCGAGGCTGAAGTGCTGCGGCGAGAAGCAGAAGCACTCGGTCTTGTGGAAGTAAGCGGCCACTTCGGAAGGGGCGATGTTGGGTACCGCCTGGGCGACGCTGTCGCGGCCGCTCAAGTTTCGCGCGTAGAACTGCGCCGTGTAGAGCTGGCCCGGATGCACCCGCACGGTGCGCACCACCGGACGGAACTCGAAGGTGCCGGAGCTGGCGACGTCCGCGAGGAACTCGACCGTCACCGTGCGGCTCGGGTCGGGGTGCTCGATGGCCTGCACGCGCTGCAGCAGTCGGCTCTGATCGCCATAGCCGGTCACCGAGCACAGCACGTTGTAGAGCGGCACCAGCGCGAAGCCGAACCCGAAGCTACCGGCGGCGATCGCCAGCAGCTTCCAGGTCATGTTGCGATTCTCGCGCCTGAGGTCGCTCATCGCGAAGCGCGCACCAGGGTGAGGATGATGAAGCCGACGTAGAACGCCACGGCGATCAGCGTCCACACCAGCGCGCTGCGCCGCACGCGCCGCCGCTGGTCGAAAGTCCCACGCGCCATGTCGAGGGTCGTCATCAGTGCGCCGCGCCGCGTGCGATCACGGCATCGGACGGCGGCTCGGTCCAGGAGTGATAGGGGGGCGGGGAGGGCAGCTCCCACTCCAGTCCATGCGCTCCCTCCCACGCCTTGTTGCCGATGCGCTCACCGCCGCGCACGCACTTCCAGATGATGTAGGGGAACAGCAGCTGCGAGAGGCCGAAGCCGAAGGCGCCGATCGAGGAGACCATGTTCCAGTCAGTGAACTGCACGGCATAGTCGGGGATGCGGCGCGGCATGCCGGCGAGCCCGAGGAAGTGCTGCGGGAAGAACAGCACGTTGACGAAGATCGCCGACAGCCAGAAGTGCCAGGTGGCGAGCTTCAGGTCGTACATATGGCCGGTCCATTTGGGCAGCCAGTAGTACACCCCGGCCATCATGCCGAAGATGCTGCCCGGCACCAGTACGTAGTGGAAGTGCGCCACCACGAAGTAGGTGTCCTGGTACTGGTAGTCCGCCGGCACGATCGCCAGCATCAGTCCGGAAAAGCCACCGATGGTGAACAGGAACAGGAACGCCAGCGCGAACAGCATCGGCGGCTCGAACGACAGCGACCCCTTCCACATGGTGGCCGTCCAGTTGAACACCTTCACCCCGGTCGGCACCGCGATCAGCATGGTCGAGAGCATGAAGAACAGCTGCGCGGCGAGCGGCATGCCGACGGTGAACATGTGATGCGCCCACACGATGAAAGACAGGAACGCGATCGAGGCCACCGCGTACACCATGGCCTCGTAGCCGAACAGCGGCTTGCGCGAGAAAGTCGGGATGACCTCGGAGATGATGCCGAACGCCGGCAGGATGAGGATGTACACCTCCGGGTGCCCGAAGAACCAGAAGATATGCTGAAACATCACCGGGTCGCCGCCCCCGGCCGCGGTGAAGAAGGTGGTGCCGAAGAAGTGATCGGTGAGCAGCATGGTCACCGCTCCTGCGAGCACCGGCATCACCGCGATCAGCAGGTACGCGGTGATCAGCCAGGTCCACACGAACAACGGCATGCGCAGCAGCGTCATGCCCGGCGCGCGCATGTTCATGATGGTGACGATGACATTGATGGCGCCGAGGATGGAAGAGGCGCCCATCAGGTGGATGGAGAAAATCAGCATCGGGAAAGAGGCGCCGGTCTGCAGCACCAGCGGCGGATACATCGTCCAGCCCCCGGCGGGCGCGCCGCCCGGCACGAACAGCGAGCCGAGCAGCAGCGTGAAGGCGAAGGGCAGGATCCAGAAGCTCAGGTTGTTCAGCCGCGGCAGCGCCATGTCGGGCGCACCGACCTGCATCGGGATCATCCAGTTCGCGAGCCCCGTCCATCCGGGCATGATCGCGCCGAAGATCATGATGAGCGCGTGCATGGTGGTGAACGAGTTGAACAGTTGCGGATCGAAGAACTGCAGCCCGGGCCGGAAGAGCTCGAGCCGGATCAGCATCGCCAGGAGGCCGCCGATGAAGAACATGGTGCACGCGAAGATCAGGTACATCGTGCCGATGTCCTTGTGATTGGTCGCGTAGACCCAGCGCCGCCAGCCGTGCGGCTTGTGGTCGTGATCCTCGTGCGGGGCAGCGTGTGTGAGCGGCTCGGCCATGTCGGGCTCCGGTGAAACCTAAGGCGCGGTCGTGTTGCCGGGGGGAACCGGGGTTGCACCGGGCGGGGCGGTCGCAGGCGCCGCCGGCTCCTTCTGCGCGGCGGCCTTCTCCTTCAGCCACGCGGCGAAGTCCGCCTTGGAGCGCACGTCGACCACGATCGGCATGAAGCCGTGGTCGCGCCCGCACAGCTCGGCGCATTGCCCGCGATACAGCCCGGGCTGGTCGGCGTCCACCCGGAACCAGGCCTCGTTCACGAAGCCGGGAATCGCATCCTTCTTGACGCCGAAGGCGGGCACCCACCAGGAATGGATGACGTCCGCAGCCGTGATCAGCAGGCGCACCTTGGTGGCGACCGGCACCACGAGCGGGTTGTCGACGTTCAGCAGGTAGTGGTCGACGGTGTTGGGATCTATGCCTGAGAGGAGCTCGCGCGCGGCGTTGCTGGCCCGGTCGAGATGCGAGAAGAAGGCCACGCCGTCATCGAGATAGTCGTACTGCCAGCCCCACTGGAAGCCGGTCACCTTGATGGTGAGCTCGGTCTTGCTGGTGTCCTCGATCTCCACCAGCGTGCGCGCCGCCGGCACCGCCATGGCGATGAGGATGAAGACCGGCACCACGGTCCAGATGAATTCGACCTTGGTGTTGTGGACCAGCGTGACATCGGCGACCGCGCCACGCGACTTGCGGTAGGCGATCAGCGACCAGATCATGGCCCCGAACACGAGCACGCCGATCGCGACGCACACCCAGAAGATGGTCATGTGCAGGTCGTAGATCTTGCGGCTGATCTCGGTGACCCCGCGGGGCATGTTGAGGTCACCCCAGCCGGAAGCTGCGCTCGCCGGGGCGCCAGCGGCGGCGGCCCCGAGCGCGGTGGCAGAGGAGAAGAGCTTGGCGCGAATCGTCATTAACGTGCCTTACAACGCGTACCGGCCTCGGGCCGGGCCGCGCAACCTCCAGGAAAGCAAACCCCGCGCGCCGTCTCACCGCCCGCGGCGCAAACTAAGGCCAGGAGGGCGACTCGTTGACGCGGCCGATGAGGCGCTGCAACCGCAGCGCCAGTCCGCGCCGCTCCTCCTCCGTGAGAAAGCTCCCGAGCTCGCATTGGTGGCCGTGCGACTCGATGGTGAGCCGGCTCGGATGCAAGCGTGCCGCGGGGCGGCGCAGTTTAACCTGCGCCCAATGCCGCGGGAACACGATGCGCCAGCAGCGCCGCTGGTCGCGCGATTCCACGCTCACCTCCTGCTCGGTGACGGTAATGGTCTGGCGATGAAAGCGGCGCTCGAGGGAGACCTTCAGCGCCCACCCGAGGAGTGCCATTTCCGCTCCCGCGAACGGCAACACCGGCCAGAATCCCTTGGCGGCGAGAAAGCCGGCGACGCCGCAGGGCAGCACGCACGCGGCGCCGAAGAACGCTCGCGCACCGCGCAGGCTGAGCGAGCAGTTCGGGCGGATGTCGATGCGCAGCGTCTGGGTCTCCACGTCGCGATCGATGGTAGCGCCTGAAGGGGTTTATTCAAGCCGCTTCAGGCCCTTAGGTTCTTCTGGGCGAGGCGCTGCGCCGCCGGCGCGAGGGTGAGCGATGCCACATCGGCGCTCGTATGCGGAACGACAGCGAGCGCGGGCTCCCCGAGCAGCCGCTCGAGGGCGGCGAGATTCTCTGCCACGCGCGACATGGCGGGATCGACGCCGCTGGCGATCCAGCCGGCGAAGCTCACTCCGCGGGCCCGGATCCCTGCGTGCGTCAACTGCGCGTGATTGAGGCAGCCGAGCTTCAGGCCCACCACCATGAGCGCCGGCACCGCGAGTGTCCACGCCAGATCCGCCATCGTCTGATGCTCGTTGATCGGGGCGAGCCAGCCGCCCGCTCCCTCGATCACGACCCAGTCCGCCTCTCTCGCCAGTGCATTGAATTTGTCGCGGATCAAGCCGGTATCTACCTCGATTCCGGCCTCTTTTGCCGCGATATGCGGCGAAACTGCAGATTCGAAGCAATAGGGATTCACGTCCCCATAGGCATCGGTCGCGCCCGCCGCCTCGATCAGTGCCAGGGCGTCGTCATTGCGCAGGCCCTGCGCCGCGTCTCGCGCGCCCGCGGCCACCGGTTTCATCACGGCGACGCGCCCGCCGTGAGAGCGCAATGCACGCACCAAGGCGCATGCGACGAACGTCTTGCCGACACCGGTGTCGGTGCCGGTGACGAAAATGCCCCGCGCGGTCAAGGCGCCTCGCTCAGGGGAGGCGGCCGCGCTCGCCCGATCGAGCCGGGTGCGATGTGCGCGACGCCCCCGGCGGCCGCGGTTGCCGGGCGTCCCGCCGCACCCCAGCTCGCCCCGTAGATGACCTCGTAGGTGGCCGGCAGCTGCTGCCCGCGGCGAAAGCCCTCGTAGGCCTGTTGCATGCGGGCCAGGCGCGCGCGGCCGACGAGCGCGCGCGGACGTCCCGCGGTCACGTTGTGCGCGCCGATCGCCTTCAGATCGCGCATCAGGGTGAGCGCGTCGGGGTAGCCGAGCTCGATGCGATCGACGTCGAGCACCGGCTCCTGCAGGCCCGCGTGCGTGAGCGCGTTGCCGACCGCGTGCACGTCGGCAAAGTGATTCACGTGGTTGTAGCCGTCTGCCTGCGCCCAGGCGCTGCGCAACTCGTTGAGCGTGTCGGGACCGAAAGTGCTGAAGGCGAAGAAACCGTCGGACTTCAGGACCCGGCGCACCTCCGCGAGCGTGCTCTCGAGCGGCTCACACCACTGCAGCATCAGGCTGCTGAATACGATGTCGATGCTCGCGTCCTTGAGCGGCAGACGCAGCGCATCGCCGCACACCCGCGCGAAGCGCCGCCACAGGTGCTGATGCCGCCGCGCTTCGCGCAGCATGCCCGGGGCGAGGTCGAGCGCAATCACGAGCGAGCGCGGGTAGAGGCGCTTGAGCTGGCGAGTGACACGCCCGGTGCCGGCACCGAGGTCGAGCACGACGCGCGGGGCGAAGCCAAACGCCGCCAGCCGCTCGAGCAGCTCCGCCGCGACGCTCACCTGCAGCCGCGCGGCGGACTCGTAGCTGGCGCTGGCGCGCTCGAAAGAAGCCCGCAGCTTCGCGCGGTCGAGCCGAAAGCTGTCGCGCGGGTCAGGCACACAGGAACCCGGTCAGGTGTTTGACGAATTGCACGCGGTGCGACAGGAACGGCACGTGTGCAGCGCCCGCGATCTCCACGTAGCGCCCCTCGGGAAGGGCCGCCGCCAGGGCGCGTGCCGCGCCCGGACGGATGACGCGGTCGCGCTGTCCCGCCATCACCAGCGCCGGGACGCGCACCTGCGGCAGCGCCGGCCGCAGATCGCAATCGCGCAGCCGCGCAAGGCCGCTCACCAGGGCATCCAGCCGCGCCGCGCCGTGCGTGCGCAGCGCCCCGCGCAGGCTCCCCAGCACCCGCGCGGCGGTGCGCGGCGCGCCGCCACCGCGCACCTGCAGCGCGAGGAAGTCGCTCACGGCGCGCTCGCCCTCGACGTGCAGGCGGTGGATGAGGCGGGCGAGCAGCGGGCGCGGCGTGCCGCAACGCCACCCGGGAGCGGCGAGAAACTTGGGCGTGGTGCACACCAGCACCAGGCGCTCGACCGCCGTGGGGAGCGCTGCTGCGATATCCAGGGCGAGCTGCCCGCCGAGCGACCAGCCGAGCAGCGCATAGCGCTCGGTGAGCGGGGCGAGTGTCTCGTGAACGCGCCACGCCTGCGCCGCCGGCGTGCTGGCTTTCAGATCCCAGTCGCTCCTGCCGTGCCCGGGCAGGTCGATGGCGATGATCCGAAAGCGTGCGGCCAGCTCGCGGGCAAGTGTCTCCCACACCCCGAGGTTGAGGCTCCAGCCGTGCAGCAGCACCAGGTCCGGTCCGCTGCCGCGCACTTCGTGGTACAGCGCGCTCACCTCTCACGCGCTCCTGTTAGCTGCTCCGGGCCTGCGCGCTGATCGCGGCCAGCTGCGCCACCAGCGTGTCGACCTGCGCTTCGGTGTGGGTCGCGGAGAGCGTCACCCGCAGCCGCGCGCTCCCGGCCGGGACCGTCGGCGGGCGGATGGCGACCACCCACAGCCCCGCTTCCTGCAATTGTCGCTGCGCGGCGAGTGCGCTCCCGGCACTGCCGAGCACGACCGGCTGGATAGGCGTGAGCGAGGCGCTGAGCGGCACGCCGGCCGCCTGCGCCTGCCGGCGAAAGCGCGC
Source organism: Steroidobacteraceae bacterium (assembly GCA_035937715.1). Classification (GTDB taxonomy): domain Bacteria; phylum Pseudomonadota; class Gammaproteobacteria; order Steroidobacterales; family Steroidobacteraceae; genus 13-2-20CM-66-19. The sequence continues at coordinate 34,788 of DASZHQ010000169.1, read as the reverse complement.
AATCAGCGCGTGCAACCGCTCGCGCCGCCAGCTTTCCGCCTGCAGCAGTGCGAGTGCGGCGCGGGTGGCCGCCGCTACCGGCTGCGGCAAGGCGGTCGTATAGATGTAGGTGCGCGCCTTCTGGATCAGGAACTCGATCAGGTCGGAAGCGCCGGCCACGAAGGCGCCGAAGGATCCGCAGGCCTTGCCGAGCGTGCCCACGAGGATCGGGACCTCGGAGCAACTCAGGCCGAAGTGCTCGAGCACTCCGCGGCCGCTCGCGCCCACGACGCCAAGACCGTGGGCGTCGTCGACCACGAGCCAGGCATCTGCGGCGTGCGCGGCATGCGCCAGCTGCGGCAGTGGCGCGAGATCGCCGTCCATGCTGAACACCCCATCGGTGGCAATCAGCGCAGTATGACGCGGATCGCGCTCCAGCAGCCGCGCAGCGGCCTGCGCGTCGGCATGCGGGTAGCGCTGCAGCCGCGCGCCCGAGAGCCGCGCGCCGTCGATCAGCGAGGCGTGGCTCAGGCGATCGAGCAGCACCCGCTCGCCGCGACCGGCGAGCGCGGCGAGGACGGCGAGGTTGGCCATGTAGCCGGTGGAGAAGAGCAGTGCCCGCTCGCGGCCGGTGAAGGCGGCGAGCTCCTCCTCGAGCCGCGCGTGCTCGCTGCCGTGCCCGGTCACGAGGTGCGAGGCGCCGCTCCCGGCACCGCGCCGCGCGGCGCAGGCGCTCATGGCCGCCGCGAGCGCCGGGTGGCGCGCAAGTCCTAGATAGTCATTGCTGCTGAAGTCGACGAGAGGGCGTCCGCCGGAGACTGCCAGCAGCCGCGGACCGGCGGCGGCGGGCGCGTCGAGCGTGGTGCGCTCGCGCCGCAGCTGCGCGGCATCGAGCTGCGCCAGCGCCCTCTCAAGCGCCGCGGCTGCCCGCTTCATGGCCCTCGGCCGTGAGCCCGAGCCGTGCGAACAGCTGCCGGTCGCGCGCGAGCTCCGGGTTGCCGGTGGTTAGCAGCTTCTCCCCGCAGAAGATGGAGTTCGCGCCGGCGAGGAAGCACAGCGCCTGCAGCTCATCGCTCATGCCTTCGCGCCCGGCTGACAGGCGCACGTGCGCGCGCGGCATCAGCACGCGCGCGACCGCGATGGTGCGCACGAAGTCGAACGGATCGACGTCCGCGGCTTGCGCGAGTGGCGTGCCGGAGACCCGCACCAGCTGGTTGATCGGCACGCTCTCCGGGTGCTCCGGCAGATTCGCGAGCGTGCGCAGCAGCTGTGCGCGATCGGTCGGCGACTCGCCCATGCCGACGATGCCGCCGCAGCAGACTTTCAGCCCCGCCGCGCGCACGGCCGCCAGGGTGTCGAGGCGATCCTGATAGGTGCGCGTGGTGATGATCTCGCTGTAGTACTCGGCGGAGGTATCGAGGTTATGGTTGTAATAGTCGAGGCCGGCGGCTTTGAGCTGCTGCGCCTGGGCGGGCTGCAGCATGCCGAGCGTGGCGCAGCTCTCCAACCCGAGCGCATGGATCTCGCGGATCATCTCGGAGATCACCCCGAGGTCGCGGGCTTTCGGCGCGCGGTAGGCCGCCCCCAGGCAGAAGCGCGTCGCGCCCGCCTCGCGCGCGCGCCGGGCGTGTTCGCGCACCGCGGCCACCGCCATCAGCGGCTCGGCCGCCACGCCGGTGTCATAGCGCACGCTCTGCGGGCAGTAGGCGCAATCCTCCGGACAGGCGCCGGTCTTGATCGACAACAGGGTGCTCAGCTGCACGGTGTTGGGCGCGTGGTGCGCCCGGTGCACACGCTGTGCGCGCAGGATCAGGTCCATGAAGGGCAGCGCGAACAGTGCGTGCACTTCGGCGAGCGACCAGTCGTGGCGGATCAGGTCGCGCACGGTGTCGGACATCTCGGACGTCTTGGTCATCTCGGTCATGCCTGGCATCCCTCGCAGCTGCGCGGCGACCATGCCCGAGCGCGACCGGCCATGTCAACGAGAGGCCCGCCGAAAAGTCGACAATTGGTCAGAAACCGATCCGTCAGGGCAGGAGCAGGTGCACCGCCAAGGCGAGCGCGACGCCGAGCGCGCCGAGCACCGTGACGAGCACCCCGGCCGCGGCGCAGTCCTTGACGAGGCGGATGCCGGGGCTGTCGTGCGGGTGCAGCTCGTCCGCGAGCTGCTCGACGGCGGTATTGAAGAGCTCCGCGGCGAGCACCGCGGCGCTGGCGAGCAGCACCAGCGCCCACCATATCGCGGGGGGCCGCAGGATCAGCATCGCGATCAGCGCGGTGGCGCCGACGACGCTCTGAAACTGCAGGCTGGCCTCGGTGCGCAGGCTGTGCGCGAAGCCGCGCAGCGCGAAGCCCAGGCGCGCACGAAAGCGTTGGTTCTTGTAGGCGTTCATGCGGCTGTCAGCCGCCCTCGGCGTACACGTACTGCAGCAGGATGCCGACGAATACCGCCAGGCCCACGTACCGGTTGTTGAGGAAGGCGCGCAGGCAGGCGGCCGGCTCGCGCCTGCGGATGAGCCACTGCTGCCAGGCGAACAGCACCGCCGCGGCGATGATGCCGCCCTGGTACCAGCGGCCGAAGTGCATGTTGCGCCCGACCAGCACCAGCGCGTACAGCATCATGAGCTGCATCACGCCGATCAGCAGCCGGTCGAGGTCGGCGAACAGGATGGCACTCGACTTCACCCCGATCTGCAGGTCGTCCTCGCGATCCACCATGGCATAGATGGTGTCGTAGAGCGCCGCCCAGATGACCGCGGCGATGTACAGCACCCAGGCGACGCGCGGGAGCGAGCCGGTCTGCGCCGCGAACGCCATCGGCACACTCCAGCCGCCGAAAGAGATCCCGAGGTACAGCTGCGGCAGGGGAAAGAAGCGCTTGAAGAAGGGATAGGACACCGTGAGGAGCGCCCCGATGCCGGCGAGCTTGATGGTCAGCAGGTCGAGGCGCGTCACCAGGTAGAGCGCGAGGCCGATGAGGAGGGCGAACAACGCCAGGGCCTCGCCGGGCGACACGCGGCGCGCGGCGAGCGGGCGGTCGCGCGTGCGGCGCACGTGCGGATCGATGTCGCGGTCGATGAAGTCGTTGATCACGCACCCCGCGGCGCGCATCACGACGACGCCCAGCACGAAGACGATCAGCACGCGCGGGGTCGGCCGCCCGGCGCCTGCGATCCACAGCGCCCACAGCGCCGGCCACAGCAGCAGCCAGGTGCCGACCGGGCGATCGAGCCGGGCGAGACGCGCGTACTCGTTCACGCGCCGCGAGAGCCGATACGACAGCGGCGCCTCGCCGAGCCTCGGGGAGGGGGCGAGCTCCGGGGAAACTGCAGCCATGGCGGACATGATATACGCGCGGCGTTTCAGTGCGGTCGCGTCGGCGGGCGGGCGCCGCCGGCCGCTGCTCGGGCCAGGGAGGCGGCGCGGTATATGTTCTCTTCCGAGATAGTTAGGTGTTCACTGAACTATTGCGAAACGCAGGTACCACCTCCGGGCTCTGCGGGCTCACCCACCCACCCTGCCGCAGCACGTGCAGCACGTCGTAACAGGCGCCCATGGTGTGGTAGTCGGTCTTCCCGGCCGGGCTCTTCTCGTCGCTGTACTTGCGGTTGGTGCGGTCGAGGATGCGATACCAGGCACCGTGCTCATGATCGACGAAATGCCGCCACGCATAGGCCCACAGGCGCTCGTACCAGTCCCAGTAGCGCGACTCCCCGCTGCGCAGCGCCAGCCGCGCGGCGGCCGCGATCGATTCCGCTTGCACCCAAAAGTACTTGTCGGTATCGCACACCGCCCCGTCGGGGGCGAGGCCGTAGCACAGGCCGCCGTATTCCTCGTCCCAGGCGCGCGCGACGGCAGTGTCGAACAGCTGCTGCGCCCTGGGGATGAGCCACGCGAGCGCAACTCCGCGCGCGCGCAGCTGCTCCTCCAGGATCAGCAGCAGCTTCGCCCACTCGGTCTGGTGGCCCGGCTGAAAGCCCCAGGGGCGGAACAGGTGCTTGGGGTCATCCCGATGATAGTCCCAGTCGATGTTCCAGTGGCGGTCGTAGTGCTCCCACACCAGCCCTCCGGCCTTCGCCGCCTGGCGGCGTGTCATGTGGTCGGCGAGCATCAGGGCGCGCTCGAGGTAGCGTGTCTCGCCGGTTGCGGCGTGCGCGGCGAGCAGCGCCTCGCACAGGTGCATGTTGGAGTTCTGCCCGCGATAGTCGCCGAAGCGCCAGCCGGGATCGGCTTCGTCGCGATACAGCCCGGGACTTTCCTCCCAGTAGTGCGATTCGAGCAGCCTCCAGGTCTCCTCGAGCCAGGCTCGCGCCTCATCGAGCCCGGCGCCGCAGGCGCTCCCATAGGCCAGCAGCACGAACGCCGCGCCGTAGGCGTGCTGGGTGCGGTCCTCGGGCGCGCCGTCGCGGATCGTCCAGGCATAGCCGCCGCTCACCGGTTCGCGGTGCCGCTCGCGCAGGTAAGCGAGGCCGTGACGCGCCGCCCGCCGGTACTCCTCGCGCAGCGGGGCGTCCTCGGCGAACTCGCGCGCGGCCATCGTGTAATTGAAGACGAAGCGGGTACTGCTCACCAGGTGCCGGTGCACGGCGTCGTACACCGTGCCGTCGTCGCGGAAATAATGGAAGAAGCCCCCGCGCGGATCGATGGCGCGCGGATGGTAAAAGGCCATGGTCCGGGCGATATGCGCGCGCAGGAAGGCTTCGCTGCGGAAATCCGGCAGCGCGGGGGGGCGCGTCATGCGCGCGCCTGCAGCAGCACGCGCACTTCATTCTCCGCCGGCATGGCGGCAAACGCCCCGTGGCGCGTGGTGGCGAGCGCGCCGCACGCGGCGGCGTAGCACAGCGATTGCTGTAATGACGCGCGCGACTCGAGGAAGGCGCCGAGCGTCTCGCGGCCGGCGCCATGGTCGATGAGCGACTTGAGCCACCCGCCGACGAAGGCATCGCCCGCCGCGGTCGTATCCACCACGCGCACGGCGAACGTCGGCGCCGTGCCCGAGCTGTCGCGGCTGAACCAGCGGATCGGCGCGGCGCCGTCGGTGACCAGCACGCACCGCGCGCGGCCGCGCAGCAGCCGCTGCAGCGCCGCCTCCACCCCGCCGGCGGACGGCGCCAGGAACTGCAACTCCCCGCCGCAGAGCTTGACGAGGTCCGCCTCGAGCAGCGCTTCCCACAGCCGCGGCGCGGGATCCACCGCGCGCGCCCACAACGACGGGCGCAGGTTTACATCCATGCTCACCAGCGCGCCGGCGGCGCGCGCGCGGCGCATGCCGGCGAGCGTGGCCGCGGCGACGGCAGGTTCGGTGAGGCTGTTGGAGCAGACGTGAAACACGGCGGTATCGGCGAAGCAGCGCGCCTCGAAGTGCTCCTCGCGGAACAGCAGGTCCGCCGCCGGGGGGCGGTAGAAACTGAAGCTGCGCTCGCCCCGCGCATCCAGCGACACGAAGGCGAGCGCGGTCTTCGCTTCCGCTGTGCGGCGCACGCAACCGACGTCGACACCGGCGCGCTGCAGCTGCGCGAGCAGCCGATCGCCGAACAGGTCTTCGCCCAGCATGCCAATGAAGCGCCCCCGGCCGCCGAGGCGCGCCACCGCGACTGCCACGTTGGCGGGGGCGCCGCCGGCGTATTCGGTGAACTGCCGCGGGGCGTGCGGCTCGGGGGGCGCCTGCGCCAGCAGATCGATCAGCGCCTCGCCGAAGCAGGCGATCGTGGCGCGCCCTGCGGGGGAGTGATCGCTCATGCCGGGGCGCGCGTAGCGGCAGGCACGCTAGCCGACCCGCCCGTAGCGCTCGCCCGCGCCGATCCAGCGTGCGGCGAGTGCGGCCACATGATCCGGATAGGCGGCCAACAGCCGCGCGGCGCTTTCCTGCACGCGCGGCAGCAGGTCCGCATCACGCACGAGATCCGCTACCCGCAGCTGCGCGAGCCCCGTCTGGCGCGTGCCCAGGAGCTCCCCGGGACCGCGCAGCTCCAGGTCGCGACGCGCGATTTCGAAGCCGTCGCAGGAAGCGCGGATGACGCGCAGACGCTCGCGCGCCAGCGCCGAGAGCGGCGCACGGTACAGCAGCAGACAGGTGCTCGCTTCGCTCCCGCGCCCGACGCGCCCGCGCAGCTGGTGCAGCTGCGCCAGTCCCATGCGCTCGGCGTTCTCGATCACCATGAGTGTGGCGTTCGGCACATCCACCCCGACCTCGATCACCGTGGTGGCGACCAGCAGCTGTATGCGGCCGGCTTTGAACTCGAGCATGGTCTGATCGCGCGCGGAGCTGGGCATGCGCCCGTGCACCAGGCCCACCTTCACTCCCGGCAGCGCCTCGGCGAGACGGGCGGCGGTGTCTTCCGCGGCCTGGGCGCGCAGCTCGTCCGACTCCTCGATCAGCGGGCAGACCCAGTAGGCCTGCCGACCGGTGCGGCAGGCGTCCACGATCCGCTCCACGACTTGTGCGCGGCGCTGCGCGGGCACCACCACCGTGCGGGTGGGCGTGCGCCCGGGCGGCAGCTCGTCGATCACCGAGATGTCGAGATCGGCGTAGGCGGTCATGGCGAGCGTGCGCGGGATGGGCGTCGCCGTCATGATGAGCTGGTGCGGCAACCCCGCGGCCGGTGAGGCCTTCTCCGAGAGCTTCAGGCGCTGCTGCACGCCGAAGCGGTGTTGCTCGTCGACGATGACCAGCGCGAGGTGCGCGAATTCGATCCCTTCCTGGAACAGCGCGTGCGTGCCGACCACGACGCGCACCTCGCCCGCGGCGATCGCCGCGAGCGTGCTGCGGCGCGTGCGCGCCGGCAGGCCTCCCGAGAGCAGCGCCACCGTCTCCCCGAGCGGGCCAAACCAGTCGCGGAAGTTGCGCCAGTGCTGCTCGGCGAGCAGCTCGGTGGGCGCCATGAGCGCCGCCTGCGCCCCGCTCCCCGCCGCGCGCGCCGCCGCCAGCGCCGCCAGCACGGTCTTGCCGCAGCCGACATCTCCCTGCAGCAGCCGCAGCATCGGGACGCTCCCGCGCAGGTCGCCCTCGGCTTCCGCAAGCGCACGCGCCTGCGCTGCGGTGAGCGCGAACGGCAGACTCGCCCGCAGCCGCCGCGTGAGCCCGGCCTCGTCCGCGAGCGGGCGAGCCGGGTCGGTCTGCAGCGCGCGCTTGCGCAGTTTCAGCGCCAGGTGGTGCGCCAGCAGCTCCTCGAACGCGAGGCGCCGCTGCGCCGGGTGGCGCCCGGCGGCGAGCTCGGCGAGCCGCGTCCCGCGCGGCGGGGCATGCAGGTAGGCGAGCGCTTCGCGCAATGGGGGCAGGCCCTGCGGGAGCGCGACGCCCGCGGGCAGCAGGTCGGCAAGCTCCGAGCGCGCCACATCCCGCAACGCCTCGCCGATCAGCGCGCGCAGCCGCCCCTGCGGCACTCCTTCGGTGAGCGGATAGATGGGCGTGAGGGTGTCCTCGAGCGGCGCGGCCTCCCCAAGGATCCGGCGGTATTCGGGGTGCACCATCTCCAGTCCCAGCGGCCCGCGGCGTACCTCGCCGAAGCAGCGCACGCGCGTGCCGCGTGCCAGCGCCTGCTGCTGGCCCGCCGAGAAATGGAAGAAGCGCAGCGTGAGCTGACCTGAGCCGTCGGAGATGCGGCTGAGGAGCTGGCGGCGTCCGCGGTAAGCCACCTCGGTAAGCTGGATCTCCCCTTCCACCGCCGCGCGCGTGCCCGGCAGGAGCGATCCGAGCGGGGAGAGCTGCGTGCGGTCCTCGTAACGCAGCGGCAGCAGAAACAGCAGGTCCGACACACGTGTCACGCCCAGTCGCGCGAGGCGCGTGGCGAGCGCCGCCCCGACGCCTCGCAGCGCCGTGACCGCGCGCTCACCGGCGCGCACCGGCACGGCAGGCGCGGCCGGCACGGCGGCGCGCGGCGCGGGCTTCAGCCGAGGTGCAGGACGCACTCGATCTCGACCTGCGCGCCGCGCGGCAGCTGCGCGACGCCGACGACAGCGCGCGCCGGGTAGGGCTTGGCGCAGTACTGCGCCATGACCTCGTTGACCTTGGGGAAATGGGCGAGATCGATGAGGTAGACGTTCACCTTCACCGCATCGCCGAGCGATCCGCCGGCAGCCTCCGCCACCGCCATGAGGTTCTCGAACACGCGGCGGATCTGCGCCTCGATGTCGCCGCCCACCATCTGGCCGGTGGCCGGGTCGAACGGCACCTGGCCGGACAGATAGACGGTGTTGCCGGCGCGCACCGCCTGCGAGTAGGTGCCGATCGCCTGGGGCGCACGGTCGGTGTGGATGGTCTGGCGTGGCATGGGGGACCTCTGTCTTGGTTGCGAAGGCTCAGCCGCGCTCGCCCTCGGGGTCGGCATCGGTGTCGGCATCGGTGTCGGCATCGGTGTCGGCGTCGGCGGCCTGCTCGTCGCGCGCGTGTGCAGCGATGGTGCGTGTCACGCGCGCCACGTCGGGCATGCGGCGCACCACCCGCACCAGGCGGGCGAGATGGCGGCGGTCGCGCACCCGCAGCTCGAAGGTCAGCACGGCGCTGTCGCTGTCCTGCTCGACTATCGAGACGTGGTCGATGTTGGTTTCCGTGCTGGCGATGGCAGCGGCGACCGCGGCCAGCACCCCGGTGCGGTTGACCACGTTCACGCGGATCTCGGCTGGGAACAGCCGGTCAGGGGAAGTCTGCCAGCTGACCGGCAGCCAGTTCTCCGGGTGCTTGCGGTAGTCTTCGACGTTGACGCAGTTCTCGCGGTGGATCACTACGCCACGGCCGGTGGAGAGGAAGGCGAAGATCGGGTCGTAGGGAATCGGGAAGCAGCAGCGCGCGTAGGTCACCAGCAGCCCCTCGGTGCCGGCGATGGCGAGCGGCGCGAGCGCGCCTGCGCCGCCGGCGCTCGGGGCCGAGGGCAGGAGGCGGCGCACCACCAGCGGTGCCAGGCGCTCGCCGAGGCCGATCTTCTCGTACAGCTCGTCCAGATCCTTCATGCCGAGCTCGCCGAGCGCGGCGCGCTGCACTTCCTCGCTGACATCCTCGAGCGACAGGGAGAATTCCCCGAGCGCCTGCGCGAGGAGCTTCGCGCCGAGCGCGATCGCCTCGGTGCGCCGCAGACCCTTGAGGTAGTGGCGGATGGCGGTGCGCGCCTTGGCGGTCACTACGAAGTTGACCCAGGACGGATTGGGGGTGGCGCCCTTGGCGGTGATGATCTCGACCGTCTGGCCGTTGCGCAGCACGGTGCGCAGCGGCGTCAGGCGCCGGTCGACCTTGGCGGCTACGCAGCGGTTGCCGATGTCGGTGTGCACCGCGTAGGCGAAATCCACCACGGTGGCGGCGGAGGGCAGGCGCAGGATCTGGCCCTTGGGCGTGAACACGTACACCTTGTCGGGAAACAGGTCGACCTTGACGCTCTCGAGGAACTCCTCGGAGCTGCCCGCCTCCTGCAGCGAGACCAGGTTCGAGATCCACTCGCGCGTGCGTTCCTGCGTGGAATCGCTGTCGCCGCCGATCTTGTACTTCCAGTGCGCGGCAATGCCGGCCTCCGCCACGCGGTGCATGTCGCTGGTGCGAATCTGCACCTCGATCGGCACCCCGTTGGGCCCGAACAACGTGGTATGCAGCGACTGGTAGCCGTTTACGCGCGGGATGGCGATGTAGTCCTTGAAGCGGCCGGGCATGGGCTTGAACACCGTGTGCACCGCGCCGAGGGCGCGGTAGCAGGTGTCGGGGCGGTCGACCACCACACGGATGCCGTACACGTCGACGATCTCGTTGAGCGGCGCACGCTTGCGGCGCATCTTGCGGTAGATGCTGTACATGTGCTTCTCGCGCGCCACTACCTGTGCCTGGATGTCGCTCTTGAGCAGCGCCGCCTGCAGCTGCTGCTCGATCTTCTTGAGGAATTCCTTCTGGTTGCCGCGGGCGCGCTTGAGGGCCCGCTCCAGCACGTGATAGCGGCGCGGGTAGAGCGCCTTGAAGCCAAGGTCCTCCAGCTCGAGCTTCATGTTGTAAAGCCCGAGCCGCTCGGCGATCGGCGCGTAGATATCCAGCGTCTCGCGCGCGATCGCCCGGCGCCGTGCGGGGCCCATCGCCTCGATGGTGCGCATGTTGTGCATACGGTCGGCGAGCTTCACCAGGATGACGCGCAGATCGCGCACCATCGCCAGCAGCATCTTGCGGAAGGATTCCGCCTGCGCTTCCTCGCGGCTCTTGAACTTGATCTGGTCGAGCTTGGTGACGCCGTCGACGATCTCGGCCACGTCGGCACCGAAGCGCGCGGCGAGCTGATCCTTGGGCGTGGGAGTGTCTTCGATGACGTCGTGCAGGATCGCGGCGACGATGGTGTCGGCATCGAGACGCAGGTCTGCGAGTATCGCGGCGGCGGCTACGGGGTGCGCGATGAAGGGCTCACCCGAGAGGCGTTTCTGCCCGCGATGCACCGAGGTGCCGAACTCCGCGGCCTCGCGGATGCGCCCGACCTGCTCGGGCGGCAGGTAACCGCCGACCGCGCCGAGAAGCTCCTTCAGTCCCGGAGTGCGTCTTCCGCCCGGCAGCAGTCCCAGGAGCGAAGACGCATAGTCCATCGGTGGGGGGGTTGCGTCAGTCTCCGAGACCGAACTGCGGTGCGCGGAAGCTGGACTGGTTGTCCGCGTCGGGGACCGCGGACTCCGGTGCCGGCTCCGGCTCGCGCAGCATCTCGGCGGTCACGTTGCCGGCCGCGATCTCGCGCAGCGCGAGCACGGTCGGCTTGTCGTTCTCGAGCGGCAGCGTCGCCTCCGCGCCATTCGCCAGGCGTCGGGCGCGCTGCGCCGCCAGCAGCACCAGCTGGAAGAGGTTGTCGACGTTCTGCAGGCAGTCTTCTACGGTGATTCGGGCCATGATCGTCACGATTGGTGAGAGCGCAGCCCACAGGCCGCACACGGTCTCACACTATAAGCGAAAGGTGCGCGGTCCGGCCAGCGCGCCTTGGGAGGCTAGCCGCAGGGTCCGCTCCCCCTCGATTGGGGGCCGAGCAGCTGAGCTAGCAGCGCTGCCAGCTGCGGCCGCTCGCTGCGCAGATCTTCGCCCTGACCGGCGAGGATGCGCTTGAGGTCCGCGACCGCCAGCGCGAAGTCATCGTTCACCACCACGTAGTCGAACTCGCGGTAGTGCGACATGTCGGCGGCGGCATCGGCGAGACGTCGCGTGATGACTTCAGGGGTATCGGTCGCCCGCCGCGCGAGGCGCTCGCGCAGCGCCTGCAGCGAGGGCGGCAGGAGGAATACGCTCAGGCACTGCGGCATGCGCTCGCGCACCTGCCGGGCCCCCTGCCAGTCGATCTCGAGCACCACGTCGTGCCCGGCGCGCAGCCGCTCCTCGACGAACGCACGTGAGGTGCCGTAGTAATTGTCGAACACCCGCGCGTGCTCGAGGAACTCTCCGCGCGCCTCGAGCTCGCGGAACGTCCCCACCGGGACGAAGTGGTACTCGCGTCCCTCGGCCTCCGTGGGGCGGCGCTTGCGCGTGGTGTGTGAGATGGACAGCTGCAGCTGCGGATCGTCCTCGAGCAGTTTCTTCACCAGCGAGGTCTTGCCGGCGCCCGACGGTGCGGAAATGACGATCAGCCGGCCGCGCTTCATGGAGCGGCAATATAGCCGGCCGCCGCGAGCCTCGCGACGAGGGCGGACAGCGCCTGTCCCCGATGGCTGACGCGGTTCTTCTCCTGCGCGCTGAGCTCTGCGGCGGTGTGCCCTGTCCCTGCCGGCACGAATACCGGGTCGTAGCCGAACCCCCCCTGCCCGCGCGGGACGGTGGCGATGTGCCCCTCCCAGGTGCCGCGCGCAATGAGCGGTGCCTGATCCTTTTCGCTGCGCGACAGCACGATGACGCACTGATAGCGCGCCTGGCGGCGCTCCTCGGGCACGCCCTCGAGCTGCGCCAGCAGCTTGCGCAGATTCTCTGCATCGCTCGCGCCGGGGTGCGCGAAGCGCGCCGACCACACCCCGGGGCGGCCGCCGAGCGCATCCACCTCGAGCCCCGAATCATCCGCGAGGGCGGGAAGCTGCGCGCGTTGCGCGGTATGGCGGGCCTTGAGCAGCGCATTGGCGAGGAAGGTCGTCCCGGTTTCGGGCGGGGAGTCGATGCCGAGCGCCCCCTGCGGGATCACCTCGAGAGCCAGCGGTGCGAGCAGCGCCTCGAGCTCGCGGAGTTTTCCCGCGTTGGCGCTGGCCAGTACGATGCGCCTCACGGCCTCCCGAGCGTCTCGGCCTGCAGCGTGAACAGCGCTGCGATGCCGGAGGCGGCGAGGTTCAGCAGCGCATCGAGCTCGTGGCGGCGGAAGGCATGCCCTTCCGCGGTGCCCTGCACCTCGACGAAGCCGCCGCCGTTGTTCATGACCACGTTCATGTCGGTCTCCGCCTGCGAGTCCTCCGCATAGTCCAGGTCCAGCACCGCGACGCCCCCGACCAGGCCCACGGACACCGCGGCGATCTGGCCGTGAAGCGGGCTGGCCGGGAGCAGGCGGCGCCGCACCAGCTGCTCGCAGGCCTGCGAGAGCGCTACGAAGCCGCCGGTGATGGCGGCGGTGCGCGTGCCGCCGTCCGCCTGCAGCACATCGCAGTCGAGCGTGATGGTGCGCTCGCCGAGTGCCTTGAGGTCGGCGACCGCGCGCAGCGAGCGCCCGATGAGCCGCTGGATCTCCTGGGTGCGCCCGGTCTGGCGGCCGCGGGCCGCCTCGCGCGCGGTGCGCGTGTGCGTGGCGCGCGGCAGCATGCCGTACTCGGCGGTGATCCACCCCTGGGCCTTGCCGCGCAGGAACTGCGGCACCGACTCCTCGACGCTCGCGGTGCACAGTACCTGCGTATCGCCGAATTGGACCAGGACCGCGCCTTCGGCATGCTTCGCGTAGCGGCGCTCGAAGCTCACGCGCCGCAATTCATCGGGAGCGCGTCCGGAGGGTCTGCCCATGCGCGCTGCTACTCGCCCAGCCAGCGCAGCGCCGCCGCCGAGGTGTTGTCGCTCGTGCCGCCGGCACGCTTCACCGCGCGCTCGCCGAGGGTGAGGAGCTGCTCGCGCAGCGTGCCGGCGGCGCCGAGCTCGGCGGCGATCTCGGCGTCCTGCAGTGAGCCCCACAGTCCGTCGGTGCACACCAGCAGCACGTCATCGGGCTCGAGTGGGCGTCGCCGGCTGAGCGCCATGTCCGGCAGGATCGGATCCCCGCCGAGACAGCATTCGACGAAGTTGCGCATGGGGTGATTGTGCGCCTGCTCGGCACTGATCAGCCCTTCGCGCAGCAGCAGCTCCACGTGACTGTGGTCACGGCTGCGCGTGACGAGTGCGCCGTGGCGCACGTGATAGAGTCGGCTGTCACCTACGTGCGCCCACCAGCTGGCATGTTGCTGAATCAGGCACACGGCGCAGGTGGCGCGCGGGCGCTGCTCAAGCGAGAGGTGCGCGCCGAGCTTCACCACTTCCTCGTGCGCACGTCCGAGAGTGAGATGCAGGAAGCCGAGCGGATCGAACAGCGGCTGCGGCGAGTGCCAGAAGGCCTCCACGATCACCTGCTGCGTGACCTGCGCGGCACGCGCGCCGTCGGCATGCCCGCCCATGCCGTCGACCACCAGCAGCAGCGCGGCGTGCTCGGCTACCGCCGCGGCGACGCGATCCTGGTTCTCCTCGCGCCCCCCGAGGAGGCTGATGTCGGCGTATTCGACCCGCAAGATCCGTTCCGCGCGTCTGTTAGACTTGCGGACGCTTTATATCATCAGTGACGAACGCGAGCATGATCGCGAGCATGACCGGTTTCGCACGCCGTGAAACCACGGGATCGTGGGGCACGCTGGTGTGCGAGCTGCGCAGCGTCAACCATCGGTTCCTGGAAGCGGGGTTTCGGCTGCCCGACGAGCTGCGGGCCGCGGAAGGCGAGCTACGCACGCGGCTCGCCCAGCAACTGCGCCGCGGCAAGGTCGACTGCACGCTGAGCTACCGCCGCCCGCAGGGCGCCGGCGGTGCGCTGGAAGTAGACGCGGCCGCGCTCGAGCGCGTGCTGGCGGCAGTGGAGCTGGTGGCGCGCTCGGTGCGCGAGCCCTCCACGGTGAACGCGCTCGACGTGCTGCGCTGGCCGGGCGTGCTGCGTGAGGACGGCGCGGGCGGGGAGCAGCTGCTGGCGGTGGCGTACGCGGTGTTCGGCGCCACGCTCGAGGATCTGGTGGCAGCGCGCGCGCGCGAAGGCGCGCGCCTGGCCGAGGTTCTCCAGCAGCGCTGCGCCGCACTCGAGGAGCTTATTGCGGTAGTGCGCGCGCGATTACCGGAGGTGCGCTCGCGCGTGCGCGCGCGGCTCGATGAGCGCCTCGCCGAGCTCGCGGCCAGCGTCGAACCCGAGCGGCTAGAGCAGGAGCTCGCGCTGCTGCTGCAGCGCCTCGACATCGACGAGGAGCTCGATCGTCTCACCGGCCACGTCGCCGAAGTGCGCCGCGTGATCGCGGGCAGCGAGCCCGCCGGCCGGCGGCTCGACTTCCTCATGCAGGAGCTCAACCGCGAAGCCAACACGCTGTCCTCCAAGTCGCAGGACCTCGAGACCACGCGCAGCGCGGTGGACATGAAGGTGCTGATCGAGCAGATGCGCGAGCAGGTGCAGAACGCGGAGTAGGGACGGAGGGCTCCCGACATGGTGACGGGAGCGGCGGTGGTCCGCTCTACAGGCGACAATCCGCCGGACTAGCCTGGCCGGCTTTCGCCGGCCGGGTCTTGCGGTGCGTCGCTCACTTCTTCGCCTTGCTCGGATCGTCGGCCGGGTTCACGTAAGTGAGCGCGAACGGTCCGTTCAGGTGCACCTGGATGGTCGCGCCCGTCTTGGTCCAGGCGTAGTGGTGCATGTTGGCCGGAGCCACCACGTAACCGCCTGCCTTCAGCGTCTGGCCGTGCTCCATGTCGAGCTTATCGCCCATGCCGATGCCGAGCGTACCCGCCAGCACGCTGATGTGCTCATCGGTCGGATGCCAATGCGGGGCGACCTTGTAGCCCGCGGGCATCTTGAGACGCACGGTCACCAGGCCCTTGGCGCCCGGATCGCCGTCGATCACTGCGAATTGCGCGTCCTGGGAAAACACCGGCGGTGGCGGCCCCCATTTGACGGCGGCAGCGCTGGTGAGGACGTGATGCTCCGTGCCGGTGTCGGCCGCGACAGCGAGCCCGGCGAGCCCGAGGAGAGCGAGGCAGGTGACGCGGAGATCTTTCGTGTGCATGGAAATTTCCCCTTGGACTTGTTGAGACCGACCGCGGACACTACTCCTTTGCAGGACCTCTGCAAGCTTGCTTCGCCCGCACTTCTCGCCGCCATGCCCGCGCTCGTCACGCCGCCGCTTGCGCTCTACGTGCACTTCCCCTGGTGCGTGAGCAAGTGCCCGTACTGCGACTTCAACTCCTACGCCCTGAGCGGGGAGCTCCCGGCGGAGGCGTATCTCGCGCGCCTGCAGAGCGATCTTGCGGCCCAGGCGCCGCAGGTCGCAGGGCGCGCGATCGTGAGCGTGTTCCTCGGCGGGGGCACCCCGAGCCTGTTTTCCGCCGAGACAATCGGGCGCTTCCTCGAGGCGGCGCGGCAGCACCTGACGCTCGCGCCCGATGCCGAGGTCACGCTCGAAGCGAACCCGGGCACGATCGAGCGCGGTGCGTTCCGCGAGTATCGCGCCGCGGGCGTCACCCGCGTATCGCTCGGCGCGCAGAGCTTCGATCAGGCGAGACTCACGACATTGGGGCGTATTCATTCGCCCGCGGAGACGCGCCGGGCCGCCGCCGAGCTGCACGCCGCGGGCCTCACCAACTTCAACCTCGATCTCATGTACGCGCTGCCGGGACAGGATGTGGCCGGTGCCGTGCGCGACCTCGAGGAGGCGCTCGCCCTCGCCCCCGCTCAGGTCTCGCACTACCAGCTCACCCTCGAGCCGGGGACGGTGTTTGCCGCGCATCCACCGCCGCTGCCCGATGAGGACCTCGCCGCCGGCATGCTCGGCGAATGCGCCGAGCGCCTCGCGCTGGCGGGCTTCGCACAGTACGAGGTCTCCGCCTGGGCGCGACCGGGGGCACAGTGCCGCCACAATCTCAACTACTGGACCTTCGGCGATTACCTGGGTGTCGGGGCGGGGGCGCACGGAAAACTCACCTTCGCCCAACGCCGTCGGATCGTGCGCACCACGCAGCTGCGCGAGCCGCGCCGCTATCTCGGCGCAGCGGACCGCGATCTGGCGCGCCACGTGGTCGCTGAGCGCGAGCTGCCGTTCGAATTCATGCTGAATGCGCTGCGCCTGACGGCGGGCTTTGCCGCCGCGGAGTTCCCGGCGCGCACCGGGCTGCAGTGGGAGGCGATCGCGCAGCCGTTGCGCGCGGCGCTCGCGCGCGGTCTCCTCGAGCGCACGGCGCAGGGCTATCGCCCCACCCCTCGCGGACTGCGATTTCTCAACGATCTGCTGCTGGAATTTCTGCCCGAAACGCCGATAAAGACCGGTGCTTGCGCATTGTCAATGGTCACGCCCGAGTCTCGCGCCGCCCGCTGAAGGAGCTTTATTCACAGCTCCGAGGGGCCGCATCGCAGAATGAGCAAATTACGCGCAGATTCGGTTAAGCCGCTCGATGTGATGCGGCTAAGTCATTGAGCTTTCAGCTGAAAAATGCCTGGTTATTTTTTGATCAAGGTAACAAATATGCAATCTGACTGCGAAATCGCGGCCCTGCACGAGGCTGCGTCCACAGAGTTGTCCACAGCTTCTGTGGATAAGGAAACCCGCTACGCGGGTGACTTTCAAAGGGGGGTGCCGGGGAGAGCTTGAGGGAGGGCCGCGCTGCCGCTAAACTCCCGCGCCCTTTAATTCGCGCCTCTCCCGCCCCATTTACACGGACCGCCAGCCTGCCAAGCACCGAGCCTGCCATGAAAGCGAAGATCCACCCCGAGTACAAAGAGATCACCGTCACCTGCACGTGCGGCAACACGTTCAAGACGAGCTCGACCCTCGGTCATGACCTGCAGGTCGAGGTGTGCTCGAACTGCCATCCTTTCTATACCGGCAAGCAGAAGATCGTCGATACCGCGGGGCGGGTCGACAAGTTCCGCCGCAAGTACGCGACCGCCTCGGGCGCCAAGTAGCAGCGCGCAGCGCGCCAGAACGTCTCCGGGCGTGCGGTAGTCTCCACGAGGCCTGGGGCCGACAAGGGGTTCGCCATGCGCCGGTTCGCCACGCGCCGCACATTCGCCGTCGCCGCCTGCGCCGCCGCGCTCGCCGCGGGAAGCTGCGCCACCAATCCGGAAAGCGGCACGCACCACGTCGTCTTCACCTCGGTCAAAGGCGAGCAGGAGAGCTCGCGGCGCATTCACCAGGAGATCGTGAAGTTCTACGGCCTGTACCAGGACCAGGCGCTGCAGGACTACGTGCAGATGGTGGGCACCCGGGTCGCACGCAACACCCCGATCGCCGACTGGGATTTCAAATTCTTCGTCCTCGATGACGACTCGCTGAACGCCTTCACCATCGGCGGCGGGTACGTCTACGTGCACCGCGGCCTGCTGCCGTACCTCAACTCCGAGGCGCAGCTCGCCTGCGTGCTCGGCCACGAGATCGGTCACGACGTGGCGCGCCATCCGGCACGCAGTCAGGCGCAGGGCGTGCTGCTCGGCGTGGGCGCGCTCGCCACGGCCATCATGACGGGCAATGCGGCCATCGCCCAGATGGCCAACCTCGGCGCCGAGGCGTGGTATCAGGGCTACGGCCGGGAGCACGAATCGGAGGCCGACCGCTTGGGGATGGAGTACGCCGCCCGCAGCGGCTACCGGCCCGAGGGGATGGGTGATGCGATGAAGGTGTTCAAGGCGCAGGAGTCCTTCGAGCGCTTGCGCGCCAAGGAGGAGGGGCGCGACCCGAACATCTATCACGGCGTGTTCTCCGACCACCCCGCGCCCGATGAGCGCATCGTGCAGGCCACCCTCGTCGCAGCGCACACTACCGCACCGCCGGGCGGCTGGATCGACAACAAGGAGGCGTACCTCAAGGCGATCGACGGCCTGCCCTTCGGCTCCAGCCGCGAGCAGGGCATCGTGCGTGACAACCGCTTCTATCACGCCGGCATGAAGCTCACGATGGCGTTCCCGCGCGGCTGGACGGTGCAGAACGAGCGCGACCGCCTGCTGGTGTTCACCAAGCGCAAGGAATCGGTGATGCAGGTGACGCTCGAGAAACGTCCGGAGAAGAAGGCGCCGCGCGAGTTCCTGCTGCAGCGCCTGCGGGGGGCGAGCATCGTGCGCGGCGATGTGCTGTCGGTGCACGGCATGGAGGGCTATGCGTTGATCACGCGCTCGGGCTCGCCGCTCGATGGCGGATCGGGTCCGGTACGCTGGGCCGTGCTGTACCGCGGCACCCAGGCGTTCGTGTTCGGCGCCGCGAGCCGCTCCAGCGACGACGGGGCCCCGCTCGATGACGGCGTCTTCATGTCCTCCATCGCAACGCTGCGCGAGATGAAGCCTGCGGAATATCCGCTCGCCGAGCCGTACCGGCTGAAGATCATCCAGGCAACCGACAAGACGAAGATCGAGGATTACGCCAAGGACATGCCGGTGGAGAAGTTCAAGAAGGAGGAGCTGCTGCTGCTGAACGGGCTGTACCCGAAGGGGCAGCCGCAGGCCGGCGACTCCATCAAAGTCGTGCAGTAGCGTCCGCAGCCGCTGTGCCTACCGGCGAGTAGGCTGTCGCGCGCCTTGATTCGGCGCACGGTCCATGTAAACCTCTTTTTCGTGCGCCCACGCCCGGCAACGGCGCCTGCGGTTACGCCCACATGGAGAAGCGGCTGCGCAAATGACCGACAAGAGCGGGAAATCGTTCGAGCTCACCGACCCGACGAGCGGGCGCAGCGCCCAGTTGCCGGTGCGCACCGGCAGCATCGGTCCGGCAGGACTCGACATCGCCAATCTGCACCAGGACCTCGGAGTATTTACCTACGACCTCGGCTTCGGCATGACCGCCGCCACCGAGAGTCGCATCACCTACATCGACGGCGATGCGGGCGTGCTGCTCTACCGCGGCTACCCCATCGAGCAGCTGGCGGAGAAGAGCTCCTTCATGGAGGTCGCTTACCTGCTGCTGATCGGGGAGCTGCCAACGGCGAAGCAGCTCGCCGAGTTCACCCACAGCATCCGTTATCACACGATGCTCAATGAAACGCTGCTGCGTTTCTTCAACGGCTTTCATCACAACGCGCATCCCATGGCGATGGTATCGGCGGTGGTGGCGTCGATGTCGGCGTTCTATCACGACACCATGGACATCCATAACCCGCGCCACCGCGAAATCTTCGCGCACCGCATCATCGCCAAGCTCCCCACCATGGCGGCGGCGGCTCACAAGCACTCGCTCGGGCAGCCCTTCATCTATCCGCGCAATGACCTCGACTACGCCGCCAACGTGCTGCACATGCTGTTCGCCGTGCCGTGCGAGCCCTATCAGCTCGACCCGGTAGCGGCGCAGGCGCTCGACCTGCTGTTCGTACTGCACGCCGACCACGAGCAAAACGCCAGCACCTCCACCGTGCGCCTGGCCGGCAGCACCGGCGCCAATCCGTACGCGGCGATCTCCGCGGGCGTGTCGGCGCTGTGGGGGCCGGCGCACGGCGGCGCCAACGAGGCGGTGATGGCAATGCTCGAGCAGATCGGCTCGGTGGACAACATTGCGAAGTACCTGGCGATGGTCAAGGACAAGACCAGCCACTTTCGCCTCATGGGTTTTGGCCACCGCGTCTACAAGAACTTCGACCCGCGCGCCAAGATCATCCGCGCCATGTGCTACAAGGTGCTCAACGCGCTTGGTCGCAGCGACAACCCGCTGTTCGAGCTGGCGCTGCGTCTGGAGGAGATCGCGCTCAAGGACGAGTACTTCGTCGCGCGCAAGCTCTACCCGAACGTGGATTTCTACTCCGGCGTCATCTACAGCGCGATCGGCATTCCGCGCTCGATGTTCACCGTGATGTTCGCCATTGCGCGCACGGTGGGCTGGGTGGCGCACTGGCAGGAGATGATTTCTGACCCCGCCATGCGCATCGGCCGGCCGCGCCAGCTGTACATCGGCCCGATACGCCGCGAATACGTCGAGGTGGCCAAGCGCAAATAGCGGCGCGCCGGTCCGCAGACAGATCCTCGCCTAGTGGGAATCGCGCGCCAGGTTGTCCGGTGGCGTGTCGGACTGAATGAGTTCCAGTAATTGCTGCGGGTCGACCGGTTTGGTGAAGTGATGGTCGAATCCTGCAGAGAACGCGCGCGTCTTGTCGTGTTCCTGTGCCCATCCGGTGATCGCGATGAGCTTTACACCCGGCCGGGGCCGGCTCTCATGCATCCTTCGGGCTACGTCGTAACCATCGAGGCCCGGCATGCCGATATCGAGAAGAACGACGTGCGGGTTGAATTCAGCGAAGACGGCGAGAGCTTCAGGTCCGTCGTGCACCACCGTTACGGCGTGGCCCTCCAGGCGCAGCAGTTCTGCCAGTGTCTGCGCCGAGTCACGATTGTCGTCGGCAAGCAGCACACGTCGGCTCACCAGGGGACGCGCTGCCTGCACGGCAGCTGCATCGACCTGACTGACCTGCGCCAGCGGCTTTTTCGGCAGCCGGATGATGAATTCGCTGCCGCGCCCGAGCCCTGCGCTGTGTGCCTCGATCTTCCCCCCATGCAACTCCACCAATCCTTTGGCAAGCGCAAGGCCGATTCCGAGGCCGCCCTCCGACCGGTCACGTGCCGAGGAGACCTGGGCGAACATCTCGAAGACCCTCGGCAGCGCGTCCTCGCTGATTCCGATCCCGGTGTCGGCTACTCGTATGATCACTTCTTCCGGCGCCCCGCTGGCGGTGAGCCGGATATGTCCCTCCGGATCGGTGTACTTGGCTGCGTTCGTCAGTACATTGGACAGCATTTGCGCCATGCGCAGCGGATCGGCGCTGAAGCGCAGCGGCTCATCCGGGATCTCGATCGAGAGCGTGTGGCGTTTGGCATCGATCATCGGTCGCGATGTCTCCACTGCCGCATCGATCGTAGAGGCAAGATCGGTCGGTTGCAGGCGCAATACGAGAGTTCCGCGCGTGATGCGTGAAATATCCAGCAGATCGTCCAGCAGCAGCGACATGTGCCGGACCTGGCGATCGATCACGTCGTGGCTCCAGCGCTTTTGAGCTTCGCTGGCGCCCGCTGCCTTGGCGATGAATGTGGCCTGTCGGATCGGCGCGAGAGGATTGCGCAGCTCGTGCGCCAGGGTGGCGAGAAATTCGTCTTTGCGCCGATCGGCATCGCGCAGCGCCGCCTCCGCGCGACGTCGAGCCGTCACATCATGAAACACCATCACCGCCCCGGAAATCGCACCGCTCGCATCCCGGATAGGGGCGGCGCTGTCTTCGATGGCGATCTCGCCGCCGTTCCGGGCGAGCAACACGGTATGGTTGGCGAGGCCCACGACCGATCCCTGGCGCAAAGCGGGTCCCACGGGACTCCCGACCCGCTCGCCGGTGTATTCGTTCACGATGTGGAATACGGCTTCCAGCGGCATCCCGGTAGCCTCTGCCGAGCTCCAGCCGGTCATCTTCTCGGCGACCGGATTCAGGAATGTCACCTTGCCGTGGGTGTCGGTCGTGATCACCGCATCGCCGATGCTGGCGAGCGTGACCTTGAACCACTCGCGCTGCTGGCGCAGCTCCACCTCGGCGCGTTTCTGCTCGGTGATATCCCGGAAGCTCCACACACGTCCGACGTTGCGTCCCTCGAGGGACTGGACACTTGAGCAACGCTCGTACACCCGGCCGTCGGTCAGCTCCAGAACATCGGTGCTCTCTGCCGGCGAGGTGCTGCAGATCTCTTCAACTCGCGCCAGGTAACGCTGCGCATCGCAGACTTGTGCAGCGCACAGCTCGACTATCCGACGGTGCTCGCCCGCGTCGATGATTGCGCGCGGGATATTCCACATGCGCAGGTACTTCTCGTTGAAGCCCGTGACCCGCCGCTCTCCGTCGGTCACCACAATTCCATCAAAGGTCGACTCGAGTGTCGCCCCGAGCAACGCGAGGGAGCGAGCGAGCTCCCGGGTCTTTTGCTCCAGGGCTTCCTTGGCGACCAGCAACTCACGTTCAGCGCGCTGACGCGCGCGCAGAATGCTCTTGGCGTTCTCGAGGGCTACGGAGCGCAGCAACTCCTCTTCGCGCTGATCGGAGCTCATTAGCCCACGCCCAGTACTTGCGCGGCGAGAGCAGTGCCGAGCACTCGGGCGCGAATCTTGGCGAATGCCGTCTCACGTGTCGTGGACGTGTCATCACAGAACGGCGAGAACCCGCAGTCATCCGTGGTGCCGAGCTGATTCACGGGAATGTACTCCGCCGCCTGCAGCACCTGGTCGCGCACCTCTTGCGGCGTTTCGATGCGTGGATCGATGGGCGCGACGACTCCGAGGAAGATTGTCTGATCCGGCCGCAGGTAGCGGCGAATGGTCTCGAGAACTCGCGGGCGATCCCGCTCGCCGGCGAGTGAGATGTAGAGGTTCCCCACATTGAGCTCGAACAGGCTCGGCAGTAGATCGACGTAGTCGACATCCGCGCTGTGCGTGGAATCGCGGTCGCCCCCGGGACAGGTATGCAGGCCGATACGCTGGCGGTCCGCGGCCGAAAAGCGCGACAGCGCCAGGTTGTTCAGATCGATGAAGCTGCTCAGCAGGTTGCCGGACGGATCGATCTTCAAGGCGAGCCGGCCCTCGGTAAAGTCGATCTGCACCTTGTAGGCACCCTTCTGCAGGCAGCGGCGCACCTCGGTTTCGTGCTCGCGCAACAGATCCTCGATGAACTGCTCGCGCGGATAGCCGGAGATTCCTTCGGCCGGGTACATGAGGCTCAGTGCCGAGGGGGAAATCACCGCCTGCTTGAGCGGGACGTGCGCGTAGCGAAGTGCACTATCCAGATACTGGTCCGCGTAACGCTTGTAGCGGAAGGGCTCGGCGGTCAAACGCAACATGCGGCGCGTGTGGCCGGCGGAGAACGGGATCTTGAATCCGTCAGGACTGGTGTTCTTCAGTCCCTGGACACTGTAGGTCCAGAAATTGTGATACTTCCTCTGCTCGCCATCGGTGATGACCGGGGAGCCGGTGGCCTCGAGCTTTTCAATGGTGTCGCGCGTAGCCTCTTCGTACAAGGGATCCAGCCTGGGATCCATGCCATCGCCGCACGCGCCGATCGCGTCCAGCAGTTTCAACGGCCGCGGAATGCTGCCAATGGGTTCCGTCGGTATGGGCATTCGATTACGTTCCCCTGCTGCTCAATTTCCTGGGCCGGGCTCGAGCAGCGCCTCCACCTCGAAGGCGCTGGCGCGCCGCATCGGCCGCCCGTCCACCGGACTCACCGGCGCCTGGCGGATGCCGTCAGTCGGAAACACGGTCGCCTCGATCGACTGCTCGTCCATCTCGAAACGCACGCCGGGAAAGGCGCGCACCTGCTCGGCGTTGAACCTGACGCGCTTCTCGGTGACTTCGTGGCGGATGCCCTGATCGAGGAGCTTGAGGGTGACCGCCTCGGCACGGTCGGCGAACAGGTGCAGTTGTACCTCCGAGTGCCGTGTCGCGGTGCCCGAGAGCACCGCACCCACCAGCCGCGGCTCGAACTCGCGCAGGTAGCGCATCGCCGAGAGCGCCGCGCGGCGCTGCGCGTGCAGCGCCGTAAGATACGACTGCCCGCCGAACAGGCGCTGATATTCGGCGAGCGCGCTCTCGATCTCGCTGTTCTTCGGCAGCAGCGCCGCACCGTCCACGACGCCGAGCCGCTCGGCCGCCTTGCGCTTGGCGATGAGGAAGTCGCGGATGCCGTGCTCGGCCATGAGGCGCGCGGCTTCCTGCGCCAGCGCACGCCGCAGGTTATCCGCGCGCGTCGCGTGTCGTTTCATGGGTCTGGCCCCTAGAAGATCGGCTCGCTGCTCGCCTGGCCTTCCGGCCCCTGCGCCATCGAGCCCCTCTCGTCCACCGCCGGCAGGTGATCCACCATGAACATCTCCGGGACGCTCTCCGGACTCTCGGCGCTGACCAGCGTGCCGGTCGCCGGAGAGACCCGCAAGGTGACCAGGCCATCGGGCATGGAACGCTGCTGCTCCGGCACGCCCTTCAACACCTCGCCCATGAACTGGATCCAGATCGGCAGCGCAGTGCGGGCGCCCTCCTCGGCTTCCCCGAGCGGGCGCTCCTGATCAAATCCCACCCACACCGTGGCGACCAGATTCCTGGTGAAACCGTTGAACCAGGTGTCCTTGGCCTCATTCGTCGTGCCGGTCTTGCCGGCGATGTCGCCGCGATTGAGGCTGAGCGCGCGCCGCCCGGTGCCACGCTTGATGACATCGGCCAGCATGTCGGCCATCAGGTAGGCATTCTGCGCACTGATGACGCGCGGGGCGACCTCGGCAGGCGGCAGCGGCGCGGGCTCCCCGTGAGTGGCCGGCCCGTCGCTCCCCGCGGCGGGGTCGGAGCGCGCCTCCAGGCGCGCCGGGTCAGAAATGCGCACCGCGGTGGCGCCGCCCGCGGGCTGCGGCTCGGCCGTCTCGCACTGCGTGCATACCATGCGCGGCGCGGCACGCCACACCACCTTGCCCGAGCCATCCTCGATGCGGTCGATAAAATAGGGCGCGACGCGATAGCCGCCGTTCGCGAACACGGCGTAACCGGCGGCGATATCGAGCGGGGTCGCTTCCAGCGTGCCCAGCGCAAGCGTGAGATCGCGCGGCATGGTCTTGGGGTCGAAGCCGAAGCGGCTGATGTAGTCGATGGCGGCGGGTATGCCGATCTCCTTGAGCACGCGGATCGACACGAGATTGCGCGAGCGCACCAGTGCTTCGCGCAGACGTGTGGGTCCGCCGAACTCGCGCGTGGAGTTCTCCGGCCGCCACGAGTCCTCGCTGCCGCTGCTCTCGAGCACGATGGGCGCATCGAGCAGCACGGTGGCGGGGGTGAGTCCGCTCTCGAGCGCCGCCGAGTACAGGAAGGGCTTGAACCCCGAGCCCGGCAGGCGCCGCGCCTGCGTCACGCGGTTGTACTTGTTGGTGAAGTAGTCGAAGCCGCCGACCAGCGCGACGATGCTGCCGTCGTTGGGGTCGAGCGCCACCAGCGCACTCTGCGCCTCCGGTATCTGCCCGAGCTGCGCGTGACCGGAGGTGTCGGCCACCACGTAGATGACATCGCCGCGGCTGAGCACCTGGCCGGCCTCCTTTGGCGCCGCTCCCAGGGCATCGTTGCGCAGCTGCTTGCGCGCCCAGGAGAGCCCGTCCCAGTCGATCTGCACCGGCCCGAGAGTTTTCACGTAGGCGCGCACGCTCTTCTCGGCTACCGCCGTCACGATCGCAGGCGACAGGTTGCCGATCGCGGCATACTCGTCGACCAGATCATCGTAGTCCGGCTCGCCGTGGCTGGGCAGATCGACGTGGCCCGCGGGCCCGCGCCAGCCGTGCCGCCGGTCGTACTCGATCAGTCCGACGCGCACGGCGCGATTGGCCGCGGCCTGCAGTCGCCCGTCGATCGTGGTGTAGACCTTGTAGCCGGTGGTTTCGACGTTCGCTCCGAAGCGCTGGCGCAGCTCCAGACGCGCCATCTCGGCGACATACGGTGCCTCGACTTCATAGAGCGGCGCGTGCGCGCGCGCCTGCATCGGCTCCTTGTTGGCCGCTTCCGCCGTGGCGGCATCGATGTAGCCGAGCTCGCGCATGCGTCGCAGCACGTAGGCGCGGCGTGCCGTGGCGAGCTCGGGGTCCACGATCGGGTTATAGCGCGAGGGTGCCTTGGGGACGCCGGCGATGGTGGCCGCCTCGGCGACGTCGAGCTTGTCGAGCGGCTTGCCGAAGAACGCCTCGGCGGCCGCCGCCACGCCGTAGGAGCGCTGCCCGAAGAAGATGACGTTGAGATAGAGACCGAAGATCTCCTGCTTGCTGAACTCGTGCTCCATGCGGTAGGTGACGAAGGTCTCCTGGAGCTTGCGCCGATAGGTCTTGTCGAGATTCAGGAACATGTTGCGGGCGGCCTGCATGGTGATGGTGCTGGCGCCCTGGGTCTTGTCGCCGGAGATGAAGTCGATCAGCACCGCGCGCACCACGCCGAAGTAGTCGATGCCGTGGTGCTCGAAGAAGCGCTCGTCCTCGGCGGCGAGGAAGGCGTGCTTGACGAGATCGGGGATTTGCTCGTAGGTGACCGGGATGCGCCGCTGCTCACCGATCTGCGCGATCAGCGCGCCGCTGCGCGTGTACACCCGCAGCGGCACCTGCAGTTCGACGTTGCGCATCGCTTCGATCGAGGGGAGCGAGGGCAGCACGTACACGTAGCCGCAGGCGAGTGCGTACGCCCCCAGAAGTGTGATGAACATCACACTGCCGGTGAGGATGGCGAATACGCGAAAGTAATTCCATTTCACAGAAACCATCTACCTCTGCTTGCGCTCCCTGCGAGGGGTATGCATAGTAGCCGCCGATTCTTGGGCAAACTCACCGAAAGGTGGGGACGCAAAGCCTCCGGTCTACGGGACGCAAGTACCTATGACAGCGGGGTTGCCGGTTCGAACGTTAACGCACTCCGATTTCCCGGGCCACGCGCCTGACGCGGAAGCGACGCTCGACCCGACCGATCCAGCAGCCCCCGTGCCCGGTCCCGCTTCGGCGAGGCTTTCCACGTCCCCGTGACTGAAGCTTGGACAGGACGAAGCCACATTCGTTGATCCCGGGCGCGCCCGACGGCGCGCGTGACGCTTTCCGCACTCCCGGCCGAGTGCCGGCGGCGAGCGTGCGGTTCCGTGAGACTGCTCACGTTCAATTTAACAGTGCGCTGATATATAGTGTCTCTGAGGCTTATACGGGGCGGTCACTTTCAGGCGCAAGGCCCTGAAAAGGAAATAAAAAATGTTCCTTCTGCAGCGCAAGTACCGCCCACTGCTGGGACTCGATATAACGACCTCGTCGGTGAAGCTCATCGAGCTTGCCATGGCGGGGGGACAGTATCGGGTCGAGGCCTATGCCGCGGAGCCCACCCCTCAGAACGCCATTAACGAGAAGGCGATCGTGGACGCCGAGGCGGTCGGAGAGGCGATCCGCCGTGCGGTGAAGCGCGCCGGTGCGAAGAGCAGTGAGGTGGCAGTGGCGATCTCGGGCGATGCAGCGATCACCAAGGTGATCCAGATGCCGCGCACGCTGCGCTCGAGCGAGCTCGAAGCGCAGGTGGAGATGCAGGCCGATCAGTACATCCCCTTCCCGATGGACGAGGTCAGCTACGACTTCGAGGTGCTCGGAGCGAACGAGAAAGATCCCGAGAGCAACGACGTACTGTTGGTGGCGACGCGCACCGAGAACGTCGAGCAGCGCCAGGCCGCGGTCAAGGCGGCAGGCCTCGCTGCGCGCATCGTGGATGTCGAGGCCTTCGCGCTCGAGAACGCCTGCAAGCTGATGACGCACCAGATGCCCGACGGCGGTATCGACCGCGCCATCGCCGTGGTCGACTTCGGCGCAAGCAGCACCACCTTCAGCGTGCTTCGCAACCTCAAAGTGGTTTATACGCGCGATTTCGCCTTCGGCGGGCAGCAGCTCACCGAGGAGATCATGCGCACCTACGGCCTCGCGATGGAGGAGGCGGGACGCGCAAAGAAGGAAGGCGGGCTGCCCGGCAACTACCAGTCGGAAGTGCTCGACCCGTTCATCGACGACATGACGCAGCAGGTGAGCCGCTCGCTGCAGTTCTATCTCGCCTCCGGCTCCGGGCGCGAGCAGCCCGAGAAGATCCTGGTGTGCGGCGGCTGCGCCAACATCCCCGGGGTCGCCGAAGTGATTTCCAGCCGCGTGGGCATCTCCGCCGAGAAAGGCGACCCGCTCGGCCAGATGAAACTGTCCTCGCGCGCCAAGGCGCAGGCGGTGCAACGCGATGCCACGGCGCTCCTGACCGCCTGCGGCCTCGCACTGCGGAGCTTTGACTGATATGCCGCGTATAAATCTGCTTCCCTGGCGCGAAGGCCAGCGCAAAGACCGCAAGCTGGCGTTCCTGGTGGCGCTCGGCGTGGCGGCGATCGCCGCCGGTGTCGCCTCCTTCGCCGCCTACCTCCTGTACGGCTCGATGATCGAGTCGCAGCAGCACCGCAACGATCAGCTGCGCGCGGAGATCAGGACCCTCGACAAGCAGATCGAGGAGATCAACGACCTCGAGACCGCCAAGCAGCGCTTCATCGCGCGCATGGATATCATCGAGAAGCTGCAGCGTTCGCGCCCGGAGATCGTGCACGTGTTCGAGGAGATCGTGCGCACGCTGCCGGAAGGGGTGTACCTCACCGCGGTGAAGCAGACCGACAAGCGCCTGAAATTCGAAGGCGTCGCCCAGTCGAGCACGCGTGTCTCCTCTTTCATGCGCAACCTCGATGGCTCGCAGTGGCTGCGCAACCCCGAGCTCGAGGTGGTGCAGACCAGCAAGACCTCCGGCCCTGGCTCGAGTTTCACCCTCACCGCCGATCAGGTGACGACGGTCGCCGGGGACGATAACGGCGCAGCCGCCGCCAAGAACAAGCTCAGAAAAGCCAGTATCGCTGGCACGGGGGCGCGGCAATGAACCTGCTCGAAGAGCTGCGATCGCTCGATCCGCGCGAGCCAGGCCGCTGGCCGCTGCCCATCCGCGCCGGCGCGGTGGGGCTGGCGTTCCTCACGCTGTCGCTCGTGGGCGTTTACCTGTTGATCTGGGACGGGCAGCGCCCGGAGCTGCAGCGCCGTCAGGCCGAAGAGCAGCAATTGCGCCAGGAATTCCGCGACAAGCATTCCAAGGCCGTCAATCTCGAGGTGTACAAGCAGCAGCTGAAAGACATCGAGCGCTCCTTCGGTGCGCTGCTGCGCCAGCTCCCCGGCAAGACCGAGGTGCCGAGCCTGCTGATCGACATCTCGCAGACCGGCCTCGCCGCAGGGCTGCAGGAGAAGCTGTTCCAGCCCGTGCCTGAGCTGAAGAAGGACTTTTACGCGGAGCTGCCCATCAAGATCAGGCTGAGCGGCAGCTATCACCAGTTCGGGGAGTTCGTCAGCGGGATCGCAGCGCTCCCGCGCATCGTCACGCTGCACGACATCGACATCAAACCCGACAACAAGGACGCCTACGACCAGCTGTCGCTGGAACTCACGGCGAAGACCTACCGTTACATGGACGAGGAAGAGATCGCTGCGAGCGAAGCGGAGAAGAAGAAGAAGGAAGTCACTCACCGCCCTGGGGCTTGAGGCAATGAACGATGCAATCGCGGTCCTCACACATGAATGACTCCATTTTCCGACCCGGATTGCGGCTGCTGTGCGTGGCAGTTGCGGCCGGCTATGCGGCACTCACCGCGTGCTCGAGTGCGGACGCTGAACTGGCGCGCTTCGTCGAGGACACCAAGAAGGAGCCCGGCGGCCGCGTCGAGCCGCTGCCGGAGATCAAGCCGTACGAGACCTTCCTGTACGCGGCCACCGACATGCGCTCGCCATTTCTGCCGAGCAGCCCCGGCGCAGGGGCGGGACTTGCAGGGGTGCGCCCCGATTCCAAGCGCAACCGGGAATTCCTCGAGCAGTATTCGCTCGACACGCTGAAGATGGTCGGCACGCTGCGTCTCGGCAAGCAGATGTACGGCCTGGTGGAGACCAAGGACGGCCTGGTGCATCGGGTGAGCACGGGTAACCACATGGGACAGGCGGAAGGCAAGATCATCGACATCGCGCCCTCCAAGATCAGCCTCATTGAAATCGTTCCGGACAGTCTCGGCGGGTACATGGAGCGCCCCGCCGCGCTCGGTCTGAACGAATAAGGGTCCAGCAGGGAGTTCTCACGAATGCAAGCGTCTAGCCTGATGAATCGTCTCCTCGGCACCGCCGCCTGGCTGGTGCTCGCAGGAGTACTCGGGATGCTCCTCGGAGCACCGGCGCTCGCCGCGGATCAACCCGCGCTGCAAGCCATCGACGTGCAGCCCCTGCCGGGACAGCAGCTGCAGCTCACCATGCGTCTGTCGGCACCGGCGCCGCAGCCATTGTCGTTCACCATCGACAACCCGGCGCGCATCTCCTTCGACCTGCCGAACACGACGCTGGCGCTGCCCTCGCGGCGCATCGACGTGCACACCTCGGGTCTCGACACCATCCTCGCGGCCGAGGCCAAGGATCGCACGCGCCTGGTGCTGAACCTCGATAAGCTCGTGCCCTACGACACGCGTGTCGAGGGCAACAACATTATCGTCCTGCTGGGCGCGGCGCGGGCTGCGGGCGCCGGCACCGCTTCCGCTCCCGCGACCGCCAGTACCGCAGGCGGCAGCGGCGGCACGCGCGAGCTGCGCTCGATCGACTTCCGTCGCAGCACCGACGGCGCCGGCCGGGTGATCGTGAAGCTCTCCGATCCGCATACCCATATCAATTTGCATCAGGTCGGCAACCAGATCGTGGTCGACTTCAGCGACGCCGGCGTTCCGGCAAACCTGGCACGCCGCTACGACGCGACCGACTACGGCACTCCGGTGAGCGGCTTCGACGTCACCCGCAGCGGCGCCGGCTCGCGTATCGCCATCACTGCGAGCGGCGACTACGAGCAGCTCGCCTACCAGTCAGACGACCAGTACGTGGTGGAAGTGTCGCCGAAGCGTCGGGCCGCGACTGCCGGGGACGAAAAACCGGTGTACAGCGGCGAGCGCCTCACGCTGAACTTCCAGGACATCGAGACGCGCGCGGTGCTGCAGCTGCTGGCCGATGCCAGTGGGCAGAACATCGTGGTGAGCGACTCGGTGAGCGGCAACGTGACGCTGCGGCTGCAGAACGTGCCGTGGGATCAGGCGCTCGACATCGTGCTGCGCACCAAGGGCCTGGACAAGCGCCGCCAGGACAATGTGATCATCGTCGCTCCGCAGGCCGAGCTCGCCGCCCGCGAGAAGGCGGAGCTCGCGGCGCGCAAGGACGTCGCTGAGCTCGCACCGCTGCGCTCAGAGTACCTGCAGGTGAACTACGCCAAGGCGCAGGACATGGCGGCGCTCATCAAGACGCAGACCAACTCGCTGCTGTCCACGCGCGGCAGCGTGGCGGTCGATGAGCGCACCAACACGCTGCTGCTGCAGGACACGCCGGAACGACTGGCGGACGTGCGCCGGCTGGTAGCGACCCTCGACATCCCGGTGCGCCAGGTGCTCATCGAAGCGCGCATCGTCATCGTGAACAGCGACTTCCAGCGCCAGCTCGGCGCGGTGTTCGGCTGGACCAACGTGCAGAGGAACGGCCGCAACGGCATCGTGACCACGACCGGCAACGTCGCCGGCACCGACCAGATCATCGGCTCGGCCATCACCAACGTGAACGGCGGCAAGGGGCCGTTCCCGGTCTCGACCCCGACGGGCACGACCGCCGCGAACCGCTACAACGTGAATCTGCCGGTCAGCAATCCTGCCGGTACCTTCGCCTTCGGCATCCTCGGCAACAACTTCATCGTCGACCTCGAGTTGTCGGCGGCGCAGGCGGAGACGGAAGCCGACATCATCGCATCGCCGCGCGTCATCACCGCCAACCAGAAAGAGGCGACCATCGAGCAGGGCGTGGAAATTCCCTACCAGCAGTCGGCCTCCAGCGGCGCGACCACTATTCAGTTCAAGAAAGCGGTGCTCTCGCTCAAGGTGACCCCGCATATCACTCCCGACAATCGCGTCATCCTCGACCTCGACGTCAGGGACGACAACGTCGGCCAGGTGGTAGTGGCCTCGGGCGGGGTAAACGTGCCCTCGATCAACACGCGCGAGATCGCGACCCAGGTGCTGGTCAACGACGGGCAGACGGTGGTGCTCGGCGGCATCCTGCAGACCACCAATCGCGAGGATGACACCAAGGTGCCTTTCCTGGGCGACATCCCGGTGCTCGGACACCTGTTCAAGAGCACCAACCACCAGAACAACAAGGACGAACTGATGATCTTCATTACCCCGAAGATCGTGCGCGAGGGCGTGAACGTCTATAACTGACGCCGGGCCCTTCTGGGATGATGAGTGCGGCCGCCTGCGGGCGGCCGCATCTTTTTTTGGGATTGCCGCTATTTGGGTATCCTGTGCGCACGCATGCGCGGCAGGACCAGCGTATTCCTCATCGGGCCGATGGGCTCGGGCAAGACGGCCGTCGGCCGTCATCTGGCGCGCACGCTGCACCTGCCCTTCCACGACAGCGACGCCGAGATCGAGCGACGCACCGGCGTCGATATCCCGTTCATTTTCGAGAAAGAGGGCGAGGCGGGCTTTCGCCAGCGCGAGCGTGAGGCGATCGAGGCCCTCACTCTACTTCCGGGCATCGTGCTCGCCACCGGGGGTGGCGCGGTGCTGCTGCCGGAAAATCGCCGCCACCTCGCCGAGCGCGGCTGCGTGGTGTACCTCGAAACCTCGGTGGCCCAGCAGGCCGACCGCGTGCGGCACGGCCGGCACCGCCCCCTGCTCGCCGCCGGCGATGCCTCGAGCCGCCTCGGGCAGCTGATGAATGCACGCGCGCCGCTCTACAGCGAGATCGCCGACCTCGTGGTGTCGACCGACGGACGGCGTGTCCATAGCGTGGCCGAAGAGATCCTGCGCGAGCTCGCCAGCGCGCGCGGCGGTCCCTGAGCCCTACTCAGCTGGCAGGGCGTGCACCGGCGTGGCGGCCGCGGGCGTGCCTTGCGGGGCCCTCACGTATACTGGGCGCGCGCGGCGCTTCCGCTTGTCAGGCGCCGCACGCGCACGTGGACACCCTGAACGTCGAACTCGGAACCCGCAGCTATCCGATCCTGATCGATGCCGGCCTGCTTGGACGAGCGGAGGTGTTTCGGCAGCACCTGCCCGCGCGTGACGTGCTCATTGTCAGTAATACCACCGTCGCGCCGCTGTACCTGCCCACGCTCACCCGCAGCCTGGGCGAGCGGCGCGTCGTCGAAGTGATCCTGCCGGACGGCGAGGCGCACAAGACGCTCGCCAACGCCTCCCGGGTGCTGGATGTGCTGGTCGCCAACCGCTTCGGGCGTGACTGTGCCGTGCTCGCCCTCGGCGGCGGGGTGGTCGGCGACCTCGCGGGGTTTGCCGCCGCCTGCTACCAGCGCGGCGTCGGGTTCGTGCAGCTGCCGACGACGCTGCTCGCGCAGGTGGACTCGGCGGTGGGCGGCAAGACCGGCGTCAATCACCCGGGCGGCAAGAACCTGATCGGGGCGTTCTACCAGCCCGTCCTCGTGGTGATCGATACCGGCACGCTCGCCACGCTGCCGCCGCGGGAGCGGCGCGCGGGCCTTGCCGAGGTGATCAAGTACGCGCTGATCTGCGACGCGGAGCTCTTCGCCTGGCTTGAGGCGCACCTGGAGGCGCTGCTGGCGGGCGATGCGACCGCACTCTCGCATGTCATCCGCCGCTCGTGCGAGATCAAGGCCGCGGTCGTCGGCCGCGACGAGCGCGAGCAGAGCGAGCGCGCCCTGCTCAATCTCGGTCACAGCTTCGGGCATGCCATCGAGTCGGCCACCGCTTACAAGGAGTGGCTGCACGGAGAAGCGGTGGGTGCGGGACTGGTCATGGCGGCCGCCATGTCGCAGCAGTGCGGGCTTCTCCCTGCCGCGGACAGCGAGCGAGTGCGGCGGCTCATCGAGCGTGCCGGTCTGCCGACCCGGATCGCCTCGGTGCGCCCCGAGACAGCGCTCGATCACATGCGCATCGACAAGAAGGTGCTGAGCGGGCGGCTGCGCCTGGTGCTGCTGCGGCGGATCGGTGAGGCGCTGGTGAGTGCGGACTTCCCCCCTGCGGCGCTTGACCGTACGCTCGCGGCGCATTTCGGTTGAGCGCCGTGAACGACGTGTACGCAACGGCCGCCGTGCTTGCGCCCTACGCCGCGCACGACGCCGCTTCCCGCGGTCGGCGCTATCGGGAACCCAAGCCGGAGTTTCGCGGGGAGTTCCAGCGCGATCGCGACCGCATCATCCATTCAAACGCGTTCCGGCGGCTGGTCTACAAGACGCAAGTGTTCGTCAATCACGAAGGCGATCTGTACCGCACGCGCGTGACGCATTCGATCGAGGTGGCCCAGATCGCCCGCTCGGTGGCGCTCGCTCTCGGTTTGAACGAGGCGCTGACGGAAGCGATCTGCCTCGCCCACGACCTCGGCCACACTCCCTTCGGGCATGCCGGGCAGGATGCGCTCAACGAGTGCATGCGCGAGTACGGCGGCTTCGAGCACAATCTGCAGTCGCTGCGGGTTGTGGACGAGCTCGAGGAGCGTTATGCGGACTTTCGCGGGCTGAATCTCACTTTCGAGTGCCGCGAAGGGATTCTCAAGCACTGCTCGCTGCGGCATGCGCGCGAGCTCGGCGAGCTCGGCGAGCGCTTCATCAAGCGCCGTCAGCCGGGGCTCGAAGCGCAGATCGCCAACCTCGCCGATGAGATCGCCTACAACAATCACGACGTGGACGATGGCATCCGGGCGCAGCTGCTCGACCTGGCGGCGTTGCGCAAGGTGAGCTTGTTCCGGCGTCAGCTCGACGCAGTCGTGGCCCGATACCCTGAACTGAGTGAACGGCGA
Source organism: Steroidobacteraceae bacterium (assembly GCA_035937715.1). Taxonomy (GTDB): domain Bacteria; phylum Pseudomonadota; class Gammaproteobacteria; order Steroidobacterales; family Steroidobacteraceae; genus 13-2-20CM-66-19. Next base: position 325 of record DASZHQ010000169.1, on the reverse strand, counting down.
GTGGTGCACGAGACCATCCGGCGGATGATCAACTACCTCGTCATCGACTTCATCCGCGCCACTCAGGCGCAACTGGCGCAGGTGCAGCCGCGCTCGATCGATGAGGTACGCGCACATGCCCAGCCGCTGGCGATGTTGAGCGACGGCTGCCGCGAGGAGCACCTGGAGCTCAAGGCATTCTTACGCGAGCACGTCTATCGCCACTACAAGGTGCTGCGCATGACCTCAAAGGCCCGCCAGGTGGTGCAGCAACTGTTCCAGGCGTTTTTCAAGGACGTCAGCCTCATGCCGACGGAGCATCGCGACCAGGCGCTGCAAGCGGAGA